>JAYVTC010000047.1:0-10334 GCA_043774745.1 Cyclobacteriaceae bacterium | reverse complement strand
TGTAGGAAAAGGTCCTGATTCAGAACCAGCCATTCCATTCGACACCATGCTTCAATTGACCGCCACTGCGGAAGTGAATGGTGTTAAGTTTGATGGCGTTGATCTTGGTCTTTTCGGTCCACACATTGACCTTGGTACGTTCACCGATGATGACACCAAAAAGCTAGCTGATAAGTTAAAAGGTCTCAAACTAAATGTAGGCAGTTTAGTCGCACCGATCTGGGGCGGCCCTGCCATGGGTAGCAAAGAAGAGCGTGCTACGTTTGTGGATATGGTGCGCAAGTCTTGTGAGTTTGGAAAGCGTTTGAAAGAGTTAGGCGTTCGCCATTATGGAGTAGTGCGTATTGACTCTGCTAGCTCTCCTGAAAAGTGGGCAGCAGATTCGGTTGGTAATACGAAACTGATCGCACAAACTTTTCGTGAGGCGTGTGATGTGGCTGCCGACTATGGAGAAAAACTCGCTGCAGAAGGAGAAATTTGTTGGGGCGGCATGCACAGTTGGAGAGCGATGTTGAATACACTCGAAGCGGTGGATCGTCCTAACATCGGCTTCCAGGCAGACATGGCACATACCTTACTTTATACAATGGGTTACAATAGTCCTGAAGATCGCATCTTGCCAAAAGATTTTGATTGGAATGATCGCAAGGCCTTAGATGAAGCACTTCAAACATTGACGAAAGCACTTCGCCCATGGACCATCGACTTCCACGTTGCACAAAACGATGGATCAGTGTTCGGCTCAGGTTCGCATGATAAAACAGGACGTCACTGCCAGGCAACTGATCCTAATGGTAAACTGGATATCGCCCATGATGCAGGCTACTGGCTGCGCGATGAAAATGGTAATCTCACCAAGGCGTTTAAACACATTTGTTGGGATGGATGCATGTTTCCTAACGAAGTTATGAATCGGCAACAAACCTGGAATGATATTCTTGCCACGATGATCAAAGTGCGTGAGCAACATGGTTGGTACGAATAGCAATAAAGAGGGCAGTTGACAAAAAAGCAATTGACAAGTGTTATATCTGAATATATTGCCAATTGCCGGTTGTCAACTGTTAACTAAATACATAATCAACAATCAAGATTAAAATACATCGACTATGAGCAATAAAAAACAACTAAGAATAGGATTGGTCGGAACTGGTTTCATGGGCAGAACGCATTCCAACGGGTATAATCGTGTAGGTAATTTCTTTCCTGAACTTCAATTTCAGCCCATATTAAAGGCGGTGTGTGCACGCAGCGAGGATAAGGTTAAAGCATTTGCAGAGCAGTGGGGTTACGAATCAGTAGAAACAGATTGGAAGAAACTGATCGCCCGTGATGACATCGATGCGGTTGATATCTGTACACCAAATGACACACACGCTGAAATTGCTATTGCAGCAGCGGCCGCTGGTAAAATGATCTTGTGTGAAAAACCATTATCAAGAACATTGGCGGAAGGACAACGCATGGTAGACGCGATAAAAAAAGCGAACGTTGCCAACACCGTTTGGTATAACTACAGAAGACTTCCCGCAGTGACACTGGCAAAGCAGATCGTTGCTTCGGGAAAACTGGGACGTATCTTTCATTACCGCGCAAACTTTTTACAGGACTGGACGATCAGTGCTGATCTTCCTCAGGGTGGAACAGGCTTATGGCGTCTGGATTCAGATGTAGCTGGTTCTGGAGTAACAGGCGACTTACTCGCACATTGCATTGACACCGCCATGTGGCTCAATGGAGGTATCAAAGATGTATCGGCTATGACCGAGACGTTTATCAAAGATCGTGTTCATCAGTTGACAGGCAAAGTGCAAAAGGTAGGTATTGATGATGCCTGTCTTTTTCATTGCCACTTCGAGAACGGATCATTAGGTCTCTTCGAATCCACACGCTATGCACGCGGGCATAAAGCGTTGTATACCTTTGAGATTAATGGTGAGCATGCATCAATCCGGTGGGATCTTCATGATCTGAACAGGCTTGAATATTTTGACCATAAGGATGATTCGATCGTTCGTGGCTGGCGCTCCATACATGTTACGGATGGTGATCAACCCTACATGGATAAATGGTGGGTTCCAGGCTTAGGCATTGGTTATGAGCACAGCTTTGTTCATCAGGTGGCCGACTTCTTAAAAAGTCTGGAAACAGGAAAACCTTGTTCTCCCACTTTTCAGGATGCATTGGAAACACAAAAGGTATGCGAAGCTGTGATCAACTCAGCCAACTCACGCAGCTGGAAAGATACTGATGTTGATTGGAAAGGTTGAAATTTGAATGAGGAGTCTTATATCTAGGAGTTGTGCCTTATAGAAAGCAAAGCAAAGTTTCAAAAAAAATGGTAACTTATGAATTCAAATTTTATAAAACTATGGGGACAATTGAGTTAAGATCTAACATCCATAAAATTGTGGACGAAATCCAAAGTGAGCAACTTTTACAAGCCATTTATGACTTTTTGAAAACACGAGAAAAAAATAAATCAAGCAGACTTTGGGACACTTTAACAGAGGAGCAAAAACATGAAATTTTAATAGCTTGTGACGAATCAGAAGATGAAAATAATCTCCTTGACAGAGACCAGGTTTTTAAATCTAAATGACAATTAAGGTAAGTAAGCGAGCAGAGAAAAGTTTTCGCTCTATTAAGGATTTTATAAAGGAGAAATGGGGAGAATTAGTAGCTGACGCATTCGAACAGAAAATTATTAACTTCTTGGACTTATTAGAGGAATTTCCTGAGATAGGTACGCTTGAATTTCCTGAAAAAAGACTCTATGGATTTCAGCTGACAAAACAGACAAGAGTTTTCTATAGAATCATGGCAAACAGAATTATAATAATTATGTTCTTTGATGTTAGACAAAATCCCTGGAAGAGACCGAAGTGATGCCTGCAAGCCACAACAGCCGTGTTTAAATAATTGCTGGGTTTTATTCAAATTCATTTCTTAATTTAATATACCTACGGTGGACAGATGCGGCAGGTCGGTCTTAACCATTTCTCCGCCAACTGGCGGATTCATTTTTAAACTTTTCTATTCTCCCACACTGCATAAACACAAAAGGATGTCGGGCGCCATAACACCTTAACATGATTTCTCCCATTCAATACAACAAACAGTTCATATTACTGGTAACCTTAACCGCTGCCATGGGCGGTTTCTTGTTTGGATATGATTGGGTTGTGATCGGTGGTGCAAAACCATTCTATGAACCATTCTTTCAACTTGAAACAGCAACTCAAAAAGGCTGGGGTACAAGTTCTGCCCTGATAGGTTGTATGGTAGGTGCATTGGCATGTGTATTTATGGCGGATAAGTATGGACGAAAGCGACTTCTTATCATTGCCGGTCTTCTCTTCACGATTTCAGCCATCGGCACTGCACTGGCAACTATTTTCTTCTGGTTTAATTTTTATCGTATCGTTGGCGGTGTTGCCATGGGCATTGCCTTGAATCTTTCTCCGATGTACATCGCTGAAATTGCTCCTCCCGAAAAGCGAGGTATGTATGTTTCGGTCAATCAGCTGTTGATTATGATTGGTGTGTTGATGGCTCAGTTAGTAAACTGGCAAATCGCAATTCTTGATACGGACTTAGCCGTAAATGCATCCAATGAAATTATTGCTAAAAGTTGGAGTGGGTTATATGGATGGCGATGGATGTTTGGAGCGGAAACATTGCCCGCGTTAATCTTTTTTCTATTGATGTTTTTTGTTCCTGAAAGTGTGCGATGGCTTGTTAAGAACGGTCAGGTACTAAAAGCAGAACAAATCCTTGTGAAGATAGGAGGGATGGAATACGCAGCAAATCAAATCAAAGATATTCAGTCGACTGTATCGCGTGACGATGTAGGACACGCTAACTTAAAAGAGTTATTAAATCCGCATATATTAAAGTTCATAGGCATTGGTGTGTTCTTATCTTTTCTCCAGCAGTGGAGCGGATTGAATGTGGTGATTTATTATGCTTCTGATATTTTTCAGGCTGCCGGTTACAACCTTAAAGAGATGATGCTGAATATCGTTGTGATTGGTGGGGTAATGGTATTGTCTGTTATCGTTACCATGATCACGGTAGACAGATTAGGCAGAAAGACATTATTGCTTTTTGGAACCTCATCCATGACGGTAGTTTATGCGCTTATTGGGTACTGCTTTTACTCCGGGTATAACGGACTGATCATTGTGCTATTGGTGTTGGCTAATGTGATGTTCTATTCCATTACACTTGCACCTTTGTTATGGGTAGTATTGTCAGAAATCTTTCCGAATCGGATTCGCGGTGCTGCCATGTCAATTGCTGCATTGGCGCATTGGGTGGGTAACTTTTCACTCACGTTCACTTTTCCTGCCATCAAAGAAAATTTAGGATGGGCCAATAATTTCTGGCTTTACGGATTGATCTGCGCTGTTGGTTTCGTGGTCATCTATTTGATTTTACCAGAAACAAAAAGAAAGACCTTAGAAGAGATAGAACTTCAGGTGGTGAAGAAATAAAAATCTTACGGTAACATTGAATTGAACAACAGGTTTAAGTGGCTAAAATTGGTGAATTGAAATCTGTTAGCCCAATGCTTCTTGTTCACGGAGCCATTTACGCAATTTCTCTACATCTGCAGATGCTGTGCGGGATGCAGCCAGCAAAACAAAAGCGAGCAGCGCGCATACTATAGGAATTGCATACATAGCATGGTGGAGACCAACCGCTTTAAATTGTTCCGTCATTACGCTAGCATCTGCCGCAATCATGGCTTTCATTGCAAAATGATCACTCAGCATACCCGTCACCAATGGACCAAGACAACCTCCTAATAGATACATGACAAAAAAATAAAGAGCCATAGCCGTGCCGCGCAACGCTGGTTCGATAACATCTTGAATCGTTGAATACACACAGGAATAATAGAAAAACATAAACAGGGTTCCTGCACCCATCAGCAGCATGAAGCCAGCGGTCTCTCCTGGTTGCTGGCGCAGTGCGAAATAAATGCATGGTGCAACGATCAGCATAGTGATGGATGATAATAACAACTTGCCATCCGATCTGATTTTGCTTATGTGATCAGCAGTCCAACCACCGGCTAAAAGTCCGATGATCCCAACCGCACCCAACACGATAGAAGAAACGTTGGCTGCCTCCTTCAAACTCATCAAATGTGTGCGCATAAGAAAGGCGGGCAGAAATACGTTGACTGCGTAGCTGTTAAAATTGAATAAGGCACCTGAAATAATAATCCACATCATCGTAGGAATGCTGAGCACTATCCAATATGGAGATCCAGCACGGATCCGGTTTGCTGATGGATGAGCTTCCGCGGCACCGCGCTCAGGTTCCCGAATGGTGAACACCAGCAGCGCCAATAGTATTCCTGGTATGCAGGCGAAATAGAATGCTTCGCGCCAACTGTATGCTTGCGCAATCATGCCGCTTATCCGATAGCTAAGAAAGAGGCCGATGGGTAAACCGAGCATGAAAACAGATAATGCCATCGCACGTTTTCGCGGAGGGAACAAATCACCAATCAATGAATTCGCAGCAGGCGCACAACTGGCCTCGCCCACACCAACAGCCAGGCGGGTGGCAAAAAGCCAATTGAAAGTGGGTGCAAGACCTGTCGCTGCCGTGAGCATACTCCAAATGGTTACACCAATGCCCAAAATTTTCTTGCGACTCCCTGTATCTGCCAACCGACCTAGCGGTATGCCAACGGCTGCATACATTAATGTGAAGGCCAGGCTGAGCACACCAAACATGGTATCGCTGAGCGCCCATTCTTTGCGAATCTGCTCGCCCACCACGCCAATGATTTGGCGGTCATAAAAATTCATCGTGTTGATGCCAAACAAAATCAGCAGGACGTACCAGGCTCTTTTACGGTTGCTATCCATGAAGTAATCACACAGGGATATTACGGTGTATAATTAAAGCTAGACAAATTAAATGGCAGTAAGAATTTGTGAATGAGAATTCATAACATCACTAACAACTGCGTAAATATCTTTTTTAATACTTGTTGATTAAAGTGAATAGGCTCTGGTATGATCAGAAAATCAAGTGAATAAATTCTCCACCTCAATCATTGATCGCCTGATAAACGAGTGCCATGAACTTGGGATCAATTTCACCATCGTGTGCTCCCCACATCTGACGATAGAGAAGTACTACCATGTTTTCTTTAGGATCAACCCAATAGGTGGTATTGAATGCACCACCCCACGAAAAAGTACCTTCCTGATTGGGGTGCATGCTGCTTCCTTTTTCGGAAACAATGGCAAAGCCTAAACCAAATTTATTTTTTCCGAGATTTAAATCCCCAATCTGATTCATCGTCATCATGCGCACCGCGTTACGGCTTAAAAGTCGTTTGCCATTGTATTCTCCACCATTCAGCATCATTTGCAGAAAGATAGCATAATCATAAATTGTAGATGACAAACCACCACCTCCTGAGAAATATTCTTTTTTGTGCAGTGGATACTTCATATCGAGCTGACCATCAAATGCCTTGTTCTGAATTTTTAACCCGGTGGAGTCTTCCTGAAAAAAATTTACAAGTCGTGAAGCTTTTCCTTCCGGTACATTGAAATAAGTATCGTTCATACCCAGCGGATTAAAAATGCGCGTAGTGAAAAATTCATCGAGTGACATGCCCGACCAAATCTCAACCAGGTATCCCAACAAGTCGATATTTAATCCGTATGTCCATTTTTCACCTGGCTGGTGAAAGAGGGGTAAGCCTCCAAGCCGTATCATGGCATCAGAAAGTTTGCTATCACTCACATCAACGCCAACTGTAATATTGTTTTTAGCGTAGATGGCATTGGCAGCAGGACTCCCAATCGTTGCGTAGTCGATACCCGAAGTATGGCTTAACAAATCGCGGATGGTAACTTGTCGTATAGCCGGAATCGTAGTATACGTAGTGTCGTTAAGATTGAACTTGTCCAATACTTTTGCATCCGCGAAAGCGGCAATGTATTTAGATACAGGTTCATCTAAGAAAAATTTCCCTTCTTCGTAAAGCATCATCACGGCAACGCTGGTGATCGCTTTGGTTTGTGAGGCTATCCTGAAGATGCCTTCTTTATCCAGCGCTGTTTTGGTTTGCAGATCATTATAGCCTACTGATTTGTAATAGGCGATTTTCCCATTTCGAATCACTAACCCTACTGCACCATTCATCCATCCGTTATTAACCCAATCGTTCATGGTGTTGTCCAACCGGGCCAATCGTTCTGAAGAAAAGCCAGCGGATTCAGGACTACCTTGGGAAACTACTTTCGATTTCTTTTCAGTCTGGGTGTTGCATGAAAAAATAACGAAAAATATCAGGGTGAGGCTATAGCGTTTCATGGTTTTGGGTTTTGTTAACTAAAGTTAACTTTGCATTTCGATTTAAAAATGCTTTATGGATTAAGATTTTTCAGCATGTTAATTATTTTATCAGATTGGGTAGGATAGATGCTGATGAAATGGGTACGTGCCATTTCAGACTTTAAGCTTTTACTATTACCCACACTGACCATAATTTTGTTTGATGCTTTCACTGGCATATGACAATCGATACAATTTTTTCTTAGATCATCTCCTAAGTGAGAAGCGAGTTTACAGGTTTTTAATTGATCAGTTTTTCCTGAATGACAGTTTAAACATTTGGAAGAAAATGATGCAAGATTACCTCTTTCATTTTTGTGTGTATTATGGCAGGAACTGCAGGTCATATCGTTGCTCAGTGTAAAACATTTGGTAGCCTCTAACATGTCATACTGATTACCGTGTACCTCAGCATTGGAGGAAGTATCAATCACCTGGGGAACAAATGGCTTGGATGTAAGATTATCACCTGGAAGAAAAAAGAAATCAGGTGATGAACTCGTTAGGTTTGCCGAATGACATTGTGCACACAAATCTAATTGTTGTCTTCTGGTTAGAAATTTGGGATTAGCCACATTTCTATTTTTTGTTTTAGGATCAATCGCTCCTTCAAAAAAAACATGTCGGGCTGCCGGGCCATGGCAACGCTCGCATTGAATACCTAAGATCATACTGTGTTTGTCGTAATCCGGAGGCGCATTCATCTGCGCAGTGACATCAACATGAGTGCTGTGACAATTTAAACAGCGCGATATCACAGGTCGGTTGAGAATGATGCGATCGGTTGGATTTCCCGGACTACTCGACCATTGTTTTTCAGGCACGGAGTAAGAGACGGGGAGTTGTACGATTTTATTTCCCCGCCAACTAAGATAAGTCTGTCCTTTGGTTCCAGAACCGGTGACAATATCGAATCGCTGTGCTGCCTGAAATTCATCATCTATGAAACTGGTTTGGAAAAGGCCACTGTCATATTCATTCATCACAACGCGGTCATGATCATTAAATTGAAGCACATTTTCTCCTTCTTTAAAACTTCCCAAAACGGTTGACTCAGATGCTAGCGCTGAAGTTTTATTATGAGCAGTATTTAAAAATGTTTGATGAATATCCTGATGACAGGAGGCACAACTTTCCGACCCGGAAAATTCGCCACCGAGCGGATGAGTGACTTTCTGAACGGGTGATGAAATAGTAAAGGCACCATAGATCAGATAGCCGATTATGAGCGTGAACACCAACCCAATTAATATACTTTTGAGACTCATTAATTTTTACTATTCGTATTATTCGATAAGGATACTAAAATATTACTGGAAAGCCAATTCAATTTATTTATCTTTAAAAGGATAGTAAATGGTTCTGATTACTTTTATTTTATGAACAGTTCAGGTAATTCTATACTTCAGCATATTCATTTGAATGACTATTCCGCCAATCCCAAATATTTGCAAGTGGCGGATTCCATTAAGCAAGCGGTTCAGGATGAGCATTTGAAAATTAATGACACGTTGCCTTCCATCAATGAATTGAGTTTTGAACTGGCCGTGTCGAGAGACACAATAGAAAAATCTTATCGCAAGTTGAAGAGTGATGGCATACTTGGTTCAATACCCGGCAAGGGCTTCTTCATTAAAACCACCGATGTGGAAAAGCAGCTCAAAGTCTTTCTCTTGTTCAATAAGCTCAGTGAGCACAAGAAAATCATTTATGATGCATTTGCTGATGCGCTTGGCGACAAGGCCTCCATCGACTTTTATATCTACAACAACGACTTTTCCATTTTTAAAAAACTAATAGCCAGGCATATAGGAACCTATTCACATTATGTCATCATTCCTCATTTTATCGAGGGGCATGAGCATGCCTTTCAATTGATCGATTCACTGCCGAAGGACAAACTGCTATTACTCGATAAGCTGATTCCACAGGTTAATGGTGAATATGCAGCGGTGTATGAGAACTTTGAGAAGAATATTTATGAATCCATGGAGCAGGCACTGCCTCAGCTTTCAAAGTATCATTCCATCAAATTGATTTTTCCCGAGCAAACATACTATCCCGAAGAGATTATTAAAGGTCTAAAGCGATTCTGTGACCAGTATGCATTTAATTTTTCGATGATTCATGAAATAGGAAAGAGTGCCATAGAAAAAGATTCGGTGTATATCAATGTGATGGAGCGGGACCTGGTGATATTAATTGAAAAAATCCTTGAACAAAAATTACTGGTTGGTAAAGAAGTAGGTGTTATCTCTTACAATGAAATTCCTTTAAAGAAAATCATTCTTAATGGCATCACCACAGTCTCTACCGATTTTCATCTGATGGGCAAAAGGGCTGCTCAACTTATTCTGGATAATTCCCGTGATCATGTTGAAGTCCCTTTTCATCTTACGTTGCGCGATTCGCTTTAGCGTTAGTAGTCCCTTTTTCGTAATTTAGTTTATGCAAAAATGGACTCCGTATGTGATGGTGCGCATTGCACTGTTTTTCTCAGCCGGCATTCTGTTGGGTATTTATCAACCTGATTTAATCGAAGAACATTTTTTTCTGATCATATTATTAGCGACCATTCCAGCTTATTATACAGGCTTTTTGCTTTTACGAAATCGTCATGCCATGCGCTTGTTTACTGGCATGTTTGGCCTGCTCGCCATTTTTCTTTTTGGATATCTTCATCTTTTATATTCCACAGAATCACGATCTGAGGATCACCTGGTTTCTGTTAAGGATCCTGTTCAATACTATGAGGCCATCGTAAGGGGTGCTCCTGAATCAAAATCCAAGTCGTGGAGAATTGAAATAGAAGTTACTAAAGTCAAGACAAATGAATGGCTGGAAAAGAAGGGTAAAATTCTATTGTATATCTCTAAGAAATCAATTGACATCATTCCCTGGCACTATGGTGATCGCTTATTGATCAAAGGAAATCCTGTTGAATTGAAACCGCCTGC
>JAYVTC010000046.1:0-15899 GCA_043774745.1 Cyclobacteriaceae bacterium | reverse complement strand
TGTTATGACTGAAACTGCTAATGACAGAGTGCGAAAAGTAAAAAGCATTTTGGTCACTCAGGAGGCTCCTACCGATGCTAACTCACCCTATCTTAAACTAGCCGAAAAATTCAATCTCAAGATTGATTTCCGTCCTTTTATTCAGGTAGAAGCAGTTCCTGTAAAGGAATTTAGGAAGCAGAAAATTGAAATTCCACAGCATACGGCAGTCATATTTACCAGCAGGCATGCCGTTGACCATTTCTTCTCTATTTGCCAGGAGTTAAAACTTGAGATGCCTCCGGAGATGAAATATTTTTGTATTTCCGATCAGACTTCTAATTATCTTCAGAAGTATATCGTAATCCGTAAGAGAAAAATTTTCTCGGGATTAAAAGACACGAAGGATCTTTTGGAGATAATCAAGAAACATAAAAATGAGAAGTTTCTCTTCCCATGCTCTGATATTAGAAAGAATGATATCCCGGATTTTTTAAGGGAAAATGGATATACCTTTAGTGAGGCTATAATGTATCATACGGTGGCAGCTAATCTTGGTGATTTGAAGAACGTTTACTATGATATACTTGCATTCTTTAGCCCTTCAGGAATAAACTCACTCTTCGTTAATTTTCCAGAGTTTAAACAGAACAATACGCGCATAGCTGCCTTTGGTACCACAACAGCAAGAGCTGTTAAAGAGGCTAATTTGATTTTAGATATAGAAGCTCCTTTACCGAATGCACCTTCAATGACTGGGGCGCTCGAGCTCTACATAAAAATCGCGAACGGTATAAAATAACCCTTTCCTCTTTTCATTTTTACATTTATCTTTAAGGATTACACTTTAGATTTTTTTGAAAGTGTAGTACGAATTGACTTATATTTAAGTCCAGTTGACCAAAAGAATGTGAAAAAGGCTTCTTTACTCTTTTTTATTGTCGCAGCATTCCAAGCTGATTTGTTTGGTCAGCAGGACCCTCAGTTTACGCATTACATGTTTAACACATTGTATTATAATCCTGGTTATGCCGGGGTTGAAGGGGTTACAAAATTCACTGCAATTCACAGAAGTCAATGGCTAGGGTATCAGCCTTCATTTGGAGGAGGAGGGGCGCCTACAACTCAGATCGTAAGTTTTTCAACTCCGATATATAAGATAAAGAGTGGTTTCGGTGCTTATGTTATTAATGACCGCTTAGGTCCACAAAATAATCTTGAAGCTCAAGCATCTTATGCATATCATCTTTCAATAAAGGATAGTAAGCTTAGCTTTGGATTGAAGGCTGGTCTATATTCTCAAACTATTAACTTTAACCTCTATCGTCCTATTGATCAGAATGATCCTGTTTTAAAGAGTTCTGGTAAGGAGTCTCAGGTTCGTCCTGATTTGGCTTTGGGAGTTTTTTTTCAGCGCGAGAAATATTATGCGGGCATTAGTGTAAACCATCTTATAAAATCGGAATTTGATTTTGGACTCAGCCAGCGTAACGCACTTCAACCTCACCTATATGTAACTGGCGGTTACTTTTATGAAGTCAACTTTGATCTTCGTCTACAATTTTCTACTCTTATTAAATCTGATTTCACCAAAACAACAGTTGATCTGGGAGGTATAGCCTACTATAAAGATACGATGTGGGGAGGTTTATCGTTCAGACAATCGGAAGCTGTTATTTTAATGTTGGGATACAGTCTATTGAAAGACAAGTCATTGAAATTGGGTTATGGTTTAGATTATGTGATCAAAGATCAGGATGCAAAGCAACCTACTTCGCATGAATTTTTGCTTACATATCAGTTGCCGGTAAATCCGGCTAGCGGAAAAAAGGTGGTGAGAACCCCCCGATATCGGCACTAAATCGATAATTTATTTTGGTTTTTTTAATATTTTAATCAATTTGGTACTTCTGATATTTATTTAAAAGACGAAAAAGAATAACTTTCGGGTCTCTAGCGTTTGTTTTAGTAAACTGAAAGACTAGATCTAATAAAAAAAGTATGAACAAAATGTTTTCTCCAAAGGTCGTTCGTTACGGACTGTTTGTATTAGTAGGTTCCATATTAGGAAGTTGCGGCCTTCTTGGTATTGGGGGCAAAGGTGGTGGAGAAGCGAATGGTGATGTGGTTGGTCAATCCCAGATAGAAAGAAGAGCAGATTGGGGAGTAATTATCCCTTACGGTATGTTGCCAATTCCTGCCGGTACTTTCCATATGGGCCAGGCTGATGAGGATCCAGCTTCCACACAAATAAACTTCAACAAGCAAATTACAATTGGTGGTTTCTTCATGGATGAAACTGAGATCACAAACGATGAATATCTTCAGTTTACCACATACTTCCTGGATCCCAATGGACCAAACATGTCTGCTGGTGCCGAAGGATTGGTTAACTTCCCACAGATTTCGAAAGAGGATTTCATGAAGAAGTATAACCCTGATACTACCGTTTGGATGAAAGACTTCTCTCATCACATGGGTGACCCTCTTGTTAACTACTACTGGCAACATCCCGGATATCAGGAATATCCAGTTGTTGGCGTAAGCTGGGAAGCTGCTTCTTTCTTTGGAAAGTGGAGAACAGCTTTCCTTAATCAGTGGAGAAAAAATGATGGAGATAAACCTCCGATGCCTGCTTTCAGACTTCCATCAGAAGCTGAGTGGGAATATGCGGCTCGTGGAGGAAGAGACATGGCTAAATATCCATGGGGTAACCCATATATCCGCAACTCAAAAGGATGCATGCTTGCTAATTTTAAGCCCGGGCGTGGTAATTTTTATGACGATGGCTTTGCATATACCTCTCCTGTTGGAATTTATTTTCCCAACGACTTTGGTTTAGTTGATATGGCAGGAAATGCTTCTGAGTGGTGCCTGGATGATTTTAATCCTGCTTCCGTTCCAACTGTTTGGGATCTTAACCCACAGTTTATCGATGAGAATGCATATGATAAGGCAGGTAATTCAAAAGAACGTTATAATGCCAGAAAGGTGGTTCGTGGTGGCTCTTGGAAAGATGTGGCTTATTATCTTGAAACAGGAACCAGGACTTATGAATATAAAGATTCTACCAGGGCTTATATTGGTTTCCGATGTGCGATGACCAGCTTAGGACGCTCCTCAGGTACAGAATTCAAAATTGAATAATTAAAAACGCTGGTTATATTTATAAAAAAAACGGACTAAACTTAAATTTCAAGAATCATGGCAAAGAAAAAAGGCGGATTTGTTTCGTTGTTCTTCGCAACCATAATGCCCAAAGTATATGGAATTGGCGCAGCGGTTGTAATTATTGGTGCACTCTTTAAAATCCTACACTTAGAAGGAGCAAACGCGATGTTGATGATCGGTTTGAGCGTGGAGGCTGGAATTTTCTTCTTAAGTGCATTTGAACCTAAGCATGAAGAACCAGATTGGTCGAAAGTTTATCCAGAATTGGCTGAGGATTATGAAGGTCCGGTTAATCCTACGGCTACTAGAATCAGTAATCGTCCAGCAGGTGGAGATTCTCCTTTGTTGAAGATTGATGAAATGTTGAAGACTGCCAAGGTTGATCAAAATCTATTGGATAATTTAGGTAAGGGATTAACCAATTTGGCTACATCAGCATCTCAGATGAATAATCTTTCCAATGCGGCTGTTGCTACCAATGAATATGCTAAAAATGTTCAGTCAGCTTCTTCTGCATTACAGGAAATGAATAAGTCTTATGGCACTGCAATGAAGGCTGTTTCAGCTATGGCAGATGCTTCAAAAGACACAAGTGAATATCACAGCCAGGTTCAAAAAGTAACTAAAAACTTAGCAGCTCTAAATACCATTTATGAAATGGAATTAAAGGATGCTGATTCTCATGTTAAAAACATGAATAAGTTTTACGAGAGCCTGACAGGTGCTATGCAAGGACTTTCTAAAGTGGGAGAAAATACAACCAAGTTTACTTCTGAGTTGGGTACTCTTACAGCTAATGTTACCGCTTTGAATAAAGTGTATGGTGGTATGCTCACAGCAATGAAGGGCTCAGGAAATTAATTCTTGAGTAGTATTAACGAAGTTTATTCCGATTTCTAACCAACTAAATATAAGAAACCATGGCAGGTGGTAAGGAAACACCCAGGCAAAAGATGATTGGCATGATGTACTTGGTACTTACTGCGCTCCTGGCGCTTAATGTAAGTAACGCAGTACTTGAAAAATTTGCCATCATCGATGATACGCTGGTCAACATGATAAAGGAAAATAGTACCACCAATGATACAAAATTGAATGGTATCCTTGGATCGACCAGTCAGGATGCTACAGTTATAGCAGCCAAGGAAAAGGCAAAACAAGTAAGAGAACTTTCTAAGTCTACTGTTGCCTATCTAGACGAGCTCAAGAAGAAGATGAGAACGGAACCAGATGGAACAGCGATCGAAGGAGAGAATTTGGTTACCAATACCCATCGTGCAGAAGAACTTATGAGAGATGATTCTAAACCAGAGGAAGCTATTCAATTTGAAAAACAGATTACTTCTTTTGTGAATGACTTGAATAAGATCATGGGACTTAAAACACCTTTTGCACCTCTTACAAAAAAAGCAAAGGATTATGAACAGTTTAAGGACAATACTAATCAGTTAGATAAGTCGTTTCTTGATTTCACTTTTGAGGGAACACCCACCATGGCTGCCATTGCCACAGTTAGCCAGTTGCAGACTGAGATTCAGGAATATGAGATGGTCGCTCTGGATTCTTTGAATGCTGTAGCGGAAGGAGTGCAAATTAAATTTACCAGCGTAGTCCCTATGGTTAGACCTGAGGCTAACACTCTGGTTGCAGGGCAAGAGTACACAGCTGACATGTTCATTGCTGCCGCCTCGGATGAAGATCCTGAAATGTTTTTTAATGGCAATCCCGTTCCTGTTGCTAAGGATGCTGCTACTGGAGTTAAAATGGGTAAGATTAAATTCAAAACTTCGGCTGGCACCTACGATAAGAATGGTATCGCAGAGGCCTCCTATAAGATTAAAATAAATGTTAAAGGTAAGCCCTATGAAGATGTGATTAAGTATAGGGTTGCAAGACCTGTAGCTAAGTTTGAGTCAGAAAGTGCCAGTACCTTGTATTTGGAATGCGGTAACGAAATGTCCGTAAGTGTTCAGGGATTAGCAGAAGCCTCAGGGATTTCCCTCAGTGCGCCTGCTGATCAGGGTAAGGTAATCACTCAAGGCCCAGGAAAGTTTGTGCTTATTCCTGCAAGACCACAGATGGATGTAAGAGTTTCAGTTAATGGTTCTCAAATCGAGGTAAAGCAGTTTAAAGCTAAAACAGTACCTATGCCAAGCCCTAAATTAATGGTTGGTAACGCTGCGTATGATGTTAAGAGAGGTATTCCTCCTGGAACCAACGTGGTGAGATTTGTTCCTGAAATCAGTGATGAGACTTTTACCAGGCAAAATCAGAAGGACGCAGGTTACAGAATTGTTAGTATGACCATGCAGATTACTGGAAAGACTCCAATCACACTGTCCTCAGGTACAATTGAATTGAATAAATATGGTTTAAGAGCAGGTGACAGTTTCTCAATTTATAATGTTCAGGTAGTCCGTTCAACATGGGATCCTGGAGATGATGATAGAAAACCTGTAAACGCGAAGCTTGAAGGAGTATACGTAATGGGTAAATAATGATTATTCGAATGAAATTGTTAATTTTTTGTCTTATCTATATTGGCTTGGCTACTGCATCATTTGCACAGCAGGACACAATAGTCAATCCAAATGGTGTCGAAAGGATTCCTTATTACGAGCAACTTTATCGATTCAGAGTTTGGAGAACAGTTGATCTGCAAGAGAAGCAAAATGCTGGATTCAAATCAGCAAAATCTGATATAGCAAAATTTTTATTGCAGAGCATACAGACAGGTGCCATTACGGCTTATGATGATTCTGTAAAGAATGTTCAAACTCCAGAACAGGTGCTTGTTAGTAATAAGGCCTTAATTGAGGCTGCCTACGATTCTAAAAAGTCATATTTTATCAATGAAGCTTCAAGTTTCAATGGTAAAAACTATGAATCGACAAGAAATGACAATAAGGGTCATTTGCCCTCAGATGCTGACTGGTGGCAATTATCAGCTAACCAGACTGAGTATTTTACAAAAAATAGTGTTGTTGGCATTCAGATAATTGAAGATGTAATCTTTGATAAGAGAAGATCAAGACTTTACTATGATATCCAAGCTATTGGATTATTGGCCCAGAAAAGCGGATCTACTCAGAGTAGTCCAATAGCCTATGTGCAGTACAAGGATTTTTACAACCTTGTAGAGAAAGCTTCACATAGTAAGGATATGAATGTAAGAGATCTTGTCTTATGGAGAAATAGATATAATCCATCAGAGAATAGATCATTCGTTGACGCGTTTAAGTTAAGATTGTTTCATGGAGTGATTGATAAAGTTGAGAATCCTGGGGACTATACAATTCAGGAAATTTATATTAATAACGGAAGGTCCTATGGTGAATCTGTTTTTGCACGTTGGGAAGAGGAAATGAAGATGATGGAGAAAGAGCATAACCTTTGGGAGTATTGATTTTAAATATTAATAATGAAAGGCCTCTGATGAGGCCTTTTTTATTTGAATCGCTTTATGATCTTAATAAGGAATGGCAAAAAAGAAGACCTGGCTCGTGCTCTGGAGCTGATTAAAGAGCTTGCAGAGTTTGAGCGAGCTGTACACGAGATAACGAATACAATAAGCGCAATGGAGGAAGATGGGTTCGGATCTAGCCCAGTCTATGGCTTTTTTGTTGCTGAAGAACAAGAACAGATACACGGTATCTCACTGTATTATTATCGGTACTCAACATGGAAGGGAAAAAGACTTTATCTTGAAGACATTGTCGTTACCGAAAGTCAACGAGGAAAGGGAATTGGTAAGTTGCTTTTTGAGGCTACTATGAAGAAAGTGGTGGATGAGAGTTGTACGGGTATGATGTGGCAAGTACTGGATTGGAATGAATCGGCCATTGAGTTTTATAAACGATACAATACGCGATTTGATAGCGAGTGGATCAATTGTCACTTAGAGACAGAGCAGATAAAGTCTTTTCTAAAAACTAATTAGATTTCTTCCAGCAGCGTGTTAAACGCGACATGCCTATCTTTAAATTTATCGCGGTGCAATTCGGTTAGTTGAGGTGCATATTCATTGAGATATATTAACACATCTTCAATATTTTTTGCAAAGCATTGAACGCTGTATGATACTGATGTCTCGTCATCGTGAGTAAGCACTTTATACATTTTATAGTCTATAAACAGTCCGGTTGTCATCAGGGAAGTCAGATAATTGGCCTTCATCCATGCGATCCATTCTGTCTCAATGCCTTTATCAATGCCGAATGTAACGTTATACAAAAGCATACATTTTTAATCTATTGAATTTACATAACCTTCGAGATAACTGAATCCTTTGGTTAGTGCACCATTTTCAGCAACCGTTCCACGTTTGATGATCCCTTCTTTGTCTGCAACTAAAAGAGGTTTTAAAATTCGGTCAATTAAATCTCTACCAAATTCCTCCGAAGCGCTCCTTGGAAGTTCACAAGGAAGATTATCTACTGCCATGGTAGTGATGCATGACCCATCACTAAGCGCAGGTTTTACTGAATCTGATTGGGGATCATAATCATATAGTGGATCTGGGATTGTACTTGCACGTTTGGTGCTCGGAACAGATCCATTGATATCGCAGGTGATATCTGCAATTACTTTAATTTTAAAACTGGTTGATATCATTTCTTCCCTTGTAAATAGAACGGGCGCCTTGGGATTCCAGTAAGCTCCCGCAAGAAGCAAGTGCCCCACTTTGGCAAAAGTGGAGAATAGAGATTTGTACTTCTCTGGATGTTTATGAAATTCTTCTCGATTAAAATGTCCTCCTTCTGTGCGCTCATGATAATCTGCGCTGCTTAGTTGGACATAAACAGGTTCATTAAATTCCCTTGACAAAAAATCAGATGGATTTACTTTTCTTATTCCTGCAGTATCCAATGTTTCCATGGCTCCCTTGGCTACCCGTCCTGCACCAGTGAGAATAATTTTTATGGGGGGAAGTTTTACATTTCTAATTTCTAGCTTAAGATCATTGATATCAAAACATTCGAAGGCTCTTCGTAATTCGAATAGATTATATCGCTTTCCGTAGGCCCATAACCCGTTGTAAGCGCCAACAATTCCGGCAAATCTTCCAAACGCTACTAACCGGTTACCCTGAGTGTCCTTCAGAGCCTCATAATCAATTAGTCGAATATTTTTTTTTAAGACTGCTTGAAGGAGCTTTCTGTTGTAAGGTTGTTTTTTGATCGTGTGTGAGAAGAAAAAATAAGTCTTATTATCAACCAGGTTTGGTATAGGAACTTCTTTAATGCCCATCAAAATATCACAATCACTGATATCCTTAACAACATCAATTCCTAATTCGATGAATTCTGAATCTTTAAAACAACGAAATTCACTCTCCTGACAGACTACCTTTACTTGTGGAAATCGTTGTTGTATCTCTTCTACCTGTAGCGGTGTAAATGCCACCCGCTTGTCAGGTGGATTTTTTCCTTCCCGTATTAATCCAATTTTTATCACTGTTCTAAAAAAATATGTTCGCCTTCGAAGGTAGGTAGTTTTGATCTTTTTATTAAACGGGAGAAGTTATTTTATGCTGTTTGGCTAACTTTAACTTGATGGAATACTTAGTGCTAGTTGCCCTTTGGCTTTTATATTTTACTCTTCATAGCGTTTTAGCATCCGTTAACATTAAGTCTTTCTTCGAAAAAACCTTGAAGAGCGGATTCCGGTTTTATAGGATTGTGTACTCCCTGATCTCAACTGTGGGTTTATTTTTCCTATTGTTATTTAATGCATCCATAGCTTCAAAATTACTTTTTGAAAGTGTGGGATTGATGAGATACCTGAGTTTGATGTTAGCAACCTTTGGGGTAATTGTGATCAGTCGCGCATTTAGGGAATATCGATTTTCATCGTTTGTTGGTCTAAAGCAAGAAACCGGTGAGTTTAGTCAAACAGGTATATTAAGGCACGTCCGGCATCCGATTTATAGTGGCACAATTCTGATCGTGATAGGTTTTTTTCTATTTAATCCGTCAGTGGCAACCCTCATTTCTGTGAGCTGCATCTTAGTTTATCTTCCTGTCGGAATTTATCTTGAGGAAAGAAAACTGATTAAACAATTTGGAGATCAATACGTCTCGTATAAGAAAGAAGTGGCCTCCATTTTCCCCAGAATTTAAAATGATTACTCCAGGAAATTTCCCAGCAGTGAACTTGCTTCCTTGCCGCGGTTTGATCCATAAGGAGAAAGCGCCTGTACTAATTTTCTGATCGGCATAGATTGCAACCAGACTTTACCGCTTCCTCGTAAGGTTGCCAGGAAAATGCCCTCACCTCCAAATACCATTGATCTCAAACTTCCGGTTGTTTCAACATCAAAATCAATCTGTGATTCAAAGGCTACCACACAGCCTGTGTCCACGCGAAGGGTTTCATTATTCAGTGTGCGTTCGATTACCGTGCCGCCAGCGTGGACAAAAGCCTTTCCATCTCCTTGAAGTTTTTGCAGAATAAATCCTTCTCCACCTACCAAGCCTGATCCAATTTTTCTATTGAAAACAATGGATAGTTTTGTCCCATATGCTGCGCAAAGAAATCCGTCTTTCTGTACGATTAGCTCATTGTTCCGGCTGGTTGCCAGATCAACAGGAATCACTGTACCCGGATAAGGGGCCGAAAAACCGGCCTTTGCTTTTTTGTAACCACGGTTTGTAAAATGCGTCATGAACAATGATTCTCCAGTGAGTAATCGGCTTCCAGCAGAAAGTAATTTATCAAAAAGTCCCTGACCAGGATTAGATCCGTCACCCATCTTAGTTTCAAATTGAATCCCTTCTTCCATGAAAAGCATGGCACCTGCTTCGGCAATTACAGTTTCTCCCGGATCCAATTCAACTTCGACAATCTGAATGCTTTCTCCTTTTATCTGGTAATCGATTTCATGTGATGAGGCCATAATTCATTTTTTTATTTTACATGTGTTAAAACGGGATACTCTACTGGCAGGTTGTTTATTGTTATTTTCAGAACTCCTGTTTAAAATATTCCAGATGAGAAATGAGTCAAAATAAGTCTGTGTATGCGAAGCGTTATACTTGTCGTTGAACGAAAAATCTATCAAAAAAATGAATATTGATTAGAAACTACTTCTCCTTCTTTTTCTTTTTAGGCTTTTTCATTTCCTCGTAGTCGCCACGCTCTGCAAGTTTTTTATCGTCTACATTTTCGTTGAGAAACTCATTAAGTTTTTCAATAGGCATATTCGATTTCAATTCGCCAAACTGATCAATCGAAACTTCAAATCCACTGAGCTCTTTATGAACCCGCGGCTTGCCCTGCTTCTTGCTTGGTTTTTCAGATCGTTTATTCATCTTATGCTGGGATTTTTAATGTTGCGAGCGCATGGTTAATTCTACTGCATACTTCATCCTTGCCAATGATTTCCATCGTCAGCATCAGATCGGGCCCTGAGGCACCACCGGTTATGGATACGCGGAGTGCTTGCAATATTTTTCCTGTACCAATGCCTAAATTAGCTGTCACACTTTCCAGTGTAGACTTCGCAAGTTCTGCGGTTACTTCATTTAGTTTTTGTACTTCTTCACTAAAGGCACTCAATACCTTCACTGCATCTGCATTCCATTTTTTGGTCACCACCGTTTCATCAAAGATTGTAGGAGCTTGAAAGAAAAATTTCCCCTGTTCCCAAAAATCCTGAGGAAAGGTGACTCGTTCCTTCATGATAGTGCATATCTTATATGCTTTTTCCTTTGAGCAAGTAATTTGTACTGCATCCAATGACTTCATAAGGAATGCGGAGAGTTCCGCTTCAGATTTAGCTCTGAGATACTGTTGATTATACCATTGAGTTTTATGGATGTCGAATTTAGTGCCTGCTTTTCCGATTCGCTCAATGGAGAATGAATTAATCAATTCTTCCATTGAAAAAATTTCTTGCGTGGTGCCAGGATTCCATCCAAGGAAAGCCAGGAAATTAATCAACGCCTCTGGCAAGTAGCCAGATTCTTTAAACCCTTTAGAGATCTCTCCGGTTTTTGGATCTATCCAGTTGAGAGGGAAAATCGGGAATCCCATTTTGTCAGCATCGCGCTTACTTAACTTACCATTTCCATCAGGCTTAAGCAGCAAGGGTAGGTGAGCAAACTGAGGCATATCATTTTGCCAGCCAAACGATTTATACAATGATACATGCAGCGGTGCTGATGGCAACCATTCTTCACCCCGGATTACATGCGATATTTTCATCAGGTAATCATCCACAACATTCGCCAGATGATAGGTAGGCATGCCATCTGATTTCATCAAAACCTTATCATCAATCTGTGATGACTCCACCACTACCTCACCTCGGATCAAATCGTTTACTTTGATCTGTTCATTCTCAGGAACTTTAAATCGTGTAACGTAAGGCGCTCCGGAGTTAAGAAGCTGATCTACTTCTGAATTATTAAGCGCCAGCGAATTGCGCATTTGCATGCGCGAAGTGATTCCGTATTGCTGATTATCTACTCCGGCAGCTTTTAATCTTTCGCGCATGGCTTCAAGATCTTGTTCTGTATCAAAGGCATAATAGGCGAAGCCTCCATCGAGCAGTTGCTGCGCGTATTTTTTATAGATTTCTTTTCGTTCTGATTGCCGGTAGGGGGCATAAGGTCCACCTACGCTCTGACCCTCGTCAATTTTAACGCCCACCCAGGCAAGCGATTCGATAATGTATTCTTCGGCACCAGGCACAAATCTGCCCTGATCAGTATCTTCAATGCGAAGGATCATCGTGCCTTTGTTCTGGCGCGCAAGCAAGTAGTTATACAGGGCCGTTCGTATACCTCCAATATGAAGTCCACCGGTAGGGCTTGGGGCAAATCGAACACGAACTTCTCTCATTTTCTTTTGAGTTAATTGGAGTGTAAAGGTAAGATGATTTGGTATTTGTAGCATAGGGAATTTCAGTCACATGCATGTTGTCTGGTCCGGGGAGGCCTCAGGTAAATTATTCCACATGAATCCAAAACCCTTACCTTTGCATCTTTTAAAGCATACCCATGACTGAAGAAAAGAGTTTGAATTTTCTGGAAGAAATTGTAGAAAATGACCTGAAGGCAGGCACCTATAAAAGCATCACCACGCGATTCCCACCAGAGCCTAATGGGTATTTGCACATGGGCCACGCCAAAAGTATTTGTCTGAATTTTGGTCTGGCACTGAAGTATGGAGGAAAGACCAATCTTCGCTTCGATGATACCAATCCGGTAACGGAAGAAACCGAATATGTAGACGGAATAAAAAATGATATTAAGTGGCTTGGGTTCGAATGGTCGCAAGAACTTTATGCTTCTGATTATTTCGAAAGACTTTATGACTTCGCTGTTATCCTGATTAAGAAAGGGTTGGCATATGTAGATGATGGTAGCAGTGAAGAAATAGCAAAACAAAAAGGCACGCCTACACAAGCAGGCACAGATAGTCCTTACCGCAGTCGCAGTGCGGAAGAGAATTTGAAGTTGTTTAGTGAGATGCGTGCTGGCAAGTATAAGGATGGTGAGAAAGTGCTGCGCGCAAAGGTTGATATGGCACACCCAAACATGCACATGCGCGATCCATTGATGTATCGTATCAAGCATGCCCATCATCATCGTACGGGTGACGCATGGTGTATTTATCCGATGTATGATTTTGCTCATGGACAAAGTGATGCTATTGAAAACATCACACACAGCATTTGCACGCTAGAATTCATTCCTCATCGTGCGCTATACGATTGGTTTATTGAAAAATTGGAAATTTATCCTTCACATCAATATGAGTTTGCTCGTTTGAACATGACCTATACGATCATGAGCAAACGAAAACTTCTTCAATTAGTCAATGAGGGCCATGTGCGAGGTTGGGATGATCCACGCATGCCTACATTAAGTGCTGTGCGCAGAAGAGGATGTACACCGGAGAGCATTCGTGAATTTTGCGATAAAATTGGAGTAGCCAAACGTGAAAACTTGATTGATGTTGGCCTGCTAGAGTTTTGTGTTCGTGAGCATCTTAACAAAATCGCGTTGCGCAGAATGGTGGTTTTCGATCCATTGAAAGTGGTGATCACCAACTATCCGAATGATAAATCTGAAATGCTTACGGGAGAAAATAACCCGGAAGATATCAGCACTGGAAATCGTGACATTCCTTTTACAAAAGAGATCTACGTTGAGCAGGATGATTTCATGGAGGTACCCGCCAAGAAGTATTTTCGTTTAGCACCCGGTGAGATGGTGAGATTGAAAAGCGCTTATATTATAAAGTGTGAGGAGGTTATTAAGGATGAAGCCGGTAAAGTGATTGAGCTGCGTTGTACCTACGTGCCCGAAAGCAGAAGCGGATCAGATACTTCAGGACTGAAAGTAAAAGGAACGATTCATTGGGTAAGCGTAGCGCATGCGGTAAAAGCAGAAGTGCGTTTATACGACCGCCTCTTTAATGTAGAGAATGTAGGTGATATGGAAGGTGACTTTAAAGAGTATTTAAATCCAGAATCATTACAGGTATTATCGACAGTATATGCTGAGCAGGCCATTAAGAGTGCGATTCTTGATGAGCGATTTCAGTTTTTACGTAAAGGATACTTTACGTTAGATCCGGATTCAACTCAGGAAAAAATAGTTTTTAACCGTACTGTTACACTCAATGATATGTGGGCGAAAGAAGTTAAAAAAGGTTAACTGAAAATCAGTTAAAATAAAAAAGAGGGCTTCGGCCCTCTCTTGATTTATAATTAGGAGATAACTCATTTCACGGCAATGCAGGAAATCTCAACGTTCACATCTTTGGGTAGTCTACTCACTTCCACCGTTTCGCGAGCTGGGGGATTGCTGGTGAATTTTTTTCCGTAAGCTTCGTTCACCAGCGGAAATTGATTCATGTCTTTTAAGAAGATGGTACACTTTACCACATGAGAAAAATCCATACCAGCAGCTTGTAATACATCTCCCAGATTGGCTAGCACCTGATTCGTTTCTTCGGTGATGTTATCTGTAATTATTTTTCCAGTAGTTTTTTGAATGGCAATCTGGCCAGAGGCAAACAACATGGATCCTACTTTGATAGCCTGGCTATAGGGCCCTATAGGCTCTGGTGCACTGGCAGAGTATATTACTTCTTTTGACATAGCGTTGAGAGTGTTACTTTTGATCAAATATCGAAAAATCAAAGGACAGTTGACAATGGGGAATTGACAATTGTTTCTGAAACATATCATGCAGATTCTCGTGATTGGTAACAATTTAAATTGGGATGAACTCAAACAAAAGTTCGGCCCAGAGCATAAGTATCTCTTTGGTGAGTTGAAAGAGGATATTAAAGAATTGATGAAAAGTGCGGATGTCATATTTGATTTTCATCCAGAGAAGAGTTTGATTAAGACCAAGTATTCAAATTTTTCCAACGCGGTTTTTCTTAATACCTCGTTGATCTCACTTTCTGAGTTGATAGATCAGTCAGATTTTTTGCAGCGCGATTCTTTTTTTGGGTTTTGCGGTTTACCAACTTTTGTGAATCGATCAGTTCTAGAAGCTAGTGTGTGTGCCAAGAAGAGTAAGCCACAACTAGAAAATATTTGTTCAGAGCTAGTCACTGATTTTGTTTGTGTTGAAGATCGTGTAGGACTCGTTACGCCAAGAGTAATTTGTATGATCATCAATGAAGCTTATTATACATTAGAAGAGGGTACTGCAAGCAGAGATGATATAGACCTCGCCATGAAATTGGGAACCAATTATCCATTTGGTCCTTTTGAATGGGCAAAACATATCGGTATTATTAATGTCATTGAATTGTTGGATGCAGTATATCGAGACACATCTGATGATCGTTATAACGTGTGTTCCTTGTTAAGGAATGAATTAAAAGATTGAGATTGAAAAACTGGTTTATAATATTAATTCTTGCGATGGGTGGCCACCCATTTCCAGTGCAAGCACAAAAGGTTCCGCTGGAAACGGGCTCTACAATTTCGCAGAAAGATGCACAAGAGGCGCTGGATTTTCATAACAAGGTGCGCGCTGACGTTCGATCCCCCAAATTAAAATGGTCAGAAGACTTAGCCCTGTATGCACAAGTATGGGCTGATCAGCTGGCGGCTGATTGTAAGTTGGAACACCGTCCATACTCAGGCCCCTGGAAACAAAATTATGGTGAGAATATATTTTGGGGTGGCGGTGAAGACTACTCGGCACTGGATGCCAGTGAAAGCTGGTATAGCGAGATTAAAGATTACAAGTATGGGAAGCTAAACAATAGCAATTGGTATAATACAGGTCACTACACGCAGATGGTTTGGAAGAATACAACCCATGTTGGAATTGGTGTGGCCGTTTGTAAGAATGGATCGATCCTGATCGTTGCTAATTATAGTCCGTCAGGTAATTATATGGGCGAGAAGCCTTATTAATTACCTCCTAAAATCGAATTGCAATAATTGACTTTACTCCACCGTAATGGGGTAATCCTTTAAGGTGGATTTTCTTACCCCTTACCCCTTTGGGATGCTTTTCTTTGTGTAGTTGTAGAAAGAGGAAACCAAAGGTTTATACCATTTTCCGCCATTTTTAGGAGGTATACCCTCGGAATTAAGAATATCCGATATCTCATTAAAGGATTTGCCTTCCGCTTCCTTCAATTGTTGAATCCTTTCAAACAGTTTTCCGTGTTTTGGGCTCTTTGAAGAGGATTTAAAGGTGGTTAACCCTATTTCTGTCTTTAATTTCGAGCCCCCATCCATTATTTCATAAATTTTAAAACCA
>JAYVTC010000045.1:0-6840 GCA_043774745.1 Cyclobacteriaceae bacterium | reverse complement strand
GCTATTGACCAGCTTGAAGCATGATTTAAAGTTTTCTACAAAGGATGCAATTCGGCCGTGCAGGCCTTTTGCCAGTGTAGTTTTCTTATCATATTTTTGTTTGCTTTTACATTTTACGCGGGAATCGTTCTTTCTGAATCAGAGCGGTTCCCGCTTTTTTTTTCAACACTCAAAGTTAAGCTATCGTACTGATTTTCAGTATAATTGTTGTGACAAAGTAGAGTCAATCAATAACTAATCATTATGAAAAAGAGACTCTTCATTATTCTTATTTTCTACCTCAGCGGTTACTGTTCTGCCCTTGCGCAACCTGTAAACACTTTTATAAAAGTAATTGTAGCTCCCGATCATAACGATTGGACTTACAAAATAAATGAGCCTGCCATTTTTAAAGTGACAATATTAAAGGATGGCAATCCACTTAAAAATATTTCCATTAAATACCAGGTTGGACCAGAGAAAATGGAACCAGTGAAGAAAGACTCTGTGGTATTGAAGGACGGAACATTCACTTTACCATCAACCACTCTAAAAACACCTGGATTTATCCAGTGTATTGTCACCACTAAATTTGAAGGTAAAGAATATCGCGGTCTTGCTTCTGCTGGCTATGAACCGAATTCAATTAAACCCACTGCTGAGAATCCGGCCGACTTTACTTCTTTCTGGGAAACCGCCAAGGCAGAACTTGCAAAAATTCCTTTAGATGCTCGAATGACTTTATTGCCTGATCGCTGCACCGAAAATGTAAATGTTTATCACGTCAATTTGCAAAACTTTCGCTCTGGTGCTCGGCTATATGGAATACTCTGCATGCCAAAGAAAGAGGGAAAATATCCGGCTTTACTTCATGTGCCCGGTGCAGGAATAAGACCGTATGGTGGTGATATTGCAAATGCTGAGAAGGGCATCATTACTTTTCAAATCGGAATTCACGGAGTTCCTGTAAATATGGATCAATCGGTTTACAACAATCTTGGAGCAGGCGCACTGAATGGATATTGGTATTTTAATCTGGAGAATAAAGATCGGTATTATTACAAGCGTGTGTACCTCGGTTGCGTTCGTGCCAATGACTTTCTACAAAGTCTTCCTGAATTTGATGGGGTTAACTTAGGTGTTACAGGTGGAAGCCAGGGTGGTGCGTTATCGATTGTTACTGCTGCATTAGATTCGAGAGTAAAATACCTTGCTGCCTACTATCCTGCATTAAGTGATTTATCAGGCTATCTCCATGGCAGAGCCGGTGGCTGGCCGCACCTTTTTGACAAGAATAATCTTGCATTCAATAACTCGAAAGAGAAAATAGAAACTACTGGCTATTATGATGTCGTAAACTTTGCAAGAATAGTGAAGATACCCGGAATGTACACCTGGGGCTATAATGATGAAACCTGTCCACCAACTTCTATGTACGCTGCCTATAATGTGATAACGGCTCCTAAATCATTATACCTGGCTTTGGAAACTGGACATTGGACCTATCCCGAGCAAAATGAAAAAATGAATGATTGGGTGGTTGAAAAGTTGAAAGCCACAAAGTAAAATATTCGCTGAATAAAAAAGGCGGAGAATTATATCTCCGCCTTTTCATTAAACTATTCTACCTTATTATTCCTTTTCAATAGTTACTGTACCTAGGTCAGTAACGCTTCCTAATGTAACGCTTACACTTTCCTTTTGTAACCCTTTATATCCAGTCTTAGGATCAAAACTTACCGTATAAGTTCCTGCGGGAATCGATCTTAAAATGAATTTACCAGTTGTCGTATCGGTATAGGCTGTAGCTACAGTATCTGCTCCTGAAATGGCAAACACTGCCGGAGCTGCCGCCATCGGTGTTACAATTCCTTTGATAGAACTACTTGTTGCTGTTTCAAGAGCACGAATTACTGGTTTCAATATATATCCTCCGTTGCCTTTTTTAACGATAGACCGTGCCGCATCAAAGTCAAGAGTGATGGTGTAGGTAATACCTTCTACCAAATCAGTATCAAGGTTTAACTTAAGACCCGACTGCTGTGCAGATGGTGTTGATAATGGTTTTGTTTCTCCACCTACTTTCAGAGAATTATTCGCACCAAGAATTAAACGAATTTGTGAAATGTGACCTGATGGAAGGTCTGCACTTGCTAATAGTGTATCTAACCCATTTGTTAATTCAAGAATATTATAAACTCCGCTCTTTACATCCAGGGTAGTCCAGCCCGAAGTTTGACTTCCACTGTCGGTATGAATCTCTACACTTTGAATATCAATGTTTACCTCCTCATAATCCCCTGGGGCATCGGTAAGTTTAACCTCCAGCCTCGAAGTTGTTTGATTATTCTCGCTACACGCCAGCCAAACAAAAGACAACAATAAAAATCCAACAATTCGTTTCATAATTTATTTTTTTGTGGTTTAAAAGCATCAGTTAGACAGCAGACTTACGATTGGGTTTAATCCACCCAAATAAAATCTAACCGGATAATAGAAATCATCTATGAAAGGACTTTTGTGAGGTGTGAATTGTATTTATTGGATGTTGGAAATTATAGTTTCATCCATAGGCTGGACACTTGAATTGAAAAAAGTGACCGTTGTACCATCTTCGCTTACAAGAAACTTACTAAAATTCCAATCAGGATGCTTCCCTGTTTTCGATTCAAGCCATTGATATAAAGGATGTTGATCTCCACCTTTCACGGAAATTTTTTCAAACATCTGAAATTTCACACCATAATTTCTTTCGCAAAAGGCTGCAATCTCTTCATTCGAACCAGGTTCCTGCCAAAGAAAATTATTAGCTGGAAAACCTAATACCGTCACTATATCTCCAAACTGCTCATGTAGCTTTTCCAGTCCTGCATATTGAGGTGTTTTACCACATTTAGAGGCTGTATTCACGATCAGCAATTTCTTCCCGCGGTAATTGGCAAAGTCAATGGGCTTACCCTCAAGGCTATTGATCTTAAATTCATAAATAGATTTGGCAAGCGGGCCGGAAGGCATTTTATCCCCACCAGCCAGCTTGTTTGTAAGAAATGCTGCGAGACCCATCGTAATAAAAATTGGTATGATGATTTTTAATTTCATGCACTGGAGGACATGTCACTTAGACTATACAATTATAATTCACCGATAATTTCTTTATCCATCGGCTTGACCGATGCCTTAAAGAATTTAACCGTGCCATCCGGCTTAATCAGGTACTTGCTGAAATTCCAATTGGGCTCTTGCCCAGTTTTCTCCTTCAGGTAAGCATACAATGGGTGTTGATCAGGCCCTTTCACGGAAATTTTTTCAAACATCTGAAAAGTAACACCATAATTTTTCTGGCAGAAAGTTGCAATCTCCGAATTAGAGCCTGGCTCTTGTCCACCAAAGTTGTTGGCCGGGAAACCAAGAATCGTCACTTTATCACCCATAGTTTCATGCAGTTTCTGAAGGTCTGCATATTGTGGAGTGTTGCCGCATGCTGACGCAGTATTAACGATTAAAAGAGTTTTACCTTTATACTGGCTGAAGTCGATCATTTTGCCTTCCAGTGAACTCATTTTAAAATCATACAAAGACGTGGAAGCAGGAATCATGAGTAAAAACAGAATTAGTGATTTCATAATGTTATTGGATTTTTAATGTATAACACAAAATAATAAAAATAGTTGATGACTAAATGTATAAAATATCATACGGCTGATATGAAAGGTCGGCATACTCGGAAAATATAGACCCTGTTTCCATGAAATACTGTTTCTTTTTCAATAAACATCCCATTTTTTACAGCTACTCTTTGTGAGTTGAGATTAAGGAGACTGATGATAGAAATTAAGGAATCAGAAAAATTATTTTCAAAGGCGAATGTTCGACATTTGGAGGCTGCTTCATAGGCATATCCTTTATTCCAGAATGCCGGCAGTAAAGAGTAACCAATCTCTAATTCCTGCGCTTCATCGACAGTTTGCACCAATAAGCCACAATGTCCTATTAATTTACCGCTGGATTTTCCGATCAAGGCGTTCATACCGCCTTTGTCATTTTCATATCGCCCATGCTGTTTCTCATACCACTTTCCACATTCACGTTGTGGCGATTCTTTTTCTTCCACCCAGTGAATTGAAGTAATCGGATCTTCAAAGAATTTACCCAATCATCAAAATCCGACCAACTAACCTTTCGAAAGATAAGCCGATCGGTTTCCTGTCCATCAAGCAGGTATTTCATGTTCGATTACATTTTATCAGGCACATGAATACCCAACACGTTCATTGCTCTTTGAATGGTAGTTGCGGTTACTTGTGAAAAAGCAATTCTGAATTTCAATTTGTCTGAATCGCTTTCATTGAAAATAGGAATGGCCTGATAGAACTGATTGTATTCTTTGGCCAGTTCGAATGCATAATTGGCAATGATTGCAGGTGAATATTCGCGGCCCGCTTCCTGTAATTTGTTGGTGTATTGATTGATCTTGAAAATTACTTCGCGCTCGGCAGGTTCCAGCGATGAAACGTTCTTCAATGATGCTACATCGGGCATGATGCTCATAGAAGCAGCTTTGCGCAAAATAGCTTTGATACGGGCATGTGTGTATTGGATGAATGGCCCGGTGTGACCTTGCAGCTGAATAGATTCATTTGGATCGAACATCATACGCTTCTTCGGATCAACTTTCAATAGGAAGAATTTCAATGCCCCTAAACCAATCATTTCCGAAAGATCTTTAATTTCCTGTTCACTTGAATCTTCAATCTTACCCAGCGCACGGGTTTGCTTCTCGGCCTCTTCCACCATTTCATCCATCAGGTCATCGGCATCTACTACCGTACCTTCACGACTTTTCATTTTACCCGTTGGCAGATCCACCATTCCGTACGACAGGTGATAACATTTCTTCGCCCACTCATATCCAAGTTTGCCAAGAATCAAAAACAATACCTTAAAGTGATATTCCTGTTCATTACCCACGGTATACACCTGCCCTTCAATTTTTGGAAAATCACGGAAACGCAAAATGGCCGTACCAATATCTTGAGTCATATACACGGAGGTGCCATCGGAACGCAATAATACTTTTTGGTCTAATCCATCCGAAGTTAAATCAACCCACACGGAACCATCATCCTTTTTGAAGAATACTCCTTGCTCAACACCACGAAGCACCTCGTCTTTTCCAAGTAAATAGGTAGTTGATTCATAGTATAGCTTCTCGAAGTCGACACCCATTCGCTTGTAAGTAGCATCAAAGCCTATATACACCCAATCATTCATGGTACTCCAGAGTTGTAAAATCTCTGCATCCTTTTGTTCCCATTGCTGCAACATCTGCACAGCAAGTTTCATAATGGGTGCTTGCTTCTCCGCTTCTTCCTTGCTTACCCCGCTCTCCTCCAGTTCTCTTATCTGCGACTTATAATTCTTATCGAACTCAACATAATATTTCCCTACCAGTTTATCTCCTTTCACTCCACTGCCTTGTGGCGTTTCACCATTACCAAATAATTTCCATGCGGCCATCGACTTACAAATGTGAATGCCACGGTCATTGATGATCTGAACTTTGTGAACATTGTAACCAAGTGCCTTATAAATCTCAGCAACTGAATAACCAAGAAAATTATTTCTTAAATGACCTAAATGCAATGGCTTGTTAGTATTGGGCGAAGAATACTCCACCATGATTTCCTTTCCGATTGGAGGAGTGATTCCGAATGAAGGATTTGTATAAATGGATTCAAACACCTGCACCCACACTGCATCGCTGATAACCAGGTTCAAAAAACCTTTCACCACGTTGAAGCGACTTACAATTCCGGAATGGGATTGTAAATGCTCTCCTATCAGTCGGGCGGTTTCTTCCGGGTTCTTCTTTGAAATTTTTGCAATCGAAAAACAAACCAATGTATGCGATCCTTCAAACTCAGCATTGGTGGGCTGCAATTGAAGCTGCTCTACAGAGTGATTAAAAAGTGCAGCGACTGCGTTCTGTATTTCGGTGCGAAGGGTAAGATCTAAATTCATAGTGAGTCGATAGTCGATAATCGATAGTCGATAGTTAGTAACAAACTAGTGCCCTCGACTATTGACCAACGACTTTTTTACATATCAAGAATATAAGCAAACATCAATGGCGCTACAATGGTGGCATCGCTCTCTACAATAAATTTAGGAGTATCAATACTGAGTTTCCCCCACGTGATTTTTTCATTGGGAACGGCTCCCGAGTATGAACCATAGGAAGTAGTGCTATCACTGATTTGACAGAAGTAGCTCCAGAATGGAACGCCATCGCGTTCAAGATCCTGATGCAACATAGGCACCACACAAATTGGGAAGTCCCCGGCAATACCTCCACCAATCTGGAAGAACCCGATACCATGTTCGCCAGCATTGTTGGTATACCAATCTGCCAACCACACCATGTATTCGATACCACTCTTCATGGTGGATGCTTTCAATTCTCCTGTAAGTACATAGGAGGCGAAAATATTTCCCATTGTAGAATCTTCCCAACCCGGAACTACCATGGGCATGTTACGTTCAGCAGCTGCAATCATCCAGGAGTTTTTTGGATCGATTTCATAATACTGTTTCAAATTGCCACTGTTAATCATGCGGAACATAAATTCATGCGGAAACAATCTTTCGCCTTTATCTTCCGCGTCTTTCCATACTTTAAATAAATGCGCCTGCAATCTTCGAAACGCTTCTTCTTCAGGAATACAAGTATCGGTTACACGATTCAAATGATTTTTTAGTAAATCCCATTCTTGCTCTGGAGTTAAGTCGCGATAGTTAGGAATGCGTCTGTAATGAGAATGGGCAACCAGATTCATGATGTCTTCCTCGAGGTTGGCACCT
>JAYVTC010000044.1:0-5529 GCA_043774745.1 Cyclobacteriaceae bacterium | reverse complement strand
GTTGCTAATACAGCCACTACAGCGTTGAGTAATATTTTCACACCAACCATTTTAAGAGCTGCGGAGGAAGGCGGTGTTGAAGAAATGATTTTCACGCATAAATGGTTTATGAAAGGAGTGTATACCTACAAGGGCAACCTGACGAATGAATCTGTTGCCAGAAAGTTTGGAATGAAGTTTAAGAATATTGAATTATTACTTGCGGTGAGAGTATAGTTTTATTCTCGTTATATCATTTGATTACTCAACCAGATTCTTCAATGATTCTTCGTAAGCTCTAATCTTCATTTCTGCATCTTGCTTCTTCTTTTTCTCTATTTCGATTACCTGAGGTGGAGCACTTTTGACAAACTTTTCATTAGATAATTTTTTATCAACAGACAAAAGGAAGCCTCGCTGGTATTCCAAATCCTTCAAAATAGTTTCTCGCTCTTTGGCAGTATCAATCTTTCCTTCCTGAGGAATGAAGAACTCCGTTGACTTGATAACAAAACCTGATACGTTGGCTACTTTATCTGTGGTAAATGAAATGTCACTCAAGTTGGATAGCTTTCTGATGATAGGCCAAAATGATTGAATCAAATTCTGATCTTCTGACTTAACCATCAGCTTCAGTGATTCTTTTGGTGAAATCCCCTTGCTGTTTCTGAAATTTCTGATTTCTCCAATGATTTCAAATGCATAAGCGCCTTCAATAATGATATTTTCGCTAGATGCTTTTGCCTTGGGCCATGGTGCAACGATTAAACAATCTTTCGAATCACGTTCTGTCAATTCATGCCAAAGCTCTTCTGAAATAAAAGGCATGAATGGATGCAACACTTTTAATATCCTTTCGAAAAAGTCCACGGTTTTTAAAAAAGTAGCTGAGTGAATTGGTTTGCCAAATTCAGGCTTCACCATCTCCAGGTACCAGGCACAGAAATCATCCCATATTAATTTATAGGTTACCAACAAGGCATCCGAAATTCTGAATTTGGTGTAATGATCTTCGAGTTCGATCAGTGTTTTATTGAGTTTAGATTCGAACCAGGCAATAGCAACTTTGTCCGTTTCAGGAACTTCACCTTCATACGTTTCCCATCCCTTTACCAATCGGAATGCATTCCAGATTTTATTGGCAAAGTTTCTTCCTTGCTCGCAAAGTTTTTCATCGAAAGGTAAATCATTACCAGCCGGTGAACTGAACAGCATTCCGGTGCGAACTCCATCTGCGCCATACTTGGCAATAAGGTCAAGCGGATCAGGTGAGTTGCCCAATGACTTCGACATTTTTCTGCCGAGTTTATCACGCACGATTCCCGTGAGGTATACATTTTTAAATGGCATCTCGCTACGATATTCATAACCTGCAATAATCATTCGTGCTACCCAGAAAAAAAGAATTTCAGGTGCCGTTACAAGATCATTAGTAGGGTAGTAATAGTTTAAGTCTGCGTTGCCCTTATTGCTGGCATCGCCTTTAAAAATAGATGTATCAAAAATGGCCATCGGCCACAGCCAGCTTGAAAACCATGTATCCATAACATCAGTTTCCTGTTTGAGGGAAGTAATGTTATTTCCTGGATTTTGTGTTTTATATAATTCAATGGCTTCTTCTTCCGTTTTGGCAACCACATAATTACCATGATCATCATACCATGCCGGAATGCGATGACCCCACCACAGTTGTCGTGAGATACACCAATCACGGACGTTCGACATCCAGTGATTGTACGTGTTTTTAAACTTAGGTGGAATTAGGTTGATGGTATCATTCATCACATTTTCCAACGCTGGTTTGGTGATGGTGTCCATCTTTAAAAACCATTGGAGTGAAAGACGTGGTTCGATTACTGCATCGGTTCGTTCTGAATGCCCCACACTACTTTTATATTCTTCAACCTTCGCTAAGAAGCCTTTCTCTTCAAGTTCTTTACCGATTTTCTTTCTTGCTATAAAACGATCTTCACCCACATAGATTTGTGCTTTCGTATTGAGTGTTCCGTCTTCGTTGAGGATATCAATTATTTCAAGATTGTGTTTCTTGCCCAGCTCGAAGTCATTCATGTCGTGGGCAGGAGTTACCTTCAAGCACCCTGTTCCAAAATCCATCGTCACATACTCGTCTTCAATAATCGGAATCGTTTTATTGATCAAAGGAATCTGAACACGCTTACCACTTAAATGCTTAAAGCGTTCATCATTGGGATTGATGCATATGGCACTATCTGCCATGATTGTTTCAGGGCGCACGGTGGCAATGGTTACGAACTGATCACTGTCAACTAACGGATACCTGATATAGTACAATTTGGATTGAACATCCTTATGAATAACCTCATCATCGGATAGCGCAGTTTTTCCGACAGGGTCCCAATTGACCATGCGCAGACCGCGATAGATATATCCTTTTTTATGAAGGTCAATGAAGACATCAATAACTGCTTCATAGTAATCCGGGTCCATCGTAAACTTAGTACGACTCCAATCGCAGGAGGCCCCAAGTTTCTTTAATTGTTCGAGAATGATACCACCGTATTTCTCTTTCCACTCCCATGCATACTTTAAAAACTCATCGCGCGTAAGGTCTGATTTCTTAATTCCTTTTTCGCGCAGCATGGCTACAACGCGAGCTTCTGTTGCAATCGAAGCATGGTCGGTGCCGGGTACCCAGCAAGCTTCTTTTCCTTCCATGCGGGCTTTGCGCACCAATACATCCTGAATGGTATTATTGAGCATGTGCCCCATGTGAAGCACTCCTGTAACATTGGGTGGGGGTATTACAATGCAATACGGTTCTTTATCAGGATTGGGTTCTGAGTGAAAGAAGCCGTTGTCCATCCAGTATTGATACCATTTATCTTCAACTTCGGCAGGACTGTATTTAGTAGAAAGCGCCATAAAACGACTGAACTTAAGACCGCAAAAATAGGAAAAGGGAATGAATGGAGGCTCTTAAATTTTGAACAAATAATGGATGAAAATTCCGGTTATGATCATTTAGCTACTCATTCTTATTCTCCACGAGGAAGGATACAAATTGTTGAACCTATTTCCAAGGAGATTTACCCATCCTAGCGGATTTTCCTGATATTTAACCAGTGCAAATCCTCTCTTCTCCTCATCCAGTACAAAGACTTCTTTTCTTAGATAGGCAAGTGCCTGATCTAGCGAGAGGTTGATTTTTTGAAAATGCTCCTCATGAAGATTAATAGAAAGGGCAAACGCATGTTCTGGTATAAGCTTATCATGCTTTACTTCTGCCATCGCTGTACCCTTGGTTACAATGTGCAATTGACCCTGCAGAAATTCAATTTCTTCCATCAAGGCAATGGGTATGGTGATTAGTAGACTTTCTTGTTGAAGAAAATCAAACTGATCGGATGGATGTATCCAATCCTGTAATTGCTCGATAATTTTTTTTGAGGCAAATGTAAATCTGCTTTTCGATTTGATTCTTGATTGTTTTGTCCTTGTTTTTTTCTGCATCACCGAAATAAAAAAGCCTTCGCCTTTTACTTGGTGTGGATAGCATCGATAGCCAGTAGCGTTTTCTTTTTGAATCATTTCTACTCTCCATTCTCGATTTAATGAAAGCGGTAGAAAGTTAAACGCATCTTCCTGGGCCAGCCAGATCAGATTATTTTCGTTCTCTTGTTCGTTGAAAGTACACGTGCTATAAACAAGGATGCCTTCTTCTTTCAAAGCTGGGAGCACATCACTAAGAATTCTTCGTTGACGTTGTGAACAGAGTTGAACATTATCGGTTGACCATTCTGTCATCGCATTAAGATCTTTCCTGAATAAACCTTCCCCTGAGCAAGGAGCATCAATAACAATCACATCAAAGAATCCTTCCAGTCTTTTAAAGTCTTCGGGATCATTGCAGGTTACTACTACATTGGAGTGTCCCCATTTCTGAATATTCTCAGAGAGAATGGCGGAACGTGATCGTATCACTTCATTCGAAACTAATAGTGATTCTGAGTTAAGCAAACTTAGCATGTGAGTTGATTTTCCACCAGGAGCAGCGCATAAATCAAGTACACGCAATGGTTTTGTCAGATCAACAGATTGCATGAGCGCTTGTTCAAGCAACATAGAGCTTGCTTCTTGCACATAATACGTTCCGGCATGAAGCGCGGGATCAAGCGTAAATATGGGGCGTTCTGTTAAATACCTTCCATATTTTGTCCAGGGTATTCTATCTCCTTCTAGCGAAGAGGCTTTATTCGAATTTAATCGAATACTTACAGGCGATGGTTTTTGAAGGCTTTCCAGGAAAGAATCGAAACCCGACCCCAGTTCATAGCGCATTCTTTCCTCAAACTCTTTGGGTAAACTTGGTGGATTTTTCATTTCAGCGAGAAAAATAAGAACTATTTTTGAGTTGTATGATAAATGCCAATGATCCTAAATTAAAAAGTTGGGTGGAGGTGCCTAAAGGTTCTGATTTCCCCATTCAAAACTTACCCTTTGGAATTTTCAAGACGAATTACTTGCCACCAGTTGCAGGTGTGGCCATTGGTAATCACGTGCTAGATTTAGTCTATCTGCATGAAAATGGTTTTTTAGATGGACTTGGATTACCTTCCGGAGTTTTTAATCACAAAGAATTAAATGGTTTTTTAGCTCTTGGCAGAAAGAAGGGACGCGAGGTAAGGCAGCGAATTTCTGAGTTGTTACGTCACGATAATGATGAATTGAAATCAAATTTGGTAGCCCGCGAGATGGCGCTTGTTCATAAGAATGAAGTGGAGATGCAGTTGCCTGTAAAGATTTATAACTACACTGATTTCTACAGTAGTGAAGAGCATGCAACCAATGTAGGCTCTATGTTCCGTGATCCTAAAAATGCATTGCTGCCAAACTGGAAACATTTACCTGTTGGTTATCATGGTCGAGCTTCATCTATTGTTATTTCAGGCACACCGATTCATAGACCAAAAGGTCAGATCAAACAAGTGGATTCGGAGTTACCGGTGTTTTGCCCTTCGCAAAAATTAGACTTTGAATTAGAGGTAGCCTTTATAACCTGCTCCGACACAAAATTAGGATCTTCTATTTCTGTAAAAGATGCAGAAGAGCATATTTTCGGAATGGTACTTTTTAATGATTGGTCAGCACGTGATATTCAGCAATGGGAGTATGCTCCACTCGGTCCTTTTTTAGGAAAGAATTTTGGATCAACGATGTCGCCCTGGATTGTAACACTGGATGCATTAGAGCCATTTCGAGTGAAAGGTCCTGAGCAGTTTCCTCATGTGCTTCCTTATTTATCAGTGGAAGGAGAAAAGAATTTTGATCTAACACTTGAGATATTTATTCAGACCGGGCTATCAGTTCCTACTACGGTAAGCAGGACTAATTTCAAATACATGTATTGGAATATCAACCAGCAATTGGCGCATCATACAGTTAATGGTTGCAATATTCAGGTTGGAGATTTGTATGCATCGGGAACAATCAGCGGACCATCACCAGGTTCATTTGGTTCTCTGTTAGAACTTTCATGGAATGGCCAGCGTCCACTTCATATGCCGGATG
>JAYVTC010000043.1:0-3459 GCA_043774745.1 Cyclobacteriaceae bacterium | reverse complement strand
AGGATCTGATGAGAATGGATCTTCTTTATGAATGTATTCTTTATTGTTGAGGGGCAAACGAATCGGTTCCACAATTTCCGCGGAAGCGGTGCCAGGCATGACGGGCAAATAAATATCGTAGGGAAAAATTTCTACCTGAAAACCTGCCTTGCGCATCACTTCGGCCATGTAGTCGCGCACCCGCTCATTGGCTTTTGAGCCGGCAACGTGTGGTTCTTTGGTGAGGGTCTTTAAATGATTTTTATAGCGTTCACTTTCCTGTTGATTAAGGAAAACTGATTCGGCTTGTTTTTGCTTTTCTGATGAGCTATTGGAAAAACCCGTGAGCGATTGAGCAAAAGAGTTGGTGCCGATGAGCAGTAGTAAACCAAATAATTGTTTCATAGGATGGAATTAATTCAGGAAGAAAGCAAAAGTTTCACAGTAAGTGAAACAAAATTGTGCAAGTGGTAAGGCTGATTACTTTTTGGAATTATACTTAGCGGCAGTAAAATAGAGCATGAACCCTATAAACGTGGTGCCGAGTGAGTACAAAATGATTTTAAAATCTTCGGCAGCCACATAGTAAATCATCCACGTAGTGCAGATAATAAAGATCAGCGGTGGAATGGGATAGAAGGGTGTTTTGAAATGATCGGTGGTAGTTGATTGTTTTCGTAAGAAGAAAATCCCGAACACCGTGAGCATGGAAAAAAAAGAAAGACTGACTGAGATGTATTGAATGATTTCTTTGAAAGAACTCACCAACACTAAAAAGATTGACCAGCCTGCTTGCGCGAGTATAGCTACATAGGGCATCTGATAGCGATTCTTTACGGAGAATGATTGCAACAGTTTATAATCTTCTCCCATGGCTTCGATCACGCGTGGCCCTGCAATGGTCATCGCACTGAGTGTGGAAAGCAAAGCAAAACTAAAAATGCCTGAGAAGATGGCACCTGCGGTATTTCCAAAAAGTTTATGTGCTACCACGTTGCCAATATCATTTTGCCCTTGCAGTTCTTCGAAGTTGGCCGTGTATAAAAACGTAGCGTTGAGTGAAAGATAAATCAGCACCACTATTAGCGTTCCTGTGATTAACGACTTTGGTAAATTCTTTCTTGGGTTATCCAGATTGCCCGCGATGTAGGCCGAGGCATTCCATCCTGTGTAGGCATAGACAACAAATACGAGAGACACCGCAAAGCCTGAACTAAGGATGAGATTCCAATCGCCCGGCTGCGGAAGAAAATGAATTTCAGTTTTAGGTACTGAGTGAATAAAGAAAGGAGCGATGCAGAAGAACAGGATCAGAGATAGTTTTAATCCGGTAAGAAACGTTTGCACGCGCCCTCCGGTTTTTACTCCAAACCAATGCACGAACGACACGGATAAAATTGCCATTACGGCAATCACTTTCGTGGATATTCCGGTAGCTTCAGTGGCATATTCTCCAATAGCAATGGCGACAGCTGAAATGGCTCCGGCAAAACCAGCGATAGAACTCATCCAACCGCTAAGAAAACCAAGAGATGGGTGAAAGATTTTTGATAGGTATAAATACTCACCCCCGGAACGCTTCAATGTAGTTGCAATTTCCGCATAGGTTAAGGCTCCCGACAATGCGACTACACCACCCAGGAGCCACAACATCATGATAGCAAAACCGGAAGGCAAGGGGCCTACCTGGTAACCCAGAGAAGTAAATACTCCGGTGCCAATCATGTTGGCAATCACCAGCGTGATGGCTACGGTGAGCGTATAATTTTTCGATTCAGTCATTAAATAAAGCGGATAAGATCAGCATTGAAATCGAAAAACCAAAATAGTAATGAGTTGGATGTGATAATAAATAAAAAACCCTTCCGTTTGAGAAGGGTTTTTCGCTAAGGAAGAAATCGTAATCAATTACATCTTCTTAGGCACTAATACTTTATTGGTCATGTGCACCACACCGTTGTTCACCGCTACATCGGGATTGGTGACCTCAGCGCCACCCACATATACTTTTCCATCTTTCAAAGAGACCTTCAATTTCTCACCCTGAAGCGTAGTTAATTCCTGACCATCGGTTAGATTGCCAGCCTTAACTGTTCCTGCAACAACGTGATATTTCAACACGTTCTGAAGTTTGCTTTTATTCTCAGTCTTCAAAAGCATATCTACGGTAGATTGGATAGCAGCAAACGCATCATTTGTTGGAGCAAATACAGTGTAAGCTTCTGTTCCTTTAAACACATCGACCAATTCGCCAGCAGAAAGTGCCGCAACTAGGGTGCTTAAGTTAGGAGTATTGATAGCAGTTTCTGCAATAGACTTTGGCAAAGCAGCCAGAGAATCAGCTACACGCTGAACGGCAGTTAACGAATCAGCTACACGGATTGAATCCTGAGTTGCTTTTTCTTTAGCCGCTTTTCCACCATCACCACAGCTGGTAATGATAATCGCAAACAGGGCAAATGCGCCCACGAGGAGAAGTGATTTTTGTGTTTTCATAGTTTTGTCATTTGAGTTATGATCGATAAACAGGGATAGTGCCTGATTGTTTGAAGATTTTAAAAAAAATAAGAGTCAGTTTGTTCAGACTTACCCTTTGATCTTTTGGTATTTACAAGAAAGGCATTTGTCTTTAGATTCTGATCTGTTAACTTTTCAACAGATTTCTCTTAAAAGATCATGAAACAGATGAAAAACAAACTCTTACTTTTTTTATTGCTAGCAACCGGTTCAATGGCATTTGCTCAAAAGCAGGATTCCATTTTTATGCGAACCCATTACGATAAGATGGAAGTGCAGATTCCCATGAGGGATGGTATCAAATTATACACCGTGTTGTATGTGCCTAAGGACCAATCCAAAAAATATCCCATCCTGTTAAACCGCACCTGTTATAATGCTTCAGCGTATGCAGACTTTAAAACGCATGGACATCCTTCCAACTACCTGGTTAGGGATAAATACATTCTTGCCTTTCAGGATGTGCGCGGACGCTACATGAGCGAAGGAACGTTTGATAACATGCGACCAAATATTCCTGGCAATGATCGTAAAAATAAAACGGCTATTGATGAAAGCTCCGACACGTGGGATACCATTGACTGGATGATTAAGAATCTTAAAAGCAATAACGGTAAAGTGGGCATGTATGGGATTTCTTATCCTGGTTTTTATACTGCTGCGGCCATTCCTGACGCGCACCCAGCATTAAAAGCTTCTTCGCCACAGGCACCTATATCGGATTTTTTCTTTGACGACTTCCACCACATGGGTGCTTACCTGCAAAGTTATACGGCAGCTTTTGCTGTGTTTGGTTATCAGAAAGAAGGTCAGACAAAAGACGATTGGTTTATGGATAAGATCATGAGATTCTATGCCGATGCCCCTAAGGACGGTTATGAATTTTATTTAAAGCAAGGGCCACTTAAGAATATCACCGAGAAGTATCATAAGGATAATTTTTTCTGGCAACAGATTATCGAT
>JAYVTC010000042.1:0-3483 GCA_043774745.1 Cyclobacteriaceae bacterium | reverse complement strand
TTTCTTTCAGAATTCCGCCATGTGTGGAGGGCACTTCGGTATCCACTTTATCGGTGGCAACTTCCAACACCGATTCATCTTGTTCAATCTTGTCGCCTGGTTTTTTTAACCAACTCAGGATAGTAGCCTCCATGATGCTTTCGCCCATTTTTGGCATAATAAGTTCGACTAGCGCCATGCTTCAATCGTTTGATTTGGTGGCAAGTTAGCATTTTTGACGTGTATTCGAACAGGCCATTTTCAATTTGGATTTTAATTCAATCGGCCAAATGAGCTTACCCTTATTGATAAAAATGGGAGGGAAAGATTAGGCGTTCGGCCTTTTTTAAAAAACATTCTTACTGTTTACATGGGTAATTCAAACCTGATTTGAATCGTTTCACCTGCTGATCAATATCATATTTTTCTGACATGGGTAAGGATAATTTCGTTCAATCAAAATTTAAACATTATGGACACAGTGATATTAGAAAACCCCGCAGATAAAAAACAAAAAACTATGAAAACAAAGTTTGTATACTCATTCCATGAAGGTGACGGAAAGAATAAGCAACTTCTTGGAGGCAAAGGAGCTAACCTTTGTGAGATGACTCAAATCGGCCTGAATGTTCCTCCAGGCTTTGTTATCTCTACAGAGGCTTGTTTGACTTTTCTGGATACTCCCAATAAGGAGCTGCCAGCAGGTTTAATCGAAGAAGTTCGTGAGCAGATTAATCAAGTTGAAGTTGCATCACGCAAGAAATTTGGTGACCCCGTTAATCCACTTTTAGTTTCCGTCCGTTCCGGCTCTGCGATGTCTATGCCCGGCATGATGGATACTATTTTGAACCTGGGATTAAATTCGAAAACATTGAAAGGGCTCATCCAGCAAACCGGAAATGAACGTTTTGGTTATGATGCTTATCGCAGATTCATTCAATTGTTTGGTAAGGTAGCCTTGGGTGTGCCTGATGATAAATTTGATAAGCACTTTGAAGAAGTGAAGAAACGCGCGGGTGTAAAAGTGGATGTAGGCTTGAATACTGAAGATCTGAAAGATATCAGTGAGCGATTTTTAGGTGTAGTGAAGGAATATACAGGCAAGCCATTCCCTGAAGATGTTTTTGAACAATTGGAGATTGCCATTAAGGCTGTGTTCAATTCATGGATGGGCAAGCGCGCGATTGACTATCGCAGAGAATTTAAAATCACCCCTCAAATGGCCAATGGTACTGCTGTAAACGTGGTAACAATGGTGTTTGGAAATATGGGTAACGACTGCGCCACCGGTGTTGGTTTCACACGCGACCCTGGCACAGGAGAGAATGAAATGTTTGGCGAGTATTTAACCAATGCACAAGGCGAGGATGTAGTAGCCGGTATCCGCACACCAAAACCAGTAGTTCAATTGGCTACTGAGATGCCTGAGTTGTACAATCAACTTGAAACATTGCGCAATAAGCTGGAGACTCACTACAAGGAAGTTCAGGATTTTGAATACACTATAGAAAAAGGTGTTCTCTTCTGCTTGCAAACACGCAATGGTAAAATGAATACCACTGCGTTGGTGCGCACTTCAGTTGAAATGGTAAAAGAAGGACTAATCACTCGTGAGCAAGCCCTGCTACGCGTGAAGCCCGAAGTACTGGAACAACTTCTTCACCCAAGATTAGATGCTTCTCATAAAGCAACACCGCTGGCTCAGGGTTTAGCTGCATCACCAGGTGCTGCGTCCGGTCATTGTGTGTTTGATGCTGACCGTGCCGAATTATTAGGAAGAAATGGTGAGAAAGTAATTTTAGTAAGAGAAGAAACGAAGCCTGAGGATATTCACGGATTCTTTGCATCACAAGGGATTTTGACAAGCCGTGGAGGTAAAACTTCACACGCTGCTGTGGTAGCCCGCGGTATGGGCAAGCCTTGCGTAGCTGGAGCAGAAGGAATCCAGGTAGATGTGAAACTTCGCCAGGCAAAAATTGGAGACAAGATTTTACATGAAGGTGACTACATCACTATTGATGGTGGAAATGGAAATGTATATCAAGGTGTTATTCCAACTGTGGAGCCCATATTCTCTGAAGAATTGAAAGTACTTTTATCTTGGGCTGATGAGATAGCTAAGCTGAAAGTATTCGCCAATGCAGATACTCCAGAAGGAGCACAGAAAGCATTGAGTTTAGGTGCCATGGGAATTGGCTTGTGTCGTACCGAACGCATGTTCAATGGAACCGACCGCTTGCCTATTGTGATTGAAATGATTTTGGCTGATACAACAGAAGACAGACAAGTAGCATTAGATCGACTGGAAGTGATTCAACAGAAGGACTTCAAAGAGATCTTGCTTGCAATGGCACCAAGACCGGTAACCATTCGGTTGTTAGATCCTCCAATTCATGAGTTCTTACCTTCTGAAGATGTGCTACGAGATGAAATTGAACACCTGAAACATCTGAAGACAACCGTAAGTGGTGTAAATAATCTTTTCTCCAGCCTTCGATTACTGAATGCGGACGTGGCCATAGCGGATAATTCAACAGCACCTTTCAATGGTAAAGGTGAAGAGCTGATTGAGCTAGCCATCGAGAAGAAAGAGAAGATGCTTAAGAAAGTGCACGAATTGCATGAAGTGAACCCGATGCTTGGTCACCGAGGTGTGCGCTTAGGTATTACGCTTAGCGAAATCTATCACATGCAGGTCAAGGCCATACTCGAAGCCGCAGCAGAATGTCAGCGCATGGGTGTTGAGGTAAGACCAGAAATCATGGTGCCTCAAGTATGCAAAGCGGAAGAGCTTGTTGAGGTGAAAAAATCAGTAGATGAAATTCAAGGTCAAATTGAAGCTGAAGGAAAGATCAAACTTAACTTCAAGTACGGAACGATGATTGAAGTGGTGAGGGCTTGCCTGGAAGCAACCGAACTTGCTAAAGTGGGTCAGTTCTTCTCTTTTGGTACCAATGATTTAACACAAGCAACATTTTCATTCTCTCGTGAGGACGCTGAAAATAAATTCCTCCCCTATTACATCAGTCATAATATTTTGAAGGACAATCCTTTCGAAGTGCTGGATGTAAATGGTGTAGGTAAGTTAATGAAGATGGCTGTGGAGGGCGGCCGCCAAACCAATCCTGATTTAAAGATTGGTATCTGTGGGGAGCATGGCGGTCATCCGGAGTCCATTATGTTCTGTCATAAGATAGGCTTGAATTATGTATCGTGCTCTTCTTTAAGAGTGCCAATAGCCAGATTGGCTGTGGCTCACGCAAAGTTGGGTGATACTAACTATTCAAGTAACTAATCCGGCACATCTTCTGTGGGGGCAGGGCTGAGCGAAAGTTCAGCCCTGTATTTTTTTAGTCTTATCTAAATAAGATATCTGTTCAAAACTAAAGATGTGTGATCAATCAGGGATCACATTCATTTTCTGGGGAGTAAAGTGTTTAGGCAAATAATTTTTCAAGCCTGAAGAGGAAGAACTTTACATCGGTAACGCCTCTTAAATTGGCC
>JAYVTC010000041.1:0-21687 GCA_043774745.1 Cyclobacteriaceae bacterium | reverse complement strand
CAGAACCTTATTGTCACAGTAGACTTTCATTCGTCAGTATGATTATACTCCACTCTTTTTTGAAAATTGCCGCTAACGTTTGTGTTTCTGCAGTGGTGCATTTCGAAGCCGCGTCCTGTCCCACGAAACTAAACGTGGAACGAAGATAAATATTTATAGCTTACACCTCACGGCACCATTGCAGAAACATTTTGTTATGCACTGGGCTTTGTGGTAGTCTCTATTTTACGTCTCTTGAAATATTCGATGATTTCAGTCTTAGTCATCTTTGATAATTTGTCACTCAGTTTGTCACGCTGCTGTCTCATGAATTTAACTGCGTCAAATTGTTTTTCAATTGTCTTCATATTTTTCAAATTCTCTAGGTGAACGAATCTCTATTTGTCTATACCCATTCTTTATGTTAATCGAATTGTACCCACGTATTCGTTGTACATTCACAATATGTTTGAAATTCCAGCTTACCAGAAAGTCGGCTCGGTTTATCGTTGCTAAAGCAATGGGCCGTCTTCGGAAGTTCAAGTCTCTTTAATCATTTAAGCAATGGCCAGTTCAGTTCGCTTGACCTCCACTTGCTTTACTAAATGCTACCAAGAGTCTTCCATCTTTTGTACAACATCTTCATTCCTACAACTGAATGAAGTTCAAGACACACACGTTTGTGTTTCTGCAGTGGTGCCATTTCGAAGCCGCGTCCTGTCCCACGGCCTGCCACGCGCTTCGCATGGAAACGAAAACGTTGAAGGAAGATAAAACATAGACCTTACACGTTACCGCACATTGAACCATTTTGTTATGGGCTGGCCGTTAGTCACGCATTTACTTGGTCACATAACTACTCTTTTATTCTTTTTCCGGTTTTATCGATGTAAAACATTTCTCTGTTGAGTTCTACCTGGCAAAATCCTTTTTTGAAATAACTGTACACTTCATCGAACTGATAATCGATTACCAACTCACCTTTTTCATTGATGAAGCCCCATTTTCCCTCTTCGTAATCATTTTTCTTCCTGTTTGAAACAGCAGCCAGTCCGTCTCCAAAAAAAACTTCCTCTTGATATTTAAAAGGAATAACCAGTTTTCCTTTTTTATTCAACACGCCATGTTTTCCATTTCTCCCTTGCACAGGACAATATTCCCCATTCCAAAACTGAACAAATTTAATACTGTAATCTAATGGCTCTTCTAAGATAACCAATTCGCCCTTTGTATTCACGAGCCCTTGTTTCTTTTTTAAACGAACAAGCCCAACATCACTGTTACTGAATTCATCGGCATAGTCGAACATGATTTCTGTGATTGCTTTTCCCGTAATATCAACATAACCGTATTTGTCATTAAGTTTAACAACGGTGTAATTTTTGTTTATAGCAAAAAAACTAATTGCTTGCTTTTCATAAATTGGTTTTAGTATTACATATCCGGTTTTATAAATACAGCCATATTTTCCATTTAGTACAATATCTGCAACTTCATCATCTTTGTAAAAGGTGATAGGTTGATCATATATCGGCTGAGCTATCTTCTTCCCTTTATCATTTATTAAACCATATTTACCGTTCAATACGATAGTTCCCATTCCATTTTCAAACGAAATTGGTTTATCGAAAAACTCGTATATTAACAATACACCTTTGGTGTTCGTAAGACTATATTTACCAGCCTCAATAATAGTTGCTAAACCATTTTCAAAAACGATTGGTTTGTCGTAGCGTGGCGACAATATGATTCTTCCTACTTTATTCAATAATCCATATTTACCTTGCATTTTTACTGAGGCAACGCCTTCATTAAAATAAAAGAATTCTTCGAACGTGGGTTTTATAAGGATGTTTTCTTTAATATCCATCATACCATATTTACCATCCACACACATTATAATATCACCATTCACTTCACCCAAATCACAATAATTAAAGGGGATAATGATCTTTCCTGTTCTATCAATGGCGCCCCATCTCGAACCATTTGAAACATAAGCAATTCCCTGATCATTCCATTCAATTTGATTGGTATACATAATCGGGATGATTGTTTCTCCATAATGATTAAGCATTCCCCATCTTCCGTTCATTTTAACGATGGCCAGATCACCGTCCCATAAAATTTGTTCATACGTAAAAGGAATAATTACATTTTCATGCTTATCAATAGAACCAAATTTGTTTGGCTCTGACGTTTCATTGGCAACGGCATACCCAGACTCGCTGAATCTTGATAATGTTTTGTACTTCGCTTTGATGACTACATTATTTTTCCGGTCTATGTATCCGTACCAATTTATCCCCTGCGATACGCGGGTAAAGTCAGTTAATTCATGATCAATTGCACTATACTTGATCGGGATGACGATTTCATTCATTGTATTGATGAAACCAAAATTCTCTCCGATTCTTACCTTTGCCACACCCCCATTAAAATCAAAAGTAGCATCATAGGTTGCCGGAATTACTATTCTATCGTTTTTGTCTGCGAATCCCCATTTGTCTGAATTGGACGGAGAATAAATTTTAAATCCTTCACGTGCAGTACCATAGTATGGCTGACTTACTATCTTCTCTGTCTTAACCTTTATTTCAGGATCAGAACCTGTACTATATTTCACTCCACCCAGGTTTTGTCTCCTCTGATATTCATTATTTGCTCTTTCCGATTGGAAATCACTATAAGATTTAAATGAACCATTATTTTGATAAACAGAAGTAGATTGTCCGTTTACGTTTAAAGAGAAAAAGCACAGAAGAGCGGGTAGGATTAAGTATTTCATACAGGATAAACTATTGGCTGAATTAATGAGTTTAAATGCCAGGTGGATTAAACGTTTATAGTCGTTACTATCTTTTTCTGATCGATAAAGGAATTGGCTTGAAATTAAACATCCTCACGGAGGATGAAAATGTGATTTTAGTAGTAAATCGTATATTCATCATTGCAATAATTATTAAAGAATTGATAAAAAACCACTCGAGTTGCCGAATAACAAATAATCTTCAATAAATGCGGTGGCCGCCAGGTGGGAGACATTGGATATAATAACTACCGTCTTTTAAATTAATTTAGGAAGTCGTGATTCTCTTCCCAATTCTCAAAGTTTACTAATCATGAATGCTTTTATTTAAGAGTCCTTTGAATAGGTGTTTTCGTAGTGATCTCCATCGTCCATAGTCCAAAGAGAGTCGGTCTTTCCATTATTTAATTTAAAGGTTAAGTTAAGTGTTTTAATCTTTCCTTGACACAGTTTTTTGAACAGACCCCTTCGGAAGACATGAAGTACTCTGCGGACGAGCACCACACACCCGTGGAAAACATAAAGCAACAAAAGCGGCTATTTGAGCTAATTCCATCGCTTTTTACGAGGTACCGATGATTTTTGAGTACTCCTGAATGCCTCAGGAGCACTCCTTAATGGCCAGGGAGCACTCCTGAATGACTGGGGAAGATTACTCAGCCACACAGCAGCAGTGCCGAATGATTCAGGAGCACTCCTCCATGACGGAGTATCATTACTGAGTCACTCTGGGGCATTACCGAATGGCTTGGGAGGATGATTAAATGGCTCAGGAGCATTCCTAAATGACTCCGGAGCGCTCCCCGATGATCGGGGAAGACTGCCGGATGACCTGGCAACCTTACATCTTTATGAATTTTATCGACCCCGTTACGCGGTGTGCCCGAGTCAAGAGCTATACGAGCGAAGCAGAAAGCCGTGAAGCGTCATGCCAGGCAAGTGCGATGCCAGCAGGGAAAATGTAATCACAGCAGAGAACCGGAAACAGGAAAACCTGCCATGAGCATCCGGCCACTGCTCACATGCCCATCATCACAAACGCACCCCAGTAATAAGGCTCTTTGTATTTTGTCATCAGTTGTAGCTGTGCTTGCTTGAATGCTTTGGCTTTGCTTCCGCCCTTGGCCAGGTTGGTATAGAAGTTCGTCATCAATGCTTGCGTGGCAGCATCATCTACTTTCCACAAGCTCATCACCATCGCTTTGGCTCCGGCTACTAAAAACGCACGCTGCAAACCATACACACCTTCACCGGCACGCACATCGCCTAAGCCTGTTTCGCATGCACTCAATATAATCAGGTCGGTGCCATCGAGCGATAAGTTCATGGCTTCATAGGCGGTGAGCACTCCGTTGTCGTTGCTCTCCAGGTTAGGCATCACTTCACCTTTTATCGTTGGCGATGCACCCGCCAATAAAAGTCCTGAGCGCAGGAGCGGATTGTTCTTTGCATTTTCCTGATGCACACCCACCGAGGACTGTTCAATGTCGGGTTGAAAATATCCATGCGTGGCAATGTGCACGATGGCCGGACCTTTCAATGCTTTGATCACGGCTTCCGTTGCTGCCTTTTGCACATACGGTGTGGTTTGATATCCGCCAGCCTTCAAAATCTTTCCGATGTTTTCAACCTCCACTTTCGTTCCCGGCAAGGCAGCCACCGCATCGCCACCATAATCGGGAAAGCCCAGCAAGAACGCATTCTTCTTAGCCACCACCGGCTTCTGACTTTTTAGTGCAATCACATCTTTGGAGTTGCCTACTAAAATCATATCATACCGGTTGAGCAAATAATCTCCGTCTGTCTTTTTCAGCGTGTTTAAACTGATTTGGTTATATACACCATCGGCAGAAATGTAAAGTGTTTTCTTCCCTGCCAGCGCAGGATCAATGCGCGCCCAGAACTGATCATACGAATATGTGTCGGCAGATTTCTGTTGGATGGAGTTGCGATAAAACTTGGCGTAGCGTGTTTCCAGTTGATTGCCATTGTCCAGCACAATCAATTTAGGAGTGGTGGCTCCTTTCGTTAACACGAGCGCTGCATATTTCGAATCAGCCGTAAAATCTTTATCGAAAGAACGGATGCGGATAAATTCAATCGCTGCTTCCAGGTCGCCCAGGGCCGCAGCTACTTTTATGAAACTCAATTTCTCTGCTGCATAGCCTTGCGAGAAATCCGCTGAACGCTGTGAGAGTGAGCGCTCCATGTCATTGGCTTCTTTCTCCAATGCCGCTAAATCAATTTTCTGGTTGGTGAGGTCTTCTTTAGAAAGTGAATAGTAACGCGCCAGTGTCTCCTTCTTATCCAGCCAGGCGATATAATCCTTGATCAACTCATTATTACCACTGGCAAAAATAGCTTTCTTGATTTTATTGGTGGAGTTGAGCAGCAATCCTTTCGTGGCCATCTGATAGTCGTACATGGTTTGCACGATGTTGGGATTGCTCACACTGGCTTCAAGACAATAATTATAAAAGCGCTGGAAGCGTGGTTGCAGCACATCCCAATATTTTGTTTTCTCTGCTTCACTCATAGGAGGAAAATAACGGTTGATAAAATCCAGCGACTTATCCATCGCGATTTTATAATTCACATCCGCTTTTGCGAGATCGCCCTTCTTCCAAAATAAAATCGCCAGGTCCTCCTGCGACTTCACATAATCGGGATGATTTGTATCCAGTGCGGTGCCCCGGATGGTGAGGGCCTTGTTCAGATTTTCTTCTGCCTCAGCAAAGCGACCTTGCGTGCGATAAAAATTACCGAGGTCGCTAAGTACTTTGGCGTAGTTGGGTCCTTCTTTAAAACGATCAAAATAAATCTGTGCCGACTGTTTGAAGTATGCCTCCACTTTATCAAGCTTATTCATTTGAATGTAGAGCAGCGCCAGGTTGTTTAATACACCGGCATAAAAAGGATCTTTGCTGCCCAGTATTTTTTCCAACTTAAGATAGATGGCTTCTGCCTCCGTGTATTTTCCTGTCTGTTGATAAAGCAGCGCGAGGTTGGATTGAAAGCCTACCATATCACGCGTATTTTTTTTCTTTAGCTTATCAAGTATGGCAATAGCACTGTTAAGTTTCGTCACGGCCTGATCGGTGCGGCCAATTTGCGCAAACAAAATTGCCTGGTTGTTAAGTACAATGGCATATTGTTCACTCTCGGGGCCAAACAAATTCTGAACGGTTTGTAAGGCTTCCGTAAAAGATTTCTCCGATTCGTTATAGCGAGCTGTTTCCTGGTAGAGTACGGCCATATTGTTTAAGGAAGAAGCATAGGCCTTGCTGTTTGTTCCTAAGGTTTGCTCACGAATGGATAGTGCCTCCGAAGTATAATACTCGGCAGAATTGTAGCGCCCCATGGTGGCGTAAAGCAAACCGAGGTCTGCATGCACTTTGCTGTAGTTGATGTTATTGGTTAGCCCTTCCGCTTCATAGCTGATTTTCGCATCTAGAAAATATACTTCCGCTGGCTTGAATTGACGAACCTGGTAAAAGTTTTCAGCGGCATCCAAAATCGCGCGGCATTTCTGTGCTGGCGTTTTGTCTTTTTCTTGCTTCAACAAAAAATTAGAAGCGGCATAAGCTGACTTGGTGAGCGTTTCATCAAAGTCGCGAATGTTCATCATGCCCGAGTTATCAATTACTTTAATGGCGTAATTGAAATCAGTAGAATCCAATCGGTCGCGTTCGGCATCGGCTGTGCCGGTGGTCTTGTCCTTGGCCGCTTTTGTCGCTGCCTTCTTTGTCTTGTCAACAAGGCGATCTTTTATTGCTCCCAGTTGCGCTTCACTGATCAAAGGAAGCATGGCCAATAACACACCAATAAAAATTACCTTCTTCATGATATCCAACATTTTTCAATTACAAGTTATCAACCACCAACATTGTTTTAAAAAGAATCGCTATCGCGATACGCCTGAATCACCGCCAGCTCTCCTTCCCTACCTGGTTTTGCATTGCCATGCTCCATGCCCATGATGCCACGATATCCTTTATCGTAAACATGCTTAAAAATGTTTTTGTAATTGATCTCACCGCTAGTAGGCTCATTGCGACCCGGGTTATCACCGATCTGGAAATACGCAATCTCATCCCAACAGGAATTAATGTTATTGATGATGTTGCCTTCATTGCGCTGCATGTGATAGATATCAAACAGAATTTTACATGACGGGCTTTTCACCGCTTTGCATATTTCAAAAGTCTGATCGGAGAAACGCAGGAATAAATCGGGATTATCGCTGAGCGGCTCAAGCACCATAATCAAACCGCTTGGTTCTAAAATCTCAGCACCTCTGCGCAATGCATCAACGACATTAGCGGTTTGAATGCCCATCGGAATTTTGCGTTCAAAGTATCCGGGCACCACCGTAGCCCATTTTGCATTCACGCGCCTGGCAGTTTCTAACGAAGCTTTGCAGGTCTTGATAAAATTATCTTTGAACTCCTGCTTGCCTGTAGCGAGTGAAATCTTCCAGTTATCACCACCCTCAATCACAAACACACCCATGGTCATTCCTAACTGATCCAGAGTTTTTCCAATGCGTTCTTGCTCGGCCACCGATCGTGCCATCAACCCATTGTCTTCAATTCCTTTAAAGCCCTGGTCAGCCATAAACTTAATCTGATCCACAAAGTCATCGCCTGCATGATTTTTAAACATACCAGCATGCGGAGCATAATTCAGTTTGAATGGTTTAGCCGGGGCCGGCTTTGTCTTTTGCGAAAAAGATGGTGTAACCATAGCTGCCGAGGCCATAGCCGTAAGTCCGGCCTGAATAAAGTTTCTTCTCTTCATCGATTAAAAAAATTAAGTTGGAGTACTTTGGAAATTAACATCTAAATTTCAACAAAAAAACGCAAAGGGTGAAACTATACCGAAACTTGTCAGAAGCGGTTATTCAGGGACTTCAATCGATCTTTACTGAAAACAAATATGCCGATAAAGTGATTGAAAAAATCCTGAAGAGCAACCCAAAATGGGGCGCACGCGACAGGCGATTTATTGCCGAAACGATTTATGACATCGTGCGATGGCACAGGCTCTTCAAAGAAATATCAGAAGCCGAAGACGATGACTTCTGGAGACTATTAGGCGTATGGTGCCTTTGGAACAACACTGAATTTCCAGATTGGGAAGAGTTTGCAGGACTAAGTCGTAAAAAAATTGAGGCGAATTATGAAAAGCTCAAAGACATCAGAAAGGTGCGCGAGTCCATTCCCGATTGGCTCGATGAGTTGGGTGAAAAAGAATTAGGAAAAGAGTGGGACACGGAACTGGCTGCGTTGAATGAAGAAGCGAAAGTGGTGTTGCGTGTGAATACATTAAAAATATCCCGCAAGGAGTTACAAGAGCAGCTCGAAGAAAATGAAAACATTCAAACCGAAGCCCCACAGGAATTTCCCGATGCGCTGATTTTGGAACAGCGTCAGAATATTTTTACACGACAACAATTTAAAGACGGATTGTTTGAAGTGCAGGATGGCGGCTCACAAGTTATTGCCCCCTTTTTAAAACCAGAATCTGGCATGCGGGTGATTGATGCTTGTGCCGGTGCCGGTGGCAAAACACTGCAGCTGGCTTCGTTAATGAAAAACAAAGGGCGCATCATTGCCATGGACACCGAAGGATGGAAACTCGATGAACTAAAGAAGCGTGCGCGCAGAGCCGGTGTAGCAAACATAGAACCCCGCGTGATCGAGTCATCCAAAACGATTAAGCGATTAGAAAATTCTGCCGATCGCTTACTGTTGGATGTTCCTTGCTCAGGCCTTGGCGTGATCAAACGAAATCCTGATGCGAAATGGAAGTTGACTCCTGAATTTATGGAACGTGTTAAAGAATTGCAGCAACATATTCTGGTTGATTACAGCACCATGCTGAAGAAGGATGGACTGATGGTGTATTCAACCTGCAGTTTACTTCCCAGTGAAAATGAAAAACAAGTGGAGAGGTTTTTGGAATCACGCAAAGAGCAGTTTGAGTTAGTAGAACAAAAATGGATAAAGCCCTCAGAAGGATTTGATGGATTTTATATGGCGTTGATAAAGCGAAAAAACTAAAAGTTTAAAGTAATAAGTTGAAAGCAGCTAACTTTAGACTTTCAACTTATAACTTTCATCTTATGAGGAAATTCTTATTCCTGTTTTTGCTCACGATTACTGTTTCTTACGCACAAGACTTTAAATCATACGATCAACCAATACCCGGCACTGCAATCACATTCAAGATGGCAGCCATTCCGGCAGGAAAATTTAAAATAGGAAGTCCTGTTTCAGAGCGAGGTCGCGGAACGGATGAAGGGCCGCAGAAAGAAATTGAACTCACTCCGTTTTGGATGGGCGCGAAAGAAATTTCGTTTGCTGAGTGGGATTTATATTTCAAAGATGCTACACTTCCGCAAAGCAAAGTCATTGATGGTGTTACACGCGCTACTCCTCAATACATTGATTTAACCTGGGGCATGGGACGCGATGGAAAGCATCCTGCCAATAGCATGAGCCACACCGCTGCGGTGATGTATTGCAAGTGGCTTTATTCAAAAACCGGAATATTTTTTCGCTTGCCTACCGAAGCTGAATGGGAATATGCCTGTCGTGCAGGAAGTGAAACTGCCTATCCCTTTGGCAATGATGCAGCGAGCTTAACGGAATATGGTTTCTTCAAGGATAACAGTGGCAGCAAGTTTCATCATGCGGGCCAGTTGAAGCCCAACAAATGGGGACTCTATGATATGATGGGCAACCTGAGCGAGTGGACCATCGATCAATATGATGCCGTTTATTATAATGCGATCACTGGAAAGAATCCGGTAACGGTGCCCGGAGCGAAATATCCCAAAACAGCAAAAGGTGGATCTTACCTGGATGAAAGTCAGGAATTGCGTTGTGCCAACCGCATCGCATCCAATGCCGACTGGAACAAGCGCGATCCGCAAATACCAAAGAGCAAATGGTGGCTCACGGATGGAATGTTTGTCGGTTTTCGGGTGGTGAGACCGCTCATACAACCTTCGAAGGAAGAGATTGAAAAGTTTTATAGTTTATATTTGAAATAGATGAAAAATTAAAGCCAAAGATTCACTGATTAAAATCATAAAAAATCAGTGAATCTGTGGCTAACAGTTATAAACCATGCCAAAGATTAGCTTCGACAACGATACTTATCCTTTGCAGGAAGAAACCTATCTTCTCAATGGTATTGCTATGGAAATCCACAGAACCTTGGGGAGAGGATTCTTAGAAATTGTTTATAAAGATGCCCTGGAATTAGAATTACGAAAGCGAGAGATCATATTCATGCGTGAAAAGGAATATATGGTTGACTATAAGGGCACCATCCTTCCACATAAATTCTATGCGGATTTTGTTGTACTAAATGATATTATTGTAGAGGTGAAAGCTCAGAAAGGAATTGCCGATGAGCACTATAGTCAGGTACTAAACTACCTCGCTGTTTCAAAATGCAAGATCGGGCTGATTTATAATTTTGGAGAACCTTCATTAATAATAAAACGAGTAATTTTATGAAGCATAAAAAAAGCTACAGATTCACAGATTAAAATGGAAAAAATCTGTGAATCAGTGGCTAAAATCAGTAGCTGAAAAATTGAATCATTGCTGATTTAAGCATAAAAACAAAAGCCACAGATTAAAATGGAAAAAATCTGTGAATCAGTGGCTAAAGAAAAAACGAACCCTGATCAAAGCATAATTAATCGTATTAATCAAAAAATAAAATCTGTGAATCTGTGGCTAACAATTTAAAAACTATCCAATGAGTAACCCATTAAATCAATCACGCAGAGAGTTTGTGAAGAAGACATCTCTGATCGCCAGCTCGCTGGCAGCAATTCCTTTTGCATCCAAAGCAGAGTTTTATAATACTTCTGCCGATGATTCAATCAAAGTAGCACTCATTGGCTGTGGTGGTCGCGGCACAGGAGCTGCAATGCAGGCCATGCTTTCCAAACAAAATGTTAAGCTGGTGGCCATGGCAGATGCTTTTCGCGACAGGATTGACAGTTGCTTTAAAGTATTAAGTGATCCAAACAATGAAGATGGCAACGTATCCGACAAGGTAGTTGTGCCTGAAGAAAATAAGTTTACCGGATTTGATGGATATAAAAGAGCAATCGCGCTGGCCGATGTAGTTATTCTTACCACACCGCCAGGCTTCCGCCCCATTCACTTCGAAGAAGCAGTCAACCAAGGCAAGCACATCTTTATGGAGAAGCCTGTTGCTACTGATCCTGCCGGCATCAAACGCGTATTGGATGCAGCCGTGATTGCAAGACAGAAAAAAATAAACGTAGTGGTGGGCTTACAGCGTCACTATCAAAACTCGTATAGAGAATTGTATAAGAAAGTAAAAGAAGGCATGGTGGGCGATATTGTTTCCGCGCAAGCATGGTGGAACAATGAAGGCGTGTGGGTAAATCATCGTCAATACAATCAAACCGAAATGGAATATCAGATGCGCAACTGGTATTACTTCAACTGGCTGTGTGGCGATCATATCACGGAGCAGCATATTCACAACATTGATGTGATCAACTGGTTCAAAGGAAGCTATCCGGTAAAAGCGCAAGGCATGGGGGGACGTGAAGTAAGAAAAGGAAAAGAATACGGTGAAATATTTGATCACCATTATGTAGAGTTCACCTATGCCGATGGAAGTATTTTAAACAGTCAGTGCCGCCACATCAAAGGCACGATGAGCAAAGTAGATGAGCTGATCGTAGGAACTAAAGCAACCATTCAATGCGGAGCAGCAAACATCATCGACCGCAAAGGGAAAGTATTATATCAATACGATCGATCAAAAGAAAATAATCCGTATCAGACTGAACACGATGAACTGTTTGCAGCCATCGCGAAGAAAGAATATAAATTTGATGATACTGAAAACGGAGCGAGGAGCACGATGACGTCCATCCTGGGAAGAATGGCTACGTACACAGGGCAAGTTGTCGAGTTTGACAAAGCATTAAATTCAGGCTTGAATATTATGCCGGCAAAATATGATTTCAATGCATTGCCTCCGGTGTTACCCAATGCGGATGGATTTTATCCGGTAGCCGTGCCAGGAGTAACAAATTATTTTGCCTAAGCACTATTCATTACGTTCATCTTAAAAAATTCCCGAAAGATTTAGCACCTTTCGGGAATTTTTGTTTCCACTAAAAAAGACATCGCGTTGAAACTGATTAACAAGACACTTTCATTCCTGTACAAAGGTTGGGTACTCCTTGTATTTACGTCTTTCATGTTACTTTTTTTACCAGGCATTATCATACCGGCCTTCTTTGGCCAACATGCCGTTTCGGTCACGTACTTTTTTATGAAAGCATGGTCGTGGGTATTCAGCATGCTCACCTTTATTCGCTATGATGTGGTGGGCCGCGAAAATATTGTGAAGGGCAATTCATACATCTATGTAAGCAATCATACTTCGTTTCTTGATCTGCCGGGTATCGCTATGACCATTCGTGGACAGTTCAGGCCACTGGCTAAAAAAGAACTTCTTAAAATTCCTGTATTCGGATGGATCACACGCGCCACCTGCGTAGTGGTAGATCGCACCGGCAATGAAAGTCGAAAGAAAAGTATCGACCACCTTAAAGAAATCCTGACGATGGGCATCAACATTTTAATTTTTCCGGAAGGGACACAAAATCGCAGCAAAGAAATTTTGCAACCTTTCAAAGACGGAGCTTTTCGCATCGCCCTGGATACTCAAAAATCCCTTTTGCCAATGGTCGTGCTGAGGGCAGGCAAGTTGATGCCTCCGGGCACCGTTAACATGAAACCAGGACGAATTAAAATCGTTGTGGGTGAAGAAATTAAGTTGACTGGTTCACCCGCTGAAACTACTGCATCGCTTAAGCAACGCACCTATGACATCATGATGAAGATGATCAGCGAACAATGTTGAATTTGAAATTGTCCGCGATTTAATGAATTGGGTTAAATCCCTCTAAAACCTATTTATCAATTACTCCGACCTTAAGTTAGGGGCAAATTAAACTCGCAATTAAAATGGACTTTAGTCCAACACGACAACTTGAAATGCACCCACGAACAGGGTACAAGATTTCTTCGTAATTTTCAGAACATGAGCCCTACCTCCAAAAGTGTACTCACTTCATTGAACATGATTTACTTTTCTTTGATCATGATGATGACCTTGTTTGGAGCCGTTGTTTTTTTTCTAACCACCTCAGGCAATATGACACAAGACCCTGAGCTTGCATTGATACTTCGCTATGTGCTCTTCGCTCTCTTACCAATCGGTGTTGGCGCTGGATATTTCATATTCAAACAATGGATGAATGCGATCAGTCCTACTCTTTCCTTGCGGGAAAAATTAATGAAATACCAGACAGCCGTGCTCATCCGTTCAGGTTGTTTTGAAATGCCAGGCTTATTCGGTGCTGTAGCAACCCTGATCACTGGAGACCTTTCCTTTCTCTTGTTCACCGCCATCGTAATTGTTCTCTTCTTGTTGTTAAGACCAACCCTATACACGATCACCACAGATATGAACCTATCGCAAAAAGAGCGGGCTATTCTTGAAAATCCATCTTCACCGTTATAGCTATGATCAGGTCATTTATCTTGGTGTTTATCGGAGGCGGCTTGGGGAGTGTTGTTCGTTTTTCGCTTGGTCGTTGGATTAATTCGCTTCATAATCACCATTTCCCATATGGCACCTTGCTGGTAAACATTATCGCTTGCTTTGTCCTGGGTTTGATCATAGGCCTTGCCGATCACAAACAGTTATTCTCTCCTTCTGCCCGCCTGTTCTGGACGGTTGGCTTTTGCGGTGGATTCAGCACTTTTTCTACCTTTAGCCAGGAGACATTTTACCTTATACAGGGAGGTTTTAACATTTCCATGATTGTTTATGTGACGCTTAGTCTCTTATTTTGTGTGTTTGCCGTGTATTTAGGACTGTTTGCCGGGGAACACGTTTGACCTTAACACCATTTTTTAAACTAATTTTACCGAAAGTTGTAAGTTGCAATTTGCTTAAATCCTGATGAGAACAGTAATTACCCTTTTGATATTCGCTATCGCGCCATTTTTTGGCGTTGCGCAAAGGGTATCACCGCAGGTAACCAATCTTGCAGGTTTCGACCTGACGGGTTCTTCACAACAGATCATCACGGTTTCCATTGGAGAACCGGCCATTGCCACCTTTTTTAATACAGATTTTATACTAACACAAGGATTCTTACAGCCTGAAATTCTTCCTTGCGGGGAATTTGAATTGACTTATTACCCCAACCCCACTCCAGACGAAATGATCATAGAGGCGCTTGGTTGTGATATTAAAATTGAGTCGATGCAATTGATCGATGTCTGGGGTAGGGTAATCACCACCATTATTCCCTCCAAAAACAACAAAGTGCAACTTGGTGATATTAGTCCGGGTGCCTACTTTATCAAAGTTTTCCTCACGAACTCTGACACGGAAACTTTAAAAATTGCCAAGGTTTCAAACTAACATATGAAGAGATTTTTACCCTCCCTTGTCTTTGTCTTATTCTGTGTGACTGTGTCTATTGGGCAAGCTCCTAAAGGAATCAATTATCAGGGTGTAGCCCGTGATAACGAAGGAAACCCTTATTCATCCAAAACCATTTCGGTGCGGATAAGCATTCTGAAAAATCAGGCCACCGGAGAAGTTGAGTATGCTGAGACACATAAACCACAAACCAACCAGTTTGGATTGTTCACGCTTGTCATTGGCCAGGGCACTAAATTAACTGGTGACTTTGCATTTATCAGTTGGGCCGTTGGAAATAAATGGCTACAAGTTGAAATTGATCCAAACGGAGGAAGCTCTTTCACCGTGGCAGGCACTCAGCAGTTAATGACAGTGCCCTATGCATTTTATGCAGAATACTCCGGCAACAGCAGCGGCCTTACTGCAGGCACAGGCATTAACATCAATAGCGGAGTGGTAAGCAACACCGGTGATGCTGATAATGATTCTAATAATGAACTTCAGAATCTTTCGGAGGTGCTGACAAAAAGTAATAATGCAGGCGGAATAAAAATTACCAATCTAGGTGCGCCTGTTGCCGGAGCAGATGCCGCCACAAAAAGTTACGTTGACGCTCAGAATGCACTTCAAAATCTTGCAGAAATTCTTACCAGAGGCAATGATGCAGGCGCAAAACAAATTAAAAACCTGGGCGCCCCAACGGATGCCACTGATGCGGCCACAAAAAATTATGTAGACACAAAATTTGCATTAGATCTTGACATCGACCCAACCAACGAACTTCAGGATCTTGCGCAAGTGCTTATCAAAGGGAACAATGCCGGTGGAAATAAAATAACAAATCTGGGTGCACCAACGACTGCCAGTGATGCCGCAACCAAGAACTACGTTGACGCTCAGAGTGCATTGGATTTAGATAAAGACCCAACCAACGAACTTCAAAACCTTTCACAGGTACTTGCTAAGGGAAATGATGCTGGCACACAAAAAATAACAAATCTTGGAACGCCAACGGTTGCTGGTGATGCCGCAACCAAGAACTATGTTGATGCTCAAAATGCATTGGATTTGGATCAGATTCCAACCAATGAGCTTCAAAACCTTGCTCAAGTTCTTAGTCAGGGGGCCAATGCGAATGATGCTGGAGCAAAAAAAATAACAAACCTTGGAACACCCACAGTAAATTCAGATGCAACTACTAAACTATATGTGGACAATGCAATTGCTAGAAATTTTGCTTTTAAGACAGGCTACGATTTTAAAAATACCTCTGGCGGAATTGTAATAAATCAAACTATACCATTTCTGGCAACACCTGAATTTGATTCCTTTGGAGTTTTGGCAAGCAATACTTTTACAGCGCAAGAAGATGGCATTTACGTTTTAGTTGTTGAAGGTTCATACAAGACTACAAGTGGATTTGCTGCTAACCTTACTCTTAAAGTTAGCGGTGTTGCGCAACTAAACTATGTTGCCATGCCAGGAATTGTAGGTAACGTAAATTATAATTCTACCTTTATGTTTAAGCTTGTGGTGGGCCAAACAATAATCATATTTAGCGAAGCTATTGCTAATGATTCACAACTTGTAGGTAACTTCTTCGGTTACAAATTATAAAGGCACGTACACTACGCGCTTGGTCTCAAAAAATTCTTCCTTGAAATAATCCGCTAAATTATAAATGCTATAAGGCTGTTTTAATTCATTCATCTCTTCGTCCAGGTCACCACCTTTCAAATATAAAATTCCATTATCAAGACTGTTCTTTGATTCTGCTTTTGTTTTGTTATTCACCCACCCATAAAATTCTTTCATGCGTGTAACCGCACGGCTCACCACAAAATCGTATTTACCCCTTACCTCTTCTGCACGAATTTGTTCCGCTCTTACATTTTTTAAACCCAATGCAGCAGACACTTCCTTCACCACAGTGATCTTTTTTCCAATGGAGTCCACTAAATGAAAATTGGTTTCAGGAAAAAGAATCGCCAGCGGAATTCCAGGAAAGCCTCCACCGGTGCCTACATCAAGGACTTCACTGCCCGGTTTAAAAGATATGACCTTGGCTATGCCCAGTGAGTGCAACACATGGTTGACATAAATATTCTCAATATCCTTGCGTGAAACCACATTGATCTTATCGTTCCACTCCTTATACAACGGGCCTAGTTGTTCAATTTGTTTTTTTTGTTTCTCCGTCAGGTTGGGGAAATGATGAAATATGAATGACGCGTCTTGCAAGCTGTTGAGATTTAAAATTTACTTCCCTATTTTTAGATAGTCGTCAGACTGCTTAGAGTAGCAAGCCGGCTAATCATCAAACAAAAATAAATGAAACGCTTCACAAAACTATCCTTGCCGCTGATTTTCCTTGCTTCACTAGTTATTGGTTGAAATCAAAAGACTTTGGTTTGTAATCCTTATGGTGGCAATGGTCATAGCATTATACATCATGATAAATTTTCATAATCTATGATGAGGGCAAGTTGTGCAAATAGGGCTACCAAAAACTGCTCACATCGTACTTATTCATCGCAACGGAAAATATATAACTGCCACTGGCGAGACAGTCATAGATGGCAAAGATCACTTATTGGTAATGGTAGATAACAAGCAAACGGTTGATGATGTGTTTAAGGCCTTTGGACTAAAAGGTTAATGTATCATTGCTGTTGTTGCATTTGCATGTATGCTGAGTAAGAGTTGCGTGGCACAACTTCCGCCAACACTTGTCCGCTTGTGAATGTTGGCGTTGGATTTATTAACTGTGCGTTCGTAAATGCTTTATGTCCAAATTGAACAGTTACTTCCAGTTTATGATCCACGGCACCTTTATAAGTTCCTTTCACCGGAGTACAATCACTGAAATTTCTTCCGGTTGCTAACTTGATATGACGTTCTCCCGCAAGACATTTGTTTGTCGGATCAATGCCAATCCATCCTGTGTCTGGCAACCAGGCTTCTGCCCAGGCATGCGTGGCACCCTCACCCCGCCATTCACTACTGCCCGGACAAATATACCCGCTGATATAACGACCGGGGACTCCCATCAAGCGAAGCATGTATAAAAGCAAGTGGGCAAAATCCTGACAAACACCGGCACGCAAACTCCACAGCTCATCTACGCTGGTTTCAATATTGGTAACTCCCTTCATATAGGTAAAGTTATCGTAGATGTAATTAGACAATTCAAGAATGGTATCTAACGGATGTTGCACTTTGCTTAGGATTTCATGAATCGCGTTTTGCACTTCTGTTTGACAGGCCGCCTGCTCTGCTTTCAAAAAATCATGGTATAGCAACTGATTTTCTTCACTGCCCACCTCTTTCCACACATCGGTGATGGATTCTCTTAACTCAATATTCCTGGGTGGAAGCATTTCCACTTCCATCAAGTTATCAATAATCAGTTCTCCATGCGGAACAACAAGCGTAAAGAAACCGGTAGTATTACCAAAATAATCTTTGATCGTATGAACAATCGGCTGATGCGAAATCCTGATCTGATGTTCTTTCACATTTTGAATTTCATCATTCAAAGGATATAATTTAACCTGATTTACAGAATCAATTACTAAGCCTGAATAAATGTAGTGTGTGCGATGAAGTATATGAAAATGAGGCATGCGTTCGGGTTAAGAATATCCAAAATACAGAGTAGCCAACTTGTGCGCCAACATCTTTATCTCCGATCGTGTTTTTAAAATCAATAATTTTATTTCTTCTGCCCCGGCTTGCGGGTTCATTCCATATTTCAAATTGCTGATGGATTTACCAATCAGAAATTCAATCTCCTTAAAATGTTCAGGAACTGATATGGCGTCCAATCTCTTAAAATATCTTTCTGCTTGTTGTAAACTATACAAGACAGAATGAGGAAACTGGGTATTCATAAATACCTGATCAATTACCTCATTCATTTGCAACGCATTCTTGTATTGCTTGGTGTGAAACTCATATCCCGAAAGAGAATATAGCAAATATTTCCAATGCATGGCCTCGTTGCCTCCTTTCTCCATTTCCGCCATTTTGAGTTCCAGAATATCCAAACTTCGCAATGGGCGCTCTATAAATTTTCCAATGTTAAGAAAGGTATATCCTTCACCGCGGCTCATGGTCACATCGACAGACCCATAAAACAAAACACTCTCACGCAATAGATTATCAATGGCCGTTACCGGATCACTCTCCAGCATCAACTCCTCCGTATGTTTGTCTTGAATAAGGTGATAGTAATCATTGATGCATTGCCACACTTCTTTGGTGATGTAGTCCTGAACAGATCGTGCGTTTTCACGCGCGCGCACAATATTGATGAGCACCGAAGTGTCGTTTTCTTTATTCAATACGAGATTAAACAATGCCTCACGATAGTTGCTAACCTTCACCGATGAATCATTAACTTTTGCGCCAAGGCCATCTGCCCAAATTTGCCAATCGAAATTCTGAATTTCATCTTGCGAAGCAATGTAGTTGGTGCGCAACACGCGTAGCACATTATCCGTGCGCTCCATGTATCGGGCCATCCAAAAAACCGCATCGGCAACTCTACTTAGCATGAATCTATTTCCTCTTTTTAATTTATTATCAACCCAATACCCAGGTATCTTTACTTCCTCCGCCTTGCGATGAATTTACTACCAAAGAACCTTCGCGTAACGCCACACGGGTGAGTCCGCCCGGTACAATTTCAATTCCCGAAGGGCCATATAACGCAAACGGCCTTAAGTCAACACGCCTAGGTTGCAGTTTACCATTAATAAAACATGGCACTGACGACAAGCTAATGATTGGCTGAGCAATGAACTGACGTGGATTTTTCTCCACTTCTTTTTTGTAGTCTTCAACCTGTTTTTCATTTGCCGCATGGCCCATCAACATTCCATAGCCACCACTCTCATTGGTTTTCTTGATTACCATTTTCTCAATATTTGAAAACACATGCTTGAAATGCTCAGGATTGTCCATGGCATAGGTAGGCACTGTCTTCAATATAGGTTCCTCATTCAAATAATACTTGATCATTTGCGGCACAAACGGATACACAGACTTATCATCCGCCACCCCATTTCCCGGAGCATTCACGATTGCTACGTTTCCCTTACGGTAGGCGTAGTAAATTCCGGATACACCCAAAATACTATCGGGATTAAAAATGAGCGGATCTAAAAAATCATCGTCTACTCTTCGATAGATGACGTCTACTTGCCTGAGACCTGCCGTGGTTTTCATATAGACTTTTGCATTATCAACCACCAGATCCTTTCCTTCTACTAAATCTATGCCCATCAAACGCGCTAGTGTAGTATGTTCGAAATATGCCGAATTAAATACACCAGGAGTGAGCAAGACAACCGTGGGTTCACTCTTCTGCCTGTTGGATAAACCTAAAAGATTTTTCAAAAGTAAATCCGGATAATCCTTAACCGATCGAACATTATTCGTTGGTAGTAAGCCTGGAAAAATACGATAGGTCATGTTCCGGTTCTCCAGCATGTATGACACCCCAGAAGGTGTGCGCAGGTTATCTTCCAGCACATAGTAGGATCCATCGCTGTCGCGGATAAGATCAATGCCGGAGATGTGTGTGTAAATATTAAATGGCACATCCACATTCACCATCTCCCGAAGAAAACCAGCACCTGAATGAATAAGTGATGCGGGGATCACGCCATCTTTGATGATGAACTGGTCGTGATAAATATCGCGAAGAAAAATATTGAGGGCCTTTATTCTTTGTTTGATACCACTTTCAATGTGACTCCATTCTGCCGCTGTGATGATGCGCGGTATGATATCAAATGGAAATATTTTTTCAATACCTTCGCCATCACTATACACCGTAAATGTGATACCCTGACTCATGAAAAGTTTCTTGGCCAGATCATCTTTACGTGAAAATTCCGCAATAGAATCCTGAATTAACGAGTCAAAGAAAAGTTTGTACTGGGGGCGAATCTCACCCTGCCTGCACATTTCGTCCCACACATTTGGTTGGACCGAATACCCGGATATAAAATCGCCAAAAGACATTTCATAAATATACTAACACGAGCGAATGAAGCAAGAGCAAAGATTACCCAATACTAATTGAAATCGTTTGCGTTAAGAAATAAAAAAAACCGGGCACCCCTGCCCGGCTTTCACCCAATTAAACAACAACTTAATAAAACAATTATCTTAATTAATTTGCACCGTCAGCCGATGCGAATGTCACTGTATAAGTACCAATCTTAGTACCATGAGCCATGCCTGCTTCAATATCAGCACGATAGTGAATGGCTCCATACAATCTGGAGAGTGAGGCCTCTTTAGCTTCGTCATTAAAGTATTGAGATCCTTGAGGAAATAAATACGAAAGGAGGTTAGCAGCAGCAGCCGAAAATGTTGAATGTCCGGAAGTGTATGATGGAAAATTTGGCAACCCGGTCTTAGTGCGAATAGAAGGATCTAACTGTGAAGGGCGTGGATTGAAATAAAAATACTTCGTTTCCCAGCAGCCTACTGCAGCATCATGCATGGCCATATTCAATAGCGCAAAGGCACGTGCATTACGAACTTCACTAAAATTAGATTTTATAATGTAGTCTTCCGCAATATCATTCCAATGTCCTGGGGGGGCGTAGGTGCCTGCTCCATCAGCCCATTTATAAACAATGGCGAGTTCCTCACGAGTTGCGTTATCACAATAGTTTTTCACTTCAGCTAACTGTGCATTCATCAACTCAGATGATGTAGATGGAGGGGGTTGAGGCCGTTCGCTGATAATCTGAGCAGGTGTCATATTCCAGGCCTTTACCTTACCAAAATTTGGAAGCATAGGAGGTCTCTCAGGAGTCTCCCGGCTAATCCATGGAATCTCACCCTTTGCAATAGCATTATCTTCTAATTGTTGCCATAATGCCGCATTTCCAACTGCATTACCCATACCGTCCGTTCTAAATCGCCCGGTGCCTGGTGCCGTAATGATCCCTGCCACAGACTTGCCTAAAGCAAGTCCGGTTGAAATATCACTTGAAGAAGCTTTACCAGACCACAAGGCTGCATTGCGTTGGTCGGCAGCCCGAAGGGTAATTTCTTCAACTGCAGCAGGGAAAAGAAGCTTAAGCATTTCCGCTGTCACGCCAGAAAGAACCGCATCTTCGGATGGATACGCTGGCAACGTTGTCACTGGTACTAATGCCTCAATAGAACTATCGACCGTATAAGGAGCTGGTCTGTTATATTGATACTTGTAGTACCAGGCTGCTTTAAGAGCATCATACTGCGCTACAGTTACATAAGCGTATGCCCGCGCAGCATAAGGTGGATTGGCAAATGGAAACTGTGGATCTGCGAATGGGTTTTCAGCATCGGGAAAAGGATAAGTCCCATTCGCAGTA
>JAYVTC010000040.1:0-59157 GCA_043774745.1 Cyclobacteriaceae bacterium | reverse complement strand
GAGTAGGGGCCGCGGAAATAAAAGGTGATTACGGCAAAATATCTTCTGCGACTGCCAGCACTATTCTTAGAAAAATCGTAGCACTTGAACAGCAAGGTGTTGATCAGCTATTTGGAGAGAAATCATTTGATATTGATGATCTTTTTGAAAAGGTTGATGGCCGCGGTGTGATTAGTTTGTTGAATGTGTCCGATGTTCAAAGCCAGCCAGCTATTTTCTCAACATTCATGCTTGCCCTGCTTGCCGAACTATATCAGAGTCTGCCAGAAGCAGGCGACTTAGATAAACCGAAACTGGTTTTCTTTTTTGACGAAGCACACTTACTTTTTAAAGATGCCCCCAAAGCATTTATGGATCAGATTGATCAGATCATTCGACTCATTCGATCAAAAGGTGTAGGTGTGTTTTTCTGCACACAGGTTAGCCAGGATGTGCCAGCCAATGTGTTGGCTCAGTTGGGTAATCGGGTGCATCACGTCATCCGTGCTTTTACACCGAATGATGTGAAGGCATTGAAAGAAACGATCAAGTCATTCCCTAAATCTGAGTACTACAATATGGAGCAACAGTTTACTCAGTTGGGAACAGGCCAGGCATTTATTACAGTTCTTAATGAAAAAGGAATTCCTACAGAAACAGTTGTTACACACCTGGCACCACCATCTTCATTCATGGGGCCACTAACCACTCAAGAGTATCAATCGCATCTGGATAACTCTGATATGTATAAAAAATACAAGCAAACTGTTGATCCGCGAAGTGCTTTTGAGATGCTGGATGAAAAAATGCAGTCCGCCCGAAAGGAATTGGAAAAGCAGGAGGAGATTAAGCAGGAAGAAAAAACTACCTCGCGCCCTTCAACAAGGAAAGAGAAAAGTACATTGGATGAAGTTTTGGGCTCACCGGTTACAAAACAGATTGGACGTGAGCTAGTTAGGGGTGTTTTCGGAATGCTTTTTGGCTCGGCACCAAGAAGAACTACCACGCGTAGAAGGTATTAACCTAAGTATTGTTGCAAGAGGGTAAATGCAGAAGTGTTCGCTTGTTTATAATTAGTCTAAATAGTTTGTATTTTTGTTGCTCTTAAATCAGACTACCAGTGGCAACGATAAATATAGTAATAGCTGATAATCAAAATCTTACCGTTGCAGGACTTCAATTTTTAATACAGAGCAGGCCTGATTTTAACGTATCTTCAATAATCCATGATCCTGCATCCTTTGCAGGTGAGATTTCAAGAATAAATCCAGGTGTATTGATTGTGGATTATAATTTACCCGACTACATATCACCTGATCAATTAGAAAAGGTTTTGAGCGAAAGCCCTGTGAATACACTTGTTATTACAGCCGATGATAATAAAACGAGTATCATGAGGGTAGTGCAGATGGGAGTGCAGGGATTTTTGACCAAATCGTGCAGTAAAGAAGAAATTTTGATGGCCATTCAGGCTACCGCAAGGGGTGAAAAGTTCTTTTGCCATAAAGTGCTCAATATGGTGTTGGAAAAAAATGATTCTGAAAGTGAAGAGTCCGATTGTGAGCCAACAGGATTAACTCAACGAGAAACTGAAATCCTCAAAAATCTGGCGGCAGGATTTTCAACCAAGAAGATTGCCGATTTGCTCAACCTGAGCCCCCACACGGTGCATGCCCACCGGAAGAATATTATCAAAAAACTCAATATCAAATCACCCACTGAATTTGTGGTGTATGCCATTGACTTTGGCCTGATCAAACCCAAAAAGTTTTAATACCCTCCAAAGGGTAGATCATCCTCGAAATTTTACCCCTGAAAGGTGATTGACTGAATTATACTTGGTGTCGACATTTGCAACAGAAATAATTTATAATCAGTCTAAATAAATATAGCGAAGATAAACCCTTCATTTCCTATGAAATATATAGTGTTAATTATTAATCTGCTGTTAACCAATTCTTTAATAGCCCAGAATCAGGATTCCATCCCGACCCGAATTCTGTCTGAGATCACGATTGTTGGCCAGAAAAGTGCATCCGACATCCATCAACTACCCGAAATTGTCGGAACCAACATTTATGCGGGTAAGAAAGGCGCCCTCGTGGTATTGGACAATGTGCAGGGGAACGTTGTCACCAACACGATGCGCCAGGTAATGGCAAAGGTACCCGGCATATTCATCTGGGAAAGTGAGGGAAGTGGAATTCAAATCAATATCGCGGCACGCGGACTTAGTCCCAATCGTTCATGGGAATTTAATGTCCGTCAGAACGGCTATGATATTTCTGCCGATCCATATGGATATCCGGAAGCGTATTATAATCCACAATTGCAATCGGTGCAGCGCATTGAAGTGGTGCGCGGCCATGGTTCACTTCAATACGGTCCGCAAATTGGCGGCATGGTGAATTACATTTTGAAGAATGGAAGTGAATTTACTAAAGCGGTTCAGGTAGAAACCTATCAGACTTTTGGAAGCAACGGACTTCTTAACAGCTACAATGCAGTAGGTGGCAAAACCGGTAAATTACACTACTATGCTTTTTTTGATCATCGAAGTGCAGATGGCTGGCGTGATAATAATGAATATCAAAGTAATACGGGATCAGGAACATTTACCTATCAGGTATCTGATCGTGTTTCTATTAATACAGAGTTTACCCGTTGGCATTCCTTAAGTCAGCAACCCGGTGGACTGACAGACGAACAATTTCAAATCAATCCAAAGCAAAGTTTACGAAGCCGCAATTGGTTTGACCTCACCTGGCAGACTATTGCCGTAACCACCGATGTGAAGATCAGCGCAGACCAACGACTCAATGTGAAACTTTTTAATATAACCGGTGATCGTAATAGTGTTGGCTTTTTGCCGAGCGCAGGTATACTCGTGCCCGATGAAATTAATCAGGCAACCGGACAGTACAAAGCACGCACAGTGGATATAGACAATTACAAAAATTATGGAATGGAAGCGCGATACCTTCTTGGCTATCAGCTTGGAAAATTGGGGCATAACTTAAGTGCAGGTGCTCGCTTATATAGCGGAACAACGTTGCGTTATCGTGGAGGGAGAGGAACTACAGGGATGGATTATAATATTACCTTGCAGGATGGAACTACCTGGACCGGTGATATCGACTATGGAAGCAAGAATGCTGCTTTATTTGCTGAAAATTTATTCAGCATCACAGATAAATTCATTGTGATACCCGGCATTCGTTATGAATACTTATTTGCGAAAGCCAGTGGTTATAGTGGTGTTTCCAATAGTAATCCTGTTTACTTACAAGATCAGGAGAGAGGCAGAGGTTTTTTAATTGGCGGATTAGGAATGGAGTATGCCGTTTCCAATACAACCAAACTGTATGCAAATGCCACACAATCGTATCGTCCGGTTCAGTTTGCTGATCTTACTACGCCACCAACAACCGATGTGATTGATCCCAACTTAACCGATGCACAAGGATTGAATATTGATTTTGGATATCGGGGTAACATCAAAGATTATCTTGTATTTGATGTGAGTGCATTTCGCCTGATCTATGACAACCGCGTAGGAACGATTAAGCAACAACGGGAAGATGGATCATTTTACAATTACAAAACAAATGTGGGAGGCAGCACTTCCAATGGCATTGAGGCTTTCGGAGAACTTAATGTTACAAAAGCAGCCGGTATGTCGGCAGGTTTCGGTGCAGTAAGTGTGTTCGCTTCATATGCTTATAATGATGCGCGCTATGAGAATTTCAAAGTGGTTACCGTAGTCAATAATGAATTGAGCGAAACCAACTACAAAGACAATAAGGTAGAATACGCCCCGGAGAATATCTTACGGGCAGGGATTAGTTATGCTTATCGTGGATTCTCTTCCAGTATACAATACAGTTATACCGACAAGCTTTACACGGATGCCAACAATACAGAAGCCACCACGGCTAATGCCCAAAATGGTCTTATCCCCTCTTATTTAGTCATAGATGTTACGGCAGGATACAAACACAAATCCGGGTTGTCGATTAAAACAGGAGTGAATAACATCGAAGACAAAAATTACTTTACCCGCAGGGCCGGAGGTTATCCGGGGCCGGGTGTCTTGCCTGCAGACGGTAGAACTTTTTTTGTTACACTCGGCTATTTGATGAAATAAAACAGAAACCTAAGAATATGATTTATGTCTGGTTTTTAAAATTTCATTGAAAATCTACTGATTTGGCTATTTTAGAGCATTTAGTTCATTTAAAGGGTATCAGTAGGGTATTTGTTATACTTATAAGGCTATTTTTTTGATTGCTTTAGGATCATTTTTGTATCCTAAAGCAATTTTGTTAAGTGCATTCATTCAGTTTCTTCAGAAATCTTCAACATTTTATAGTGTTAGGCACCAACTTCACTAAGGCGGATACCCAAATCCGAAGTAAGTATGCCATCACTAAATCGGAATCTAAGAATGTGTATGACAATGCTGTACGAGAAGGGTTTAGTGATTTCTTTATGTTATCAACCTGCAATCGCACTGAGTTTTATGCGTGTGCCCCTGTATCAACACTCAAAAATTTAGTTACTCAACAATTATCAGTTACTGAAAAAGATTTCGATCAATACTTTTATGTCCTTAATGGTATGGAGGCTGTGCGTCACTTTTTTCATGTGGTTTCAGGCCTTGATTCGCAGATCATCGGTGACTATGAAATAGTTTGCCAGGTAAAGTCAGCACTGGATGAAGCCCGTGAGCATGGGTTAATAGACACCATCACCGATCGTATTTCCAATTTTGCCTACCAGGCGCAAAAGAAAGTAAAAGCTCACACCAACCTAAGCAGTGGAAAGTATTCCGTCAGCTATGCAGCCGCTGAACTCATGTTCCATGAAAATGAAACACAAGACTTCAAAAATATTTTATTAGTGGGCACAGGTGATTTTGGATCTACTGTAGCTCGTAACCTCCGTCATTATTTTCCTAAGATAAATTTAACCCTAACGAACCGCACGCTCAATAAAGCTGAGAAGCTTGCCAACCAGGTGAATGCTCAGATTTTGCCTTTTGAACAATTCAGAGCAAATCTGGATCAGTTCGATGTGATTATCACTACTGTTGGTTTAGAACATTTTCTAATTGATGCGAAGGATATTAACACGACATCCAAAAAACTTTTTCTTGATCTGAGTGTGCCTCAGGCAATTAATCCTGAGTTAAAGGAAATTTCAGGAGTACGTCTTTATTCGGTTGATGAAGTTTCATCATTTCATAACGAACTGCTGCGACAAAGAAAATTGGAGATACCACGGGCACAGAAAATAGTGGAAGTTTTTATTCATCAATTGATCGAATGGCAACACGTGTATAGCCACCGCGAAATTATTCTGAGTTATAAACAGAAAGCAAAAAATCTTATTTACGACTATCAGGCAACTCATGCTGATATCGAGGCTATCGACCAGCAGACGAGAATTGAAAAAACATTTTCCGGATTGATTCAGGAAATCAGAGAATCCGGATATGCCGGCTGCCGAATGATTGAAACTATTAATATTCTCGTCCCGGCAGAAAAATGAAGACGCCCCAATCGATTCGTATTGGTACTCGTGATAGTGCCCTGGCATTATATCAGGCCCATGAAGTTCAGAGAAAGTTAAACGAGAAAGGTGTTGCTACCGAAATTGTAGAGATCACTTCGTATGGTGATCTTGATTTGGTCACTCCTCTTTATGAAATGGGCATACAGGGAATATTTACAAAGTCACTTGACATAGCTCTATTACAGAATAGAATTGATATTGCGGTGCACTCCACCAAAGATATTCCGACCAAACAAGCGAGGGGACTTACACTAAGCGCTGTGCTTGAGCGAGCTATTTCATATGATTGCCTTGTTTTACCTGCGGGAAAATCATCGATAGATTTTTCAACAACGGGTATTATTGGCACCAGCAGCTTGAGAAGAAAATTGCAGTGGCTAAATCGATACCCTCACCATACAACACAAAACTTGCGCGGTAATATTCAAAGCCGATTGAAAAAACTGGATGAATCCGATTGGCATGGTGCCATCTTTGCCCAGGCGGCATTGGTGCGGTTGGAAATTTCATCACATCAATTGATCACACTAGACTGGATGTTGCCATCACCGGCACAAGGAGCGATTGGAATTATGTGTCGCGAGGATGATCAATACGCACTGGAAATTTGCAATGTTATCAATCACATAAACACCCATGTATGTGTGTCTGTAGAGCGCGATTTTTTAGCAGCACTTCATGGTGGTTGCGCGGTGCCCATTGCAGCTCATGTTGAACTTCGCGATGAGCAATTGTTATTTAAAGGCAACATCATGAGCCTGGATGCCAAAGAAAAAATTGAAGTAGAGATGCAATTCAATTTTGATCAGGCGCAACAGGCTGGTGAGCTTGCTGCTGAGGAAATTCGTAAGCAAGGCGCTGACGAAATCATTAAAACATTCCGTCCCTCATGAGTAATGCACCCCATATCGTTTCAACCAGAAAACTAACATCGGCAAAGGTTGATGAACTTCAGGCGTCAGGTTGGAAGTTTACCGACCATGATTTTATTAGCAAGGTGATTCATGTTCCAACGGACCTCAATGCTCAGGATATTCACAAACACGTTGTTCTTACCAGCATTACAGGAGTAAAAGCATTTTTGCAAATCACGAAACAGCTGCGGCTGGATAGCGCTGATTATATTGTCTATTGCATTTCACGGGGAACAAAGGAATACGCAATTGCATCTGGTCTTAATATAAAATCTACGGCACCTCAAGCTTCCGCTTTAGCGGATGAGATTTTACACGATGTGGAAGTGAAAGAGGTAACACACATTAGCAGCAACCTCAGGCGGAATGAATTATCAGAGAAATTGAATAATGCAGGCGTTGCTGTGCAGGATGTGATAGCATATCGTACTGAATTTACACTGGTGGTCATTGGTCTTCCTTATGAGGGCATTATCTTTTTTAGTCCGAGTGCAGTGGATAGTTTCCTAACACTTAACCCAATGCAGCAAGTTCCTTGCTTTTGTATAGGACAAACAACAGCTGATCATGCAAAGCAAAAAGGGTATGAACATATCCATATCCCGGAAGCTCCTTCAGAAGATATCCTATTGAAAACAATTGTAGCTTATTATTCAAAAACCAGTGCGCATGTTAAAGAATGATTTATTGTTAAGAGCTCTCCACCAGGAAGAAGTATGTCGTCCACCGGTGTGGATGATGCGCCAGGCTGGAAGGTACTTGCCAGAATATATTGCATTGAGAAACAAATATGATTTCTTCACCCGCGTGCAAACACCTGAACTTGCCTGTGAAATAACGATGCAGCCTGTTGATATTGTTGGTGTAGATGCCGCCATTATCTTTTCGGATATATTAGTTATTCCGCAAGCATTAGGAATGACCGTGTTGATGGAAGAAGGCAAAGGTCCTTCGCTTCCCAATACAATAAAAACACAAAAGGATATTGATCAACTCGATGATCAGGATATTGCAGCAAAACTAAAATATGTGTTGGATGCGTTGACCTTAACGAAGCGCGAACTTAATAATCGTGTTCCGTTAATTGGCTTTGCAGGCGCCCCATTTACTTTATTGTGTTATATGGTGGAGGGAAAAGGAAGCAAAGGTTTTGATAGAGCAAAAGCATTTTGTTTTACTCATCCTGAACTTGCGGCCAATTTGCTTGAAAAAATCACGCAAGCCACCATTCAATATTTAATAGGACAGGCAAAAGCCGGTGCTGATGTGTTGCAGGTGTTTGATAGCTGGAGTGGTTTACTTGCTCCTGCTGACTTCGATCGGTTTGCTGCTCCTTATCTTATTACGATTGCGGAAGCATTAGCGCCATTCGCACCGGTTATTCTTTTCCCGAAAGGAAGTAATTATGCGTTGAATTTGTTATCACAAAATAAAAGTGTTTCCGGCCTTGGTATCGACTGGACCATCAGACCCGGTGATGCACGTAGGGAAACACAACACCGTATAGCGTTGCAGGGTAATTTTGATCCAAGCAAATTGATGTTATCCCCAAAGGAAATAAGAAATGAAGTTCGTGCCATGATTGATGCATTTGGTGTGAAAGGTTATATCGCCAACTTGGGTCATGGCATTATGCCGCACATTCCGGTAGATCATGCCAAAGCATTTGTCAATGCCGTTAAGGAGTACGAACATGTCGCTGTCCATTAAAGAGCAGTTTACTGCACATATACGTTCATTGCAAAATGAAATTTGTCAGGCGCTTGAAAAGGTGGATGGCAAAGCCAGCTTTGTTGCTGATGTGTGGGAACGCCCTGGTGGTGGAGGAGGAGAAAGCAGAATTATAAACGGAGGAAATATTTTTGAAAAGGGCGGTGTAAATATTTCCATCGTACATGGAAAGTTACCTGCATTGGCCGCACTTCAATTGAAAGTGCAAGGTCATTCATTTTTTGCCTGTGGTTTATCATTGGTGATCCATCCATTAAATCCATTTGTGCCGACAGTTCACGCAAACTGGCGCTACTTTGAAGTATATGATGAACATGGAAAATTGACAGATGCGTGGTTTGGTGGTGGCACTGATCTTACACCTTATTATTTATTTGAAGAAGATGCCATACACTTTCATGCTGCGCAAAAGAAGTGTTGTGATGAATTTGATGTAATGCTTTATCCGCAGTTTAAAGAACAGTGTGATAACTACTTTAACAACCATCATCGCGGAGGAGAAAGAAGAGGTATTGGTGGAATCTTTTTTGATCATTGTAAAGGAACGGAAGAAAGATCATTGAGATTCTGGAAGGAATTTACTGAGCGAAATGGAAAAGAGTTTCTTTACGCATACGTTCCAGTTGTAGAAAGAAGAAGAGAGTTTAAATTTACACCGGAGCATAAGTTCTGGCAGGAGATAAGACGAGGTCGTTATGTTGAATTTAATTTACTACACGATCGTGGCACACTGTTCGGAATCAAAACGAATGGAAGAACGGAAAGTATTTTAATGAGTCTTCCTCCCACGGTACGCTTTGAATATAATCATCAACCGCGTCCAGGAAGCGAGGAGGCCAGGTTGCAGAAAGTTTTATTGAATCCAATAGATTGGTTGAAACTAAACACAGTTGAATCATGAACAGGCGAAATCGAATTTTAAGACAATCAATTTCTGTCAGAAGTCTTATACGGGAAACTACATTACAGCCTTCCGATTTTATTGTCCCTGTTTTTCTTGTGGAAGGCGAGCAAATTAAAGATGAAATTTCTTCCATGCCAGGCTACTATCGTTACTCACTGGATCAAGCGGTGAAAGAACTTGAGGGATGTTATCACATGGGCTTGCGGTGTGCTTTGCTATTCGTTAAAGTTCCCGATGAATTAAAGGACAATACAGGTAAAGAAGCCCTTAATGGAGATGGATTGATGCAGCGTAGTGTTCGAGCCATAAAGCATGCATTGCCTGATATGGTAGTGATGACGGATGTAGCTCTAGACCCATATTCATCATTTGGTCATGATGGCATTGTTGAAGGTCAACAAATTGTAAATGACAAAACGGTGGAGATACTCGCGAGGATGAGTGTGAGCCACGCACGTGCCGGAGCTGATTTTGTAGCGCCCAGTGATATGATGGATGGTCGTATACGCGCTATACGTGAAGCTCTGGAGAAGGAAGGTTTTCACAATACAGGCATCATGAGCTACGCAGCAAAATATGCTTCTTGTTTTTATGGCCCCTTCCGTGATGCACTCGATAGTGCTCCTGGCTTTGGCGATAAAAAGACCTATCAGATGGATCCAGCTAATCGCATTGAAGCAATTAAAGAAGTATTGATGGATGTGGAAGAAGGTGCAGATATTATCATGGTGAAACCGGCACACGCTTATCTCGATATCATCCGTGAAGTGAAAAACAACGTGAGTCTTCCTGTAAGTGCATATCATGTGAGTGGTGAGTATGCAATGATTAAAGCAGCGGCTAAGGCAGGCTATCTTAATGAAGACCAGGCAATCATGGAAGTGCTTATAGGCATCAAACGTGCTGGTGCGGATTTGATTGCAACCTATTTCGCAAAACAAGCCGTTCGGCTGCTTCAAAAGAATAAATGAAATGATGAGTCAGTCAAGAAGTAAAGATTTGTTTGAACGTGCTCAGCAACATATTCCGGGCGGAGTGAATTCGCCAGTCCGTGCATTTAAAAGTGTAGGAGGCACTCCGGTATTTATAAAAAAAGCAAAAGGTGCTTATCTCTTTGATGAAGATGGAAATCGTTACATCGATTACATCAACTCATGGGGACCGATGATTTTAGGTCATGCTTACGAGCCCGTTGTTGAAGCTATTCGTGAACGCGCTGCAGACTCCACCTCATTTGGTGCTCCAACTGAATTGGAAATTGACATGGCCGAGTTGATCAAATCTATGGTGCCCAATGTTGATCTCATTCGCATGGTGAGCAGCGGAACAGAAGCGTGCATGAGTGCGATTCGTTTAGCACGCGGTTATACTGGCAGAAACAAGTTTATCAAATTCGAAGGTTGCTATCATGGTCATGCCGATTCATTTTTGGTGAAAGCAGGAAGTGGTGTAGCAACATTAAATATTCAATCCGTGCCTGGTGTATCTGCGGCCGTTGCACAGGATACATTGACAGCGCCTTACAATGATCTTAATGCAGTCAATGCGTTGATTGCTCAGCATCTCAATGAGATTGCAGCGATCATCATCGAGCCGGTTGCTGGTAATATGGGGTGTATCTTACCCATCAAAGGTTACCTTGAAGGATTGCGAACATTATGCGATGAACATAACATCGTATTAATTTTTGATGAAGTAATGACTGGCTTCCGACTGGCTTCCGGTGGAGCACAAGAACTTTTCAACATCAAAGCGGATCTTGTTACCTATGGAAAAATTATAGGTGGAGGATTACCAGTAGGTGCTTTTGGTGGAAAGAAAGAAATCATGCACCACATCGCTCCCTTGGGCAATGTATATCAGGCAGGAACATTGAGTGGCAATCCCATTGCTATGGGCGCTGGTTATGCGTTGTTAAAAGAACTAAAAAATAATCCGGGTATTTATTCAAAACTGGAACAAACAACCAAGCAATTATCGGATGGTATAGCAGCAGTGTTGGCAAATAAGGGAATCGACCATACTGTGAATCGGTTAGGTAGCATGATGAGTGTGCATTTTGGTATGCATGCAGTAACCGATTTTGATACGGCAAAGCAGTGTGACATTTCACTGTTCAATCGCTTCTTTCATCATATGCTGACGAATGGAGTTTATTTGCCACCATCTGCCTATGAGAGCTGGTTTATCAGTGCGTCTATTACTGATGCAGAGGTGGAAGCCACAATTAATGCAGTAAGGAATTTTAAATGATATTACTAAAATCATAAAGTAGAAGATCCGATACATAGATGCGGTGCTGAAGGTGTGGATCGTGCGGAGTGCAAAGCAGTAAAAAGGAAAACATTTAGCATGGCGATTTAAAAAAATGACGATGGCAAAAAGGGCTGTACTGTTAGCAAACCTGGGTTCACCGGATTCAACAAAGGTAAAAGATGTGAGAACTTACCTCAATGAGTTTCTGATGGATGAGCGCGTAATTGATATCCCTTATTTAGTTCGTGCTCTTTTGGTGAGGGGAATTATTGTTCCTTTTCGTGCGCCAAAAAGTGCAGAAAAATATAAAACCATATGGACCGGGCATGGATCTCCACTCATTTACATTTCAAAGCAAGTACAGAAGAAGTTAGCGGAGGTCATTGATATGCCAGTTGAGTTATGTATGCGTTATGCTAACCCTAACACAGCTTTCGCATTGGAAAAATTACATCGGGAGAATCCCGATCTGGAAGAGGTGGTACTCGTCCCTCTTTATCCGCACTATGCCATGAGCAGTTATGAAACGGCCGTTGAGCATGTGAAGCAAGCACATAAAAAGGGAGCCTATTCGTTTGTATTGAAAATTGTTCCACCATTTTACAATCATCCTGATTATATCGAATCCCTGACGAATAGTGTTGAACCTTTTTTACAAAAGGACTTTGACCATTTGTTATTCAGTTACCATGGCATTCCGAAGCGACACGTATTGAAGACCGACTGCACAAAATCGCATTGCTTCGCGAAAGAAAATTGTTGTTCTATCCCATCTGAAGCACATCATTTTTGTTATCTCCACCAGGTTATTGAAACCACTAATCTGGTAGCAGAGAGACTAGGTTTGCCGAAAGAAAAATTTAGTTTTTCATTTCAATCGCGTTTAGGAGCAGATGCGTGGTTGCAACCTTACTCCGTAGAACAGTTCAAAAGATTTCCACAAGAGGGAATAAAAAAATTAGTGGTAGTATGTCCGGCTTTTGTCAGCGATTGTTTGGAAACATTGGAAGAAATTCAGGTAGAGGGTCGCGATGATTTTATGAAAGCAGGAGGTGCAGAGTACACGGTAATTCCATGTATGAATGAAAGAACGGATTGGATTAATACCATTGTTAAGCTGGTGAATACAGAACTTAATGAACTAATAATTGCCTGAAGTAAGATGACTTATTTTTACATAAAGGCGCTTCATATCATTTTTGTAGTCACTTGGTTTGCGGGACTCTTTTACGTGGTGCGTCTTTTTATTTACAATCGCGAAACACAAGATAAGCCAGAGGGTGAAAGAGCTATCCTTCAGCAACAGTTTACCATCATGATCAAGCGTCTTTGGTTTGGAATCACGTGGCCTTCCTGTATTCTCACTGTTATCTTCGGCAGTTGGCTATTGTTTTACAATTATCCTTTTCAACCCTGGTTGTGGACTAAATTAGGTTTCATTGTTGGTTTGTTGTTATATCATTGCTCACTACACGTGATTTATAGACAACAAGACAGAAATATTTTTAAGTACAATTCACAACAACTTCGCACCTGGAATGAGGTAGCCACGATTTTCCTGGTGGCAATTGTAATGCTGGTTGTTGTGCGAACCGGGCCTGGATTATTGTGGGGAATGGTTGGACTATTCTGTTTTGTAATAGTCTTGATAACTGCAATAAATATTTATAAACGCTTAAGAGGGAATTAATATTTAAACTTTGCGGGTAAGGTTCATCAGATACTTCTTCGGTGTTACGCCAAATTTTTTCTTAAACGCGGCAATGAAATGACTGGGGTTGGCATAACCAATCTGGTAGGCAACTTCATTCACCTGAAACTTTGCCGAATCAAGTAATACGCGCGCATGATCTAGTTTATGATCCAACAGGTAGCCAAATACGGTGTTGCCATAAATTTCTTTAAATCCAACTTTCAATTGATACTCATTTAAGCCTGCTATTTTTGCAAGTTCCTTGAGGCCAGGAGGAGAGTCCATGTGCTTAAGTAAATACTCTTTCGCATGTTTGATTTTGCGTACGGTTTCCTGATCATTTAGGAAAGGGCAGGCTTCCGTATCAGGTTTTTTTTCGGAGAAATATAATCCAAGTATTTCTAAAACCTTTCCGAGATAATAAAGCTTCTCTGCACTTTCACTCAAATTAACAGTGAAAATCTGATTGAGCACTACCAATAAATTAGTGGGAATCTCTCGCTCATCGTAAAGCTTGGTTTTTGCATTTTCTGGTTTCAGAAAGGGTAAGGCATCATGGGTAAACAGTTTGTGCAAACTTTCCAATGTAATTGAGAAAGCTACCAGTCGGGTATGTGGGGAAAGCCTTAACTCAAATGGCAAATCCATATCAGGATTGTAGAAAAAAGAATTGCGTTGCTTTTCTATAGGACGGCTGTAATGAGGACCAAAAGCAAACACACCTGACCCCTCAAGACAGAAGTAAAAGTGAATAATGTTTCTGTTTACCTGGCTTTTGAGAATCAGTTCTTCTTCGGTTTTATTTTCAGCTATTTGGAGGATTATATTCTCTCGTTCAAGGAGTGTCTTAAATTCACTTTTTTGAGTATTTATTGTTTCCTGTACTTCCATAACGTTCAATTCAAATTAAAAAATGACAAAAATCATACCCCCACATAACCAAATTATGGCATTTAAGTTCAAAAATACCCATTTCTTGCGGACAATTAAGTTGATGTACCATTTGTCACTAATTATACTTTTTAGGGTATTTTTTTATGATTGACATTTTGATCTTTGCACGCGTGAAAACTTTAGGCCAATCTTACAAGTGGATACTCAGATCACTCGTAATGATCTCAGTGTCTTGTTTTGCCCAGGAAAAACCGGCTGAAAGTGATACGCTTCCCACAAAGCAGTTGGATGAGCTTATTATAACAGCTACACGCAACGAAAGAACTGTTGGGGCATTGCCAATGCCCGTTTCCCTAATTCCAAAGAACCAAATCAAGACAATGGGATCCTTGCGACTCAACGATGTGCTTTCCGAGCAAACAGGGTTGGTGGTTGTTCCGCAAATAAACGCCCAGGGAAATGGCATTCAGATTCAGGGATTCAATCCTGATTATACATTAATACTGATTGATGGTGAGCCAATCATAGGACGTTACACCGGGTCGCTGGAATTAAGCCGCATTGCTGTTGGTAACATCAAGCAAATTGAAATTGTGAAAGGCCCATCATCAAGTTTGTATGGCTCTGATGCGCTGGCCGGAGTTATCAATATTATCACCGACAGACCAACCGGAACGCGTGCCAACATGGCCATTCGATATGGAACAAATAATACACTTGACGTGAATGGGGATGTGGCGTTCACTAAAAAGAAATTCGGTGTTTATGTATATGGAAATCGGTATCATACCGATGGCTATGATCTTTCTCCGCAGAATTATGGGAACACAGTTTCTCCATTCACTAATTACACCTTCAATACTAAGCTTACTTATAAGTTTAGTCCCTTCACTGACATTAGTGTTGCAGGTAGATTCTTCAATGAAGATCAGATTTTCCGTTTTGAAGTAGAATCTAATGGCAGTCGCACCCGCACAGCGGGTAATGGTAACACCCGTGATTGGAATTTTAATCCTGTACTTACACATCGGTTTTCCGATAAGTTTAAGGTTACAGCTAGATTTTATTCAACACACTATCAAACGGAAACCTATTTGAATCTTGAATCGGATGGCAGCCAGTATTACCATGATGATTTCAAACAATCGTTCACCCGCCCTGAGTTAAATGCAGAATACTTTTTCAATGAAAAAAACATTTTAACAGTTGGAGCAGGCTACATAAGAGAGATGGTTCAAACCTCGCGCTATGGTGACGAAGAAAAAAGATATCAGGAAACCAGCTACGGATTTTTTCAACACGAGTGGTTGCCTTTGGAAAAGCTTTCGATGATTGTTGGAGGCAGATACGATTACAATAATATTTATGGAGGTCAGTTTAGTCCTAAGCTTTCTTCACGATATGAACTTAATAAGAAGGTCACTTTTAAGGTGAGTGGTGGAGTAGGATTTAAAGCCCCTGACTTTCGTCAATTATATTTCAACTTTAATAATTCGGCAGCGGGTGGTTATAGTGTGTTAGGTACTGAAGTGGCAATCGATCGCCTTGCAGAACTTGACGCAGCAGGACAGATACAAACGTATTTATTTGATCCTTCTAAGTTAGGCAATCTGCAAGCTGAGCGGTCGATATCAATCAATGCAGGTGCTACAGTGGAAATACTACCTTCATTGAAGATGGATTTGAATGTTTTTCATAACAGCATCAATAACTTAATTGAAACACAAGCTGTAGCAATCACCACTTCCGGTCAAAGTATTTACAGTTATCGCAATATACAGAGAGCTTTTACGCAAGGTCTTGAATCCAATTTTTCATACCCTATTGCTAATCATTTAAGTCTTTCTTTAGGATATCAACTGTTATTTGCGAAAGATAAAGATGTGGTCGAGGCTGTGAAGGCCCGAGAGGTGTACTGGCGCGATCCAAATACATTAGCAACGCAGCGATTGAAGCCGGGGGAATATTTTGGTTTATATAACCGCTCGCGTCATATGGGTAATATCAAGTTGTTCTATAATCACAGGCCAAGTGGATGGGAGGGAAGCTTGCGTTTAATTTACAGAGGCAAATATGGCATTGGCGATATCCGCGGCAATATTCAAGGAGAGACCATACCACCTTCTGATACAAACAGCAATTCTATTCTGGATAAATACGATGACTTTGTGCCTGGTTATGCCTTAGTGAATGTTTCTTTGGCAAAGACCATTAAGAATTCAGTTCGTTTCCAATTGGGTATAGATAATTTATTTAATCACACAGAACCAGTTACGATTCCTAATCTGCCAGGACGCTTATATTACGCGAGTGTGAGTTATACGTTTTCAAAAAAGAATATTCAACCTTAATTAATTTATATAGACCATGAATTTAATCAAATCAATTTTGTCTTTAGTATTGGTTGTCGTTTTCTCAATTACGTTCACGAGCTGTCTCGAAGCTGATGAACCGATTCCTGTAGTGGCGACTACCTTCTCCAATTTATCAGCAGATCCTGGCACCGGTTTCAATCCAACAACAGGTCAGCCGACAGGCCTTACAAAGAAATTTACCTTCTTTAGCTTCAAGACGGGTGAAATTATAGTCAATGCAGATAGTGCAACGAACAAGTGGGACCTTGGATTTAATGGAACAACAATTATCGTGAATAGTACCACCAGTGGCCCTGGTGCATCACAAGCTCAGATCGTGAATGGTATTTTTGATGAACTGGCTGCAGCACCAGTAGATGGCTATAAGTCAGACAATGATCCTGCTCCGATTGCCGGAGCACCTAATGCTAATCTTGCTATACCAACAGGTTCAGGACAGGGTTGGTACACGTATGATGGGGCTGCCCAGGTAAATCGCCCAACAGCAGGTAAAGTGATTGTAGTGAAAACTTCCGAAGGTCGATATGCAAAGATGGAAATTATTAACTACTACAAAGATGCGCCCGCTAATCCTACATCCGCCAACATAGCCCGTTACTATACATTCCGTTATGTATATCAACCAAATGATACTGATTCATTTAATTAATATTCCTTTTTGAATCTTGATGAGAAGAAGTGATAGTCTTTATTCTCATCATTTTTTTTAAATGCCAGACATGATTGAGTTCATCCATAAAATCCCTATTCTCACTACCATTCTTTCAGCGGTATTCTTTGTGATTCTGTACAATCACTGGCAATTCAAGAATAAACCGCCCTATTTGTTTTGGTGGATGATTGGTGTGTTATGTTATGGTTTAGGAACGCTTACCGAAAGTATTGTCGGGATTTTTCAGTGGAGTGAGCCTGTTTTTAAATCATGGTATATCCTGGGTGCTTTACTGGGAGGATTTCCGCTGGCGCAGGGTTCTGTTTATCTTATTTTTCAAAAGCGAACGGCCAACATCATGATGTATGTGGTCGTTACTATTATTGTGATTGCTTCCGTGCTTGTACTCCTTTCTCCCATTGAGTATTCATTAGTTGAACCTACGCGGCTTGCAGGTAAAGTTTTGGTGTGGAAGAATGTGAGATTGATTACGCCTTTTGTAAATATCTATGCATTCATTTTCCTCGTAGGAGGAGCCGCTTATTCCGCATATCGGTATAGCAAAGACGCTCTATTTAAGAGCCGCTTCGTAGGCAATGTTTTTATTGCGATCGGTGGCTTACTGCCCGGCATTGGTGGTTCATTTACCAAGTTTGGGTATACAGAAGTTCTGTATGTAACAGAATTATTAGGGATCATTTTAATTTATTTGGGTTATCATACCATGAAACGTGACCGCACCATTTCAATTTACGAAGCACAAACAGTTTAATTATTATGAAATCACGAGTAAGTAATTTGAGGTTGATCGGTTTTATTGAGGGCGTTTCCTTTTTAGTACTTCTTTTGATTGCTATGCCATTAAAGTATTATTTAGGATTTCCTCTGGCTGTTAAAATTACCGGATGGATTCATGGTGTCTTATTTATCCTTTACATAGCGGCAGTCTTGTTAGCCATTAAATCCATGCGGTGGAATTGGTTTTCTGTATTGGTGGCGCTGGCGGCATCACTAATTCCTATTGGCACATTTGTGCTCGACAAATCTTTGAAAAGGCGCGAGCATGAGTTGGAGATGCAACTTGACGAATCCAGGTAGTATTACAGGCTATACTTCACATCGCCTTTACTAAGCGAAACGGAAACAGTAAAATCGCTTTAATCGCACTGAACACTACTTCCAATGTAAATCCAACAATTCGAAAGGGGAGTAGTAGTAACCAAACAAAGGGGAAAAGGAAAAGCATAATCAGGGCAATTGGCCAGCAGATTACGAAGAGCAGGAACCACAATACCAAGGCAAGAAAAGTTCTCATAGTCAGCGTTTGGCTTCTTTATACAAACTCAAAGCCAACTTACAAATCGTCCTTTTTAAGCTATTTAGAAAACCTCTAGAGATATAACTATCCGATTTTGTACAGTTCACTGATCAATTTTGTACAATCATTTGTAAATGGATTCAATCAGATCCCAAAGATTTCCATACAGATCAGCGAACACGGCTACTGTTCCATATTCTTCAACAGAAGGTTCTCTCACGATGGTGACCCCATGGGCTTTCAGACTTTCATAATCTCTTTTAAAATTGTCTGTGTTGAGAAATAAAAAGACCCGTCCACCAGTTTGATTTCCAATTATACTTTTTTGCTCTTCATTGGCCGCCTTAGCGAGCAACAAACAACATTCGCCACCAGCTGGTGCTACTAACACCCAACGCTTTGTTTCACTTAGCTTGGTATCTTCAACAAGTCTAAAATTTAATTTTTTAGTGTAAAAATTTATGGCCTGGTCGTAATCATCAACAACTAAGGCGATGTGGGCTATGTGTTGGTTCATGTATTCTTTAATATGTTTTGGTCATTTCTTTAGGCACACAGATAATAAAATCTGCCACTTTTTTGTTCGCGTCATCCAGTTTTTCAATTTCACTTTGTTCAGTTACATGGATAGTGGCAATTTTTAAACTGGGTTGGGATTTTTTCAGATACCAGATAATGCCTTCACCATTTTGTGAATGATAAGCACCATTTATATGATACACCTGGCTTTGTTTGTTTTTAAGAATGAAGTAAGCCATCGTTGCATCTTTAGCGGCCTGAGATCGAGCCATGTTTGCTGCAGTGCCTGCGCTGGCATGTGGCCCCATGCCGGTGATCATGCTTTTGTATCCGGGTAACTCAAGGTCAATTTCAAATGGGAGTGGTGCGATCCATTGCTTTCCTTCAATCTGCAATGAGTCAAATGCCAGAATACCTTTGCGATACACCAGGTTGGCATAGCGCCTTGGAATGTTGGATGCTATGACAGATAATTTTTTCTCTTTGGCGAATTCAATCAGTGGTTTGTAATCGGTCTTATAATTATCCCAAACTTTTGTTTCGCTCAATAAATGTCTTTCTTCAATAACGCCTTTGAGATATTCATTCAATACAAGTTGATCATCGGACTCAAACATTTCCATAGCCAATATGAGCCGATTATTTTTTTCATACAGACTTTTCATCACCTGAAGTTCCATCCAATGTGAGATGGGATCGTTGTGTTGTTCGCCAAAGAAAATCACATCAGCTTTTTCAAGTTCTTTGATCATTTTTTCATAACGAACTTCTTTTCCGTCTGAATCGAATAAGTGGTAGGCAGGTTTATCTTGTCCGAAACAGAAAAGTGGTAATAGCAGAATTAGAAACAAGGGATATTTCATAGCGATGAAATTGATGATGCGGTTTAGTGATGAGTCAAATATACTCATTGATGCCCTCTATATTATGATCATGCTTCTACAAGGATGTATTAAAAACTCTAAGCATTTGCCATTGGTAGTTACCTGTTGCCATTAAAATAAATGAGGGCTTCCTTCTATTGCCTCAAACTAAAATACATGATTTTTATAAAAAATATCTAAACGTGAGATTTGTCTTTAAAATTACTTTCGTTCTAACTCTATTATTAGGCCAATCAGTTTTCGCTCAAACGGTGGTGAACATGCCCGATGTGAAAAAAAGGCCCGTAGCTAAAGCGGTAGCATTAACTGAGGAATTGAAAATTGATGGTGATGTATTGAATGATGAAGTTTGGAGAGCAATTACTCCCATCGATGAAATGTGGCAGAACAAACCTAACTCAGGATTCCCGGCCACGGAAAAAACAGAAATCAGGATTGGACTAACAGCAAATACATTTTATCTGTCGGTAGTTTGTTATGATAAGGAGCCCGACAGGTTAGTTGTTTCAGATGCACGCAGAGATGCTACACTCGACAACACCGATAGCTTTCTTTTTATTCTAGATACTTATCACGACAGTCAAAATGGATTCATGTTTGGAACAAATCCCATCGGTATTGAGTATGATGCGCAGGTCGATAATGAAGGGCAGGGAAATAATACAAATAATCGCATGCAGTCGGGTACTGTAGGCGGGTTCAATCTGAATTGGGATGCTTCCTGGGAGGTTAGGAGTATCACCAGTGATTTTGGTTGGAGTGCTGAGTTTGCCATTCCACTCCGCACGCTTCGTTTTGCTTCGGGCAAGGATCAGGTGTGGGGCATAAATTTTCAGCGTAACATTCGCAAAACAAACGAGATTGATTATTGGGCAGCGCTTCCTATTCAATTTGATATGAAGCGACTTTCATTGGCAGGTACACTTACCGGATTAAATTTGCAAAGCCCGGGCAACTTGAAGTTGATACCATATGTGTTAGGTCAGGCAAACCACGATTATGCAAAACCCAATCCTGAAACTGAGTATCGTCCCGCTGTAGGGATGGACGTTAAGTATAGCATCACGCCAGCAGTAACACTAGACTTAACGTACAACACTGATTTCGCACAAGTGGAAGTAGATCAGCAACAAATCAATCTGGATCGTTTCAATTTATTTTTTCCGGAGAAGCGTCCTTTCTTTTTGGAGAACGCGGGATTCTTTTCAGTAGGTAGTCCTGGTGAAGTAGATTTGTTTTTTAGCCGTAAGATAGGCTTGGATGCATCGGGTCAGCGAGTTCCGATTATTGGAGGAGGCAGACTCTCGGGGAAAGTAAATAAAACCAGTTTTGGTTTCTTAAACATGTTTACCGATGAAGTGAATAATGATGAAGGTGTCACTACCATTGGAAAGAATAATTTTACCGTGGCACGTGTTAGCCATCAGTTTGCACAGCGCTCCTACTTCGGTGGTATGTTTGTAAATCGTACGGGAATGGGTGCAGAAGATAATGACTATAACCGCACTGTTGCAGTTGATGGACGATGGGGATTTGGCAAAAAGGCTCAATTATTTGGTTTCTATTCTAAAACAATAACTCCAGGCGACTCTATTAACACGGATGCATATCGCCTGCAAGCAAATTATGAATGGAATGGGTTGCGAATGAATTTTTCTTATCAGCAAGTAAGCGAAGGTTTTAATCCTGAAGTCGGATTTTTGTTACGCTCTGCTTACCGCAAACCAGAGGTACTAATATTCAAACAAGTTCGCATGAATGGTCGCTATGGTTTATTGGAGCTGAGGCCTCACGTATCCTATCGCAGTTACTGGAATTTTGACAACTTTCTGGAGACCAGTTATCTTCATGTAGACAACCATTGGGTTTGGGTAAGCGGACTTGAAATACATACCGGAATTAATTTTACTACCGAAGGCGTAGTATCGCCATTTGAAATATCAAAAGATATTTGGGTGCCTGCCAACACGTATAATCACCAGGAAGCACAAATTGTGCTCATGACCAATCCAAGTAAACCAATTTATGTAAGTACTCGCTCAATATTAGGAGGGTCTTTCGGAGGCACTCGGTACATAAACAGTTTAGCGTTGGGTATGCGCGTGGGAGATAAGTTCAACTCGGAGGTGAGCCTTGCAGTAAACGATGTGAACTTACCTACCGGAGATTTTGTGGCAAGTATTTTAGCTGCCCGGATTTCATACTCTTTCCGTCCCCGTATTAATCTTCAAAGTTTTATTCAATACAATAGCTCAGCGGATTTATGGTCGGCCAACGTTCGTTTTAGTTTACTCGAGCAGGCCAACACCGGTTTATTCGTAGTGTATAATGAAGTATATCAATATGGTGTGATTAACAACCGAAGTCTTACCATTAAGTATACAAGAATGTTTGATGTTCTAGGAAAAAAATGAAATTTCTAATATTGGATTTTCAGCCAATATTGATGTGTAAACCGATAAGCCATGCAAGAACTTAAAAATCGCTACTTGTCATTAGATGTATTCAGAGGCATGGATGTCGCTCTGATGATTATCGTAAACTCTCCAGGTAGTTGGACAACCACCTACTCACCTTTATTGCATGCTGATTGGAACGGCTTCACACTCACCGATCTGGTATTTCCTACATTCCTATTTGTAGTGGGTAACTCTATGAGCTTTGCGTTGCCGAAATACGAATCATTGGGTGATGGTGAATTCTTCAAGAAGATTCTAAAACGAACCATCATTATTTTTTTATTGGGCTTTCTCATGTACTGGTTTCCATTTTTTGAAAACGGTCATCTAAAGCCATTGAGTGAGACACGCATCTTTGGTGTTCTTCAGCGTATCGCATTATGTTATTTCTTTGCTTCCATTATCATTCATTATTTTAAAGTAAAGGGAGCCCTTATTTTTAGCTTGGTTGCTCTTGTCCTTTATCGTGTTTTGCTTGGTGCATTTGGTGATCTTTCGTTGGAAGGAAATACAGTATTAAAATTAGATGCATTTCTGATTGGTGAAAGCCATATGTACCATGGCGAAGGAGTCGCATTTGATCCGGAAGGATTACTGAGCACGTTGCCTTCTATTGTGAATGTAATTGCCGGTTATCTAACAGGATTATATCTGCAGAAAAATGGTCAGAACTACGAGACGCTGGCCAAGATGCTGATGGTGGGTTGCGCATTAGTATTCATGGCATTATGGTGGGATTTATTTTTTCCGATCAATAAAAAACTATGGACAAGTTCTTTTGTGTTACATACGGTAGGTATCGACTTGTTGGTACTACCTATTCTGGTATTCATCATCGATATAGCCAAGAAGACCAAGTGGACATACTTTTTCGAAGTACTTGGTAAGAACACATTGTTTATTTACCTGCTATCCGAAGTGTTTGTGATTTTACTGTTCACCTTTAAAATAGAAGGGCAGTCTGCCTATGGTTGGATTGCCGAGAATATTTTTGGTGCCGCATTAGGCGATTATAACGGATCTCTTGGATTTGCCTTGTGGATCATGCTCACCTGCTGGGCCGTTGGATACGTAATGAACAAGAGGAAGATTTACGTGAAGGTGTAGTATTCTCATTTTTTTGGCCACAGATTCAAAGATTTTTTGAATTCTAATCAGTGAATCAGTGGCTAACAATTTTAATAGTCCGGATCGAGGCCTAATTTTTCCTGTAGTTCTTTTATCAGTGGATTTTTCTCTACCAGGTAATCAAACTTTTCTTTGTTGGTGTAGGCTTTTCTTTTTGTATTATTTCGTTGCAACTCGCCTTCAATCTGAAGTGTGCTGTTATTAAGTTTCTCTCTCAGATAACCCACTAAATCAGATTTCATTCCTTGAAGTATAGGTTCTTCAATAGGATTATTCAGAAGAAGGGTAATCAAATTGTTCTTTAGGGTGAATGTCTGGCTGAGGATGTGATATTCTGCAACCTGATTTTTTCTTTGTTCAGCATAATCTTTCCACACATGACGAAGCTTACTTTCTATTATAGGATCGTCTTGTTTAGGCGATGGACCTTTTTGTTCTTCCTTGGCATCTTCTGTCTTGACCTGTGGTTTTAGGATGTTACCCAGATTGAGCGTTGTCTTTGGGCGCGTGGTTTCTTTTGCTACCGTAGCCTTTTGAACAGGAACTTCCTTTTCAGCAACAATGGGAGCAGATGTTACAACAGATTCTTCATTGATCGGTTCTTCTTTAACTGGAGTTGGAGCGGAGGAGGCTGGGATCTCAGTACTTAGTTCAATTTTTTTTTTAATCCAGCTTCAGCTGTTGCATGGGTCGAGCTTCTGAAGACTTCATGGATATGAGCCATCTTCATCAGAGCCAATTCTACCAACAGGCGTTGGTTCTTGCTGCTCTTATAATTGATGTCACATTGGTTGGCAATGTTCAACCAGGAAAGCAGAAGAGAAGGTGATGACACTCCTGCCTGGTCAAGATATTTTTTCTTGATGCTATCGGGCACCTCCATGAGGTTAATGGTGCGCGCATCCTGAGAGATTAACAGATTTCTCAAATGCTCACTAAGTCCTACAATGAAGTTATGAGCATCAAATCCTTTTTTTAATATTTCATCTAAGATCAGTAGCGGTTGCGTATGATTTTCAGTAAGTAAACCATCTACTACTTTGAAATAATAATCGTAATCGAGAATGTGCAGGTTGTTGAGCACATCTTTGAATGTCACCTGATTGCCCGATGAGAACGTAACCATTAAATCGAAAATCGAAAGGGCATCGCGTAAAGCACCATCTGCTTTTTGAGCAATTAGGTGCAATGCTTCGTCTTCTACTTTGATCTTTTCACGGTCAGCAACTTTCTTTAATTGCTTAGCGATATCTGAAACCTGAATGCGATTGAAATCAAAAATCTGGCAACGTGAAAGAATGGTTGGAATAACCTTGTGTTTTTCGGTAGTAGCCAAAATAAAAATGGCATACGGAGGTGGCTCTTCCAGAGTCTTCAAAAATGCGTTGAAGGCTTGGGCGGTAAGCATGTGAACCTCGTCAATAATATACACTTTGAATTTTCCGAACTGAGGTGGATAGCGCACCTGGTCGATCAGGTTGCGAATGTCCTCTACCGAGTTGTTGGAAGCGGCATCCAATTCAAAAATGTTGAGGGAATTGACTTCAGCTTTTTCTTCGAAGCCATTGATCATACGGGCTACAATTCGTGCACAGGTAGTTTTACCCACTCCACGCGGACCGCAAAATAATAGCGCCTGAGCTACTTTGTTATTATCAATAGCATTTTTCAGCGTAGTGGTAATATGCTCCTGGCCCACCACTTCTTCGAATCCTAAGGGCCGGTATTTACGCGCTGAAACAACGAAATTCTCCATTGGGTGCAAGATAAAACCTGATGCTGGATTCTGGATATCCTTCAGGACTTATTTTTTTATTTTGTAACAGGGAAGAAATTGATCACAATTTTGAAATAATCATAGAATGGGTCATTGTACCATCATGGAAACAATGGTCATTCGTTAAACCACGGTCGACAATTAACAATTTCTGAATATCAACTGTTCTATGCCAGCAAAAATGCCACATCATCGCGCGTAAGTGTTTTCACAAAACCGGCATCTTCCTGTATCAGATCATCGGCCAGTTTTTTCTTGCGCTCCTGTAGTTGCAATATTTTTTCTTCCACGCTGTCTTTGCAAATCATCTTGTAGGCAAACACGTTGCGCTTTTGCCCGATGCGGTGCGCGCGATCTATGGCCTGTTGCTCGGCTGCGGGGTTCCACCAGGGATCAACGATATAAACATAATCGGCCACCGTTAAATTTAATCCCACACCACCGGCCTTCAGTGAAATTAGAAATGCCTGCACAGTTTCATCGCTTTGGAAGCGCTCCACTTCTTCTTGTCGTTTCTTTAATGGAGTGCTGCCATCGAGATAACAATGACTTACTCCATTCTCTTCAAACTGCACCCGGATCAGTTTCAACATTTCGGTGAACTGTGAAAATATCAACAGCTTGTGCCCACCCGCGTTTTCAGTTACCTCGCGTAGTATCTCCTCTATTTTTACTGATCCATGTTTTTCATGATCATCCTTTTCATCCTTCAGAACTAGCGCTGGATGATCACATATCTGCCGCAGGCGCAGCAAGGCTTCTAGCACATCCATACCCGCACGGCCTATGCCTTCATCATCAATCTTCTTCAACAGTTTGTTCCTGTAGCCATCGCGTATGGTGTTGTATAGCTTTCGCTGACCAGCCTCCATGCTACACCAGAGTATCGTAACTGTTTTTTCGGGCAGGTCTTTGGCAACTTGTTCTTTGGTTCGCCTGAGTGTGAAGGGGTGAACAAGTTTGCGCAGGTGCTGTGCTTTTTCACGGTTCCCATCTTTGTCGATGGGTCCGGCAAACTCGCGGTTGAAAAATTCGCGGTTGCCCAACAGGCCTGGATTTAAAAAATTGAATTGCGAAAACAAATCAAACGTATTGTTCTGCACAGGAGTGCCGCTAAGGATGATCCGGTTCACCGATTTCAATTTCTGCACGGCCTTAGTAATGCGTGCATCTGGATTTTTTATAGCTTGACTTTCATCGAGGATGATGTATTGCCATAAGAAACCTGAAAGTGAATCGATGTCGTTGCGCACCAGGCCGTAGCTGGTAAGCACGACATCATATTCTTCGAAGTGTGATTCGGTGAACTCGCGCTGCCCACCATAGTTGACATGATATTTTATCGATGGACAAAACTTTTTCAACTCACTCTCCCAGTTGAAGATGAGTGAAGTGGGGCACACCACCAGCTGTGTGCTGCCTGGATATTTATCTTTCAAGAACTGTATGAAGGAAATGGTCTGTAACGTTTTTCCAAGACCCATGTCATCGGCAAGGCAACCACCCCAGCTCAGTTCATCCAATGCCTGCAACCAATGAAAACCGGATAATTGATACGGACGCAACGATGCCTTTATCTCCCGCGAGAGCGGTACTTTTTCTACCGAATCATATTCTAATAATTTTTTCTTACGCAATTCTACTTCTTGCCGCCCTTTGTCATCGAGTTTGTCGAGTATGTCTTCAAGCAATGTGTAGTGCAGTTTGCTCACCTGCAAAACTCCTTTTACTTCCTTGCCGGTGCGCAGGAGTAAACTGTATTGCTTCACCCACTCTTCCGGTATGTGGCCAAAGGTGCCGTCATCAAGCATGATGGTGTCCTGCCAGTTTAAGATCGCGCGCCTGATTTCTTTGAGCGGCACCACCTGATCACCCCACTGCACCGTAACCTTCAAGTCGAACCAATCAATTTTGGTTTTCACAGAAATACTGAAACGAGGAATGTTGGGGTTGTATCTGAATTTTTTCAGATCAGACAGGCCGTGAATGGCATAGCCTTCATCCTGAACTTTGTGCATCATGTCAATGAACCAGCCTTTCTTCATCACGTCATCGAAATGCAAATAGTAGTAGCTGTTCATGCGTTGATTGGCAAAAGCAGGATGCAACGTGCGCAGGTATTCATGCAGTTTTTTCTCATCGGCTTTGTTACGGTCTACAATCAAGATACGGTCACCTTCTTCCAGCAGCAGTTTGGTTTCATGGTCATACTCCACCGTTTCGTTTCCATATTCAAACTCAGCGCGGATCATCAGATTACTTTCGTTGAGTTCGCTCAGGCGAACATGAGCATGCATATCAGGAGTGGTCTCTTCTATCTTCAGTTTTTCTGAAATGATCACATCAAATTTTTCACGCCATGGTAATAAATACTTTTTTATGATTTCCTTTTTAATGGATATCGGAAAACGCTGTGGTCCAGCTTTGAAAAAATCTAAAACGGTAAGAGCCTCTTGGTTAGGAGGAAGATAAAGAACATCCTTATTTTCTATTAACACACCACATCGAAGTACTGCATGGGTCTCAATTCCATCCAGGAGCAAAGCAAGTCGTAACACGATATCACCTTTCTCAGTTTCAGCGTAAATCCTGATTTGAAAAGCCTCCGTGCTCAGTTTTATAGTTTGTTGCGTATGACCTGCAAATCGGCCCTGGGTTAAAATAAAAAGATCGGGCCAGCGGCACAGCTGTGGCCAAAGGGCAGTGAGCAATTCCACATAGCGCTTGCGGAGGTTCTTTAGTTCTTTGACCGAAGCATGGGCCCACGATCCGGAACGTTCGTCCCTTACAAAACGGTTGCCGGTTGCCGACATCCATTTCAGTATTTCTTTATTCGAAAACCGAAGCAGTTGATTATAAAAATCATGATCCAAATCACTTAGATAAGCAAGTCCCTGGCTCGTGTCAATGGAAATCCGCTTATATTCTTTATAGCCATTCTGCTGAAGGATGAGGATTGGCTCCAGATCAAACCTTGTGGATTTGCCGGAAACAAAATTGAAGAGAAAGCCGATTTTGAAATTCTTTGGCGAACCTACTGGCAGTGGTGTTTTTCGAGTATTCTTTTTCTCGAAATTCGAATCGTCAGACATCATAAAATTAATACTCTAAAAAAATGGCAGCAATGTAGTAGAAGTAATTTATGTCATGGCAATTGGTGATGATCTTTTCTGTGAATAGAAGACACAGACCACAGAGGCGGGTGAATAATTTCTAAAATCCGCCAGACAGAAATTATCAGAGTTTTTCTAACATGATCGCCAAAAATGTTTTTACGCCATCAATATAATTTCCAACCCGGATATTTTCATTTTCAGCATGTTGGTTGTTATCGGCATTTACGGTGGGCACGGCAACAGCGGGAATACCTAACGTAATCACAAATGGAGAAATAGGAATTGAGCCCCCTCCAATTCTGATTTTAATGGGTTCTTTTCCAAAAGCTCTTACCATGGCTTTGTTTAACCAGATGCCAGTTTCGGAATTAAAGGGTGTTTGAAAAGCTCCATACGAAATGCTGGATTGAAAGGCAGCAATCTTTGGATACTTCAAGCGCTCTTCTTCAGTAGGTTCTTTATCAACCAGATAATAGCCCTGATCTTGAATGTGTTTTTTCACAAGGCCAATCAGTCGTTCTGCATTGCTGGTGGGCACAAGCCTGATATCAATTTCAGCCGTGGCAGTAGCGGGGATAAGTGTACGGGCTTCCTTTCCAACGAATAATGCATCCATACCTCTAATGTTTAGGGTGGGGTATTGAAGTGATTCCTGGAAGTTGTTACCGATTTTATCAGGTTCGGCTATGCCCAAAAATTTTCTGATTTCGTTTTCATCGTCAGGTACTTGCTTTAATATTTTCTTTTCTTCTTCGGTGAGAACGATGCCATCATAGAATCCAGGAATTATTACTTTGCCATCATCATCTTTCATGGATGATAATAACTTTGATAAGCGCATAGCAGGATTGGGCGTGTAGTTTCCATAGTTTCCGCTGTGAACGGGCACACGAGGGCCAAATGTAGTGAGTGTGATTTCGCAAATACCGCGTGCACCAAAGCTTAATGTAGGTTGGTTGCTCACATGACGAGGCCCATCAAAAATGATCAGCATATCTGAGGCCAACTCATTTTTGTATTGGGTAACAGCGGCAGGCAAATTGGGTGACCCCAATTCTTCTTCAAAGTCCATGATGACTTTCATATTATAATTAGGCTCTGACTTTAATTCCTTCAATGCATCTAAGGAAGCAAGAAATGCCATGGCGGGACCTTTGGCATCGGAAGTTGAACGAGCAAAAATTCTCCAATCCGGATTTAGGTCTTCATACAGTCTTTCATAAGGAATCACATTCCATTTTCCACTGGCATCTTTTTCCTTTAATGTAGGCTTCCATGGACTTTCTTGTTCCCACTGCGCAGGATTCACTGGCTGTCCGTCAATCTGCAGATAAATCAACACGGTCATTTTTGCATTTTTAACAGACCGTTCGGCCAACAGAAGCGGCACGGTAGGAGTGTTGAGTTGTTTGGTAGTGAACCCTCGTTTCGCAAAAGCAGTTTCACACCATTGCACATTTTTTTCTATGTCTTTAGGAAAGTGCGCATCGTTACTAAGACTGAGCAATTCGTAAAATTCTTTGAAAGAGTTTACGGCATGCTTACTGGCGATTTCATCCAGGTTAGAGTTTTTAGATCGTTGTGCATGAACTGAATAAGAAAAGATCAGGAGAAAGAATAGAGCAGCTATGTTTTTCATTTTTAATAACCTTATTTCGTATCACTTTACTATTTTCTGACACTTTAATAAAAGTACTCAGGTACTATTTTTTTGCTGAGAGTGCAAACAAGCATGGTCTTTTCAAAGACAGACCCAATGAGTAATTTATTTTTATATACCGCAGCCACAGTTGATCCTGAATAGGAAGTTCCATCATTTAGAAAAACTTCTTCTGTCTGGTATTTTCCCAAGCTATCCAAAGTCAATTTAATAACCTGTGATGGCGAAAAATTAACAGGGTCATTAGCATGTGCCACAAACTTTAGCAACTGCGGATGGCATCCTATCCACAATGCTCCGTATTCATCCATTTCAATATTATCAACTCCGGTATTTACCTTGACTTCTCCACTTAGGTTGAGATTCCCTGTAATCAGGTCGCGATTATAGATAAACACCTTTCCACCTGTAGGAGAGGCGACAAATATCTTAGCGTAATCTGCGGAGTGATTAATGCCATTCGCGTACGCTATGTTGCTGGCTACTTTCTTAAAAGAATTACCATCGAAATAATTTACATATGAGATCGCCCGTTGAAGATATTCTTCGAGCGTTCGTCCAAGACCTTTTTCACTATACCCATGATCGTTGGTCACATAAAATGATCGCTCACCAACAGCAGTAACATCGTTCGGACTGGTCATTAGTTCTGCATCTTGTATACTTTCCAGGTGCACAAGGCTATCATTTCGCCATTCAAATCTTTCAACAAAATGCTCCTTGTAGTTTTGACTATGGTTGACAGCAAACAGGAATGTTCGATTGTCTGCTCCTTTCCAGAGTGATATTCCGTGCGGATGAAAATCTGTGTGAGCGGCTGGGGTAACATTGCGAATTGCAGGTATAGAATCCGTAAGGTTCAAAATCAATATTGCACCTTGAACGCTTCCGGGGTTATGCCTGTTTGCCCTGCGATCATCCACTGAAATAAAGGCAAGACCAGTTTCCTGATCGATGGTGATATCTTCTGGTCCGGCTACGGATAATTCGAGCGAAGTAATATTTCCTGCAAAATGTGGTTCGATCGTTTTAAACATTCCGGCAGGAACTAAAATGCCGAACACTACGTATCCAATAATAATTATAAAAGTGATGAGAGCAACTTTTAAACTTTTCTTAACCATATCAATTTTCTGGTAAATATTTTTTAGGAAGTTCATACCCCATACTCTCGGCACACCAGAAAATAGTCACGATATAGTAGCGGTCTTTGTCTTTGAAAAGTTGAATGCTGTTGATACCGCGATTGGTTACAGGCCCTTCTTTTTTCTCTTTCGTTTCATAGGTGCTGAATGCGTGCACTACCGTTCCGAATTCTTCCACTTTCCGGTTTAACTCCCGCTCAAAAAAACCGTTGGGTATTCTGGAGGCAAAAAGTTCAATGTATTCATCGGGAGTAAGTGCTTTTATAATCATGTTTCCCTGGTCATCTTTTCGGGTTGGAATGAGTCGTCCTTCAGGCTTGAATAAATTTTTAAAACGATCCCAGTCTCTTAGAACATCAGGTCCACCTGAAATCACCTCATATAATGTGGTGATAGTCGACTCGATGGATTTGGTGTCGTTATCATAATTTTTTTTCTGAGCGAAGGCATTGAATGCAGCAAACAGGATAATGGAAGTGACGATGGCTTTCATAATAATGATTTTAAGAAAGGTAAGAAAAGGAAGGATGGTTATAAAGGTTTTTACGCAGACAGAATATTCAAAGGGTAATCCGGCTTAATCACTATTTTTGCAGTGATGAGTCTGCCCACCTATTCCGTAATTGTTCCGGTTTATAATCGTCCGCAGGAGGTTGCTGAACTTTTAGAAAGCCTGACCCGACAAACCTTTCGGGATTTTGAAGTCGTGTTGGTGGAAGATGGATCCACACTTGGCAGTGAGAAGGTGTTTGAGCAATATTCCGGCAAACTTTCTATTCATTATTTCTTTAAGCCTAATACCGGCCCCGGCCCAAGTAGAAATTTTGGCTTTGAAAAAGGATGTGGTAAATATTTTGTGGTATTTGACAGTGATTGCATTCTGCCTCCGCACTATTTTGAATCTGTAGAAACATTTTTGAAAAATGAAAAGGCAGATGCCTGGGGTGGGCCCGACCGCGGGATGAAAGATTTTAGTCCGCTGCAGCAAGCAATGGCATTCACCATGTCATCGATACTTACTACGGGGGGTATTCGTGGTGGAAAGCAAAAAGCATTTCAACCTCGCAGTTTTAATATGGGCATCAGCCGTGAAGTATTTGAAAAGACAAAGGGTTTTCATTTTGATCGCTTTGCGGAGGATATTGAATTAAGTATACGTATCAGGAAGTTGGGCTTCAAAACTGCTCTTATTCCGGAAGCATTTGTATATCATAAAAGGAGAACATCTTTAACTGAGTTTTTCAAACAGGTTTCGAATTTTGGAAAAGGAAGGATATTGGTGGGTCGCAAACACCCGGGAGAAATAAAAATCACTCATTGGTTCCCTGCTTTTTTTCTCGTGGGATTACTAACAATACCGATTTTGTATCTATTCACACCATCAACGGCACTGCTTTTATCTTGTGTGTATGGCGCATACGTTTTGTTGGTTGCCATAGATTGTTTCATCTCTACACGATCTTTTAAAGTAACATTATTGAGCATTCCCTCTGTTTTTATTCAAATGATTGGCTACGGACAGGGTTTTTTGAAGTCATTGTTTGCTGACAAGTGAAGATCATCATAGGAAAATTCATGTTTTTCAGTAATCTTTAATTAACCAAAATCCGGATCTATGAGAAGATGTGCTTTAATTATGGCTTTGCTTGGATATGCCCTTATTTCGGCAAGCCAGCAACCATTCAAAGGCGATGCCTTGTTCAAAGGCTACTACATTGTGGTAGCAGCCTATCATGTTGGTCAGGAAAAATATATGACCGACTACTCTGAAAAACTTAATCAAAGTGGGTTGCATTCAAAATACGGATACGATTTATCACGGAACTTCTATTACGTATACCTTGATTTCTATTCCAACTTCGATGAGTCGATTCAAAAAATGCTTAACACGCGCAAGGAAGCTGGCTTTGAAAAGGCCTGGGTTAGGATTCTTAAGGATAATCCTACAACAGAAGAATCTCAGCCAAAGGAGGAGACTCAAGCCGTGAAAGTTGTAGAAGAAAAAAGGGAACAACAAGTAATTGTACCAGTCAAGAGTGAGATTGAAGAAAAACAACTCGTTTCAGACAAAGTTGAAATTGAAATAAATGACGAAGAAAAAAAGAAAGTCGAGCCACCATCAGCAACGGAGGCAAAAGTTTTCTTGTATCTATATAATCCTACCAATAGTGAACCTATTGATGGAGAGGTAGAAATTATTGATGCCGAACGATCCAGTTTATTGAAGAAGGAAAAAGGGAATCAATTGGTATCAATTCCATATCCTAAAACAAAAAGCGGAAAGGTAACACTTGTCGGGTCTTCACTAGGATATAGAAAAGTTCAACATGATCTCAGTCTTCAGACATTAAAAGACAGCATTCCGGATTATGTTGAATGGGATAGGGATCACTACGTAATTAAGTTTGATCTGGATAGGCTTCATAAAGGTGACATTGAAACCCTTTATAATGTTTATTTCTTCAATGATGCTACTGTCATGCAGCCCGAATCTAAATATGAATTGGGCAAGCTGTTGGATATGCTGACGAGTAACCCGGGATACCGTATAAAATTACATGGGCACACCAATGGCAATGGGCAAGGAAAGATCATCTCTATGGGGCCAAGTAGAAATTTCTTTGAACTAAGCTCCGATGTAGTAAAAGGCTCAGGTTCGGCAAAAGATCTCTCGCTTCAACGCGCAAATACAATTAAGGATTGGCTGGTGTCCAATAAAATTGCGACAGACCGCATCGAAACCAAAGGATGGGGAGGAAGCCGAATGCTCCATGATAAGAATAGTGATAAAGCAAGAAGGAATGTGCGCGTAGAGGTAGAGGTACTTGCAGAATAGCTATGATCAGTATCACCTCCTTTATTTCTTAATAGCCTGATTACAATTTGGTAATCTCATCACTTTTCTGAAAATTCGTCCGTTTAATGCTTCAACCATGAAAAGGATTTTTAGAAGTTTCGCACTCATTATCAATTACAAGACATTTATCATCACTGCGTTAGCCGTATTTTCAACTTACTTGTGTGACTATTATGGTCTCACAGCCAAGTTTCCAGATATGCTGGTAGGTGTGGCCATCGTTTTCCCTGTCGTGTTTTCGATTGGATCTGCTTATACACGAAGAGAAACCGCATTGCAACGTCTGGCTGATTTCAAGGGCCATGCTGTGGCTTTATATTATGCAGCCCGTGATTGGTCATCGGATAAAAATCATGATCTAGCCGCCCAAACCAAGACGATTATTCATGAGATGATGAAGCTCATGAAAGATATGTTTAAAACTTCCCGAGGACCTAACTGGGTCAGCAACGAAGCAAGAATGTATCAGCTATTCTCTAAACTATCTTTGCTAACTATGGAATTTCGTAAATACGGAGTGCAGAGTGGTGAGATATCGAGGGTGAGCCAGTATGTGAGTAAAATCATTATTGCTTTTGACAACATGAAGATCATTCATAATTACCGCACGCCTATTACACTGCGGATGTATAGCAAAGTATTCATTTATATATTTCCGATTATTTACGGGCCCTACTTTGCCAGCATGGTAAAAGAATTTTCTTTATCACTCGAATATGTAATGCCTGTGTTATACAGTTTTATCCTGGTAAGTCTGGACAATATTCAAGATCATCTTGAAAATCCTTTTGATGAAGTGGGTGAGGATGATATTGTAATTGATGCCGATGAGACCGCTAATCTTTTATCCTGATTTTTCATAATCGCTCTCCTTTTTCTGATTCAGCATACCCCTATGGATTATGATTTCAGAATAGTATTTATTCGTGAGGGAAAGAATTTGTTTATAATTTTTCGTGAATGTATTTCTGATTCATGAAAAGCAAATGTGTTTGTTTTTTGCGTAATTGTATTGCCAGGTGATTGGAGATAATCCGTGGCCTACTTACACTGAGCGGCAAAAGATTCAGCTTCTTTATTACCCAGCTCGGCAGCTTTTATAAAATCTTCACAAGCGCCATGCTGATCTTTCATATTTTGTTTGGTAACAGCGCGATTATAAAACGCTGAATCATTGTTGGGATCCAATTCAATCGCTTTGGTATAATCTTCAATGGCTTCCATTTGAAGCCCGGTATTGTCTCTGGCATCACCCCGGTAGACGTAGGCAACGGTATTAGTTGGATCCATTTCAATAACTTTGGTTAAGTCACTAATGGCCAAATCGAATTTCTTCATGGTATAATACGTGTCACCACGCTCTAAATACAGGGAAGTCAATGTTGCCTTATTGGCTTCATCGGTGGGCCACAATTCAATAGCTTTATTATAATCTTCTAATGCTCCATCATAGTCTGCCATGTTATAGAATGCACTGGCACGAGTTGCAATGGATGAAATATGATTACTCTGGTTGAGTAATGCAGAGTCTAAAAGGGAAACGGCTGCCTCATAATTCTTCTGATCAAAATACACCTTCGCTCTTTTAAAATAATCATCTGCTAATTCTTCATTTTGATTTTGAGAATTGCTTTGCTCCGACTTATTACAAGCAAAAGTCAGCAAAGCCATAATAATTAATGTCAGTATTTTTTTCATTAGGGATATGATTTAATAATTAAGTTTAATGTCTTTGATTTTTCTGGGTAGCCATACTTGCATAGGATTGCTACCGCGATTGCACCAACTGTAATACGGAATAGCAGTTATCGTTTTGGTTTTCGTGTTTATACTCAACCCATCGGCACCAACGGTAACGGCCGGTACATTAGCCTGAATGGTTACGATACCATTGAGCAAACTGGAATCAAAGCGACTTGTATATTGAGTGTTTTCAGGAACAACAAAGTTCCAGGCCAGGCCATCGTTATCAGCACCCTCCACACAATAAACCAAAGGCCCTCTTTGTAATGCGATGCGTCCTTCATTGGCTTTAATGGTTTCTTTCGAGATCACTTCTTTTACTTCCATGGGGATTGCCATGCTAATCACATCTCCTTTTTTCCATTCGCGCGAGATTACAGCATATCCTTTATCTGCTGTGTAGGCAAAGTCTTTTCCATTTACTTTTACAGCGATGGTTGACTTCGCAGATTTTTCAAAATGATATAAACCACCGGGCACAGTTTCTCCAGTAGCCCAGCCGGGCAGACGAAGCATAACACTGAATTTACTTTTCTTTTCAGGATTCACAGCGACCGTAACTTCTCCATCCCAAGGATAATTACTTTTCTGTTCAATAGTAACAGGCGTTTTGCCCATCGTAAGTTTAGTTTTACTGCTTACATAAAGATTAATCCAGACGGCATCAGTTGATTTATTATAAATGTAATCTCCTAAGGATGAAACTAATCGTGCAATGTTGGCTGGGCAACACGCTGTGCCAAACCATTCTCTTCTAAAATGCTTTCCATTTGAAGCGAGGGGATTGCCATAAAAGAATTTGTCTCCGCTGAGCGACAATCCATCAAGAGCTCCGTTATATAAACTGCGTTCCAGCACATCAAAATATTTACCTTCGCCTGTGAGTAAGTTCATGCGTTGATTCCAGAATACCATTCCTACAGAAGCGCACGTTTCACAATACGCCTGTTCATTAGGCAAATCATAATCAATCGAAAATCCTTCATTGCTTCCTGACGAACCAATCCCTCCGGTGATGTACATGTTGCGATGAACCACATCTTCCCAAACGGTTTTCATAGCGTTCATATATCCTTCATCTCCTGTTAGTGAGGCGACATCAGCAGCGCCAGTATACATGTACATGGCGCGAACAGCATGACCTGTGATTTCAGTTTGTTCTTTTACCGGTTTCACATCTTGTGCATAAGCGGTGTCTTTCCATTCCGTCCACGTGTAGCCTTGGGCATATTTATGACCACGTTCATCCAGCAGCCACTTCGCCATGTCAAGATATTTTTTGTTCTGTGTGGCTTTGTAAAGCTTCACCAGAGCAAGCTCCAATTCCTGGTGCCCGGTTACCCAATGTTTTTTTCCTGGCCCGAATAGCGAATCAAAATGATCGGCAAACCGGACGGACACATCTAATAATTTTCTTTTTCCGGTGGCCTGGTAATAGGCAACAGCTGCTTCAATTAAGTGACCACCATTATAATCTTCATGCATACTCATGTCGGTCCATCGTTTGTCGAGACCATTGAGAGTATAGTAGGTGTTGATGTATCCGTCTTTTTGTTGGGCCGCAGCAATTTTATCAATCCATTCATCCGCTTTCTTTTCGAGAGTTGGGTTCGGTTTATTTTTTAATGAATAGGCGATGGCTTCCAAGGCTTTGAACACATCCGAGTCATCGTAAAATATTCCTTCAAATTTTCCTTGTCGGCTACCACCTACAATTTCAAAGTTTCTGATGCGGGCCGTTTTTACTTCAGTTTGATAGATACAGGCTTCTAATGTTGTCGTGGCAACTTGCTCTATTCTGGGTTTCCAGAAATTGTCGGTGATGGTCACTTCAGAAAAGCTGACCGGCTCAATGGTTTTCAGTTGAGCGGTTAAAAGGATCGGGATATTAAGGGCAAGGAGAGGAAGGATTCTTTTCATAGGGTTCTGGTTAGAAATAGAAAGCTATGAAAAAAGGAGTGATTTTTATAGGTAGCAGGAACCGAAGTTTTACTCTCACTCAGTTGGAAAGGTATAAGGTGTGTGCATTGATAGCGAGGCTGTTTTCTTACTCTTTCTTTTTCTTACTCCAAAGTTTAAGAATCTCAGCAGTCGTCAAGATATTTTTGAAGCCTTTACTTTTTAATCCATTTCTTAATTCTACGTCACCAGTCCAACGTTTTGCTTTCAAATGTTTTGTTAAGGCTATAAAGTCGGTGTTGTGGGGCGTAGGTCTTACCTAAATTTTTTCTTTGGGTCTTGTCTAACGTCAAAGAATGAGAGTATAACAATTCTGTTGTCCCTTATTCTATATAGTATTCTCGTCTGTCGAGTTAATTGAAATCCTCTTATGTCATTATTCTCGACCTGTCCCATTGATGGATAGTCTCTAAGAAGTTTGAAGATTTCATCAATCTTCTGAATAAACTCCTTAGCAGTCTTTTCTCCCCATTTTTGTCTTATGTAGTCTACAATTAAGTCAAAGTTTTTCTCTGCTCGTGGGGTAACAAAAACTTGCATTAATATTTTCTCTTGATAGTCTCCCAGTCGATTAAATTTTTGTCGTCTTGAGATTCTTCGTATGATAAATAAACTTCCTTCATTTGTTCTTCTGTCAATGTCCTCCAAATCTGTCCTTCTTGTGCATTCTCTCTTTGTTTAAGGAAGTCATAAATTGTCCTAAGAAGTTGCTCATTTTCAATCCTGTCTAAGATTTTATGTAAATCTGTTTTTAACTCAATTGTCCCCATGTCAGTCTATATTTTAATTGCTGTGTTCAATTTACCATTTTTTCTCGTTTAATTTTCGGTTGACCTATGCCCCACAACGTTTATGTTTCTGAGCAGTGGTGCGCTTCCGAGGCGCGTCCTATCCCACCGCCTGCCACGCGCTTCGCTTGGAAACCAAACGTTGAACGAAGATAGATATTTATAGCTCACACCTCACGGCACCATTGCAGAAACATTTTGTTGGCACTCGTTGTATTGAACTCAATTTTCTTTTTTTCCTGTTAGTCCTACTGGTATAAATAAATCTCCTTTGTCTGACTCGTCACTGTGCTACGCCCTGTCCGCGTACACCTCTTTTTAAACCTCTTTATTATTTTTTTCCAGCGTCTGCCGTGGCGTCAACAATTCTCAGGTGTCGCCAGCTTTCATCGAAGGAGAGCCTAATCTTCTTTTTGACGTAAATTCATTGTAGCTTATTCACAGCCGCCTAGTTTCTTCTAACCCTGGTTGCACGAGTACCAAAATATTTAACATCCCTTTCAGTTATGGATTTGTTTTTTATTAATCTGATTGTCCAGTTATTTTTTAGGTCGTAGGTGTATGTATAAGTGTCCGTACTGGAGTAGCCAGCTTCATTCTTATATTTCTCTTGAATAATATTTCCTATTGTATCATATTCATATAAAAATTCTTTATCCAAATTTCCCTTGGAATCTTTATTTATGTTTGAAATTTTTAGACCTCGCTCATTGTAGCTGTAAGTTTCACTATACGTCATACCAGATGTCCAAACCTCTGAAAGCATTTTATTGTTGCTATTCAAGGTTACAGTTATAACAAACTGCTTTTGGTTGCTTTGTATGGTAACCTTATACTTTTTCTGAGAAATAAACTCATACACATATATTTCTTTCGAAATAATTTTATTGGCAGAATCATATTGAATCCAGGAAGTCATAAAATCATTTGAATTGTATTCCTTTATAGATTTGCCTGTAATTTGCCTGTTAGCATTATATATGTTTTTTTCAATTTCAACTCCCGGTTTGCTGTATTTATATTCAATCCGTTGAAAATCCTGCGTTTTTCCACTTAAATAAGTTTCTTCAATCAGGTTTCCCTCCGCATCAAAATTATAAGAGCTAATAAATTTTAATGCTCCCTTTTTAGGTTGATTGTTTTCCCATTCAAATTCATATTCCTTTTCATCAATCTTCCATATTTCACCTTTTAGGTTCATCTTTTGAACTGCTGTTACAATATCAGCTTTTTGAGCTATTGTAATATGTGTTAAAAGCATCGCAACAATAATTGTTAATACATGTTTCATTTTGTTTTGATTGTTGTTTATTGATTAGTTTAGTCTTTTTCATTAATAGTAAAAGTAAATTACTTGCAACCAATTTCAATTTGCTGAACGAAATTTGTCGTCACACACGTCACTGTCCACGAGGCCGACCCAATTGGCCACAACGTTTTGTGTTTAAGGAGTTGCGGGAGTAGGAGGGTTTAAAAATGGAGTGAAACGGAATGTTAAACCCGACCTGCTGCGCAACTCTCCACGTTTAAGTACGAAATTAAGAAACCAATTTGAATTGGCACACCGTACCCCGCAATTACTTAAACACGGTGTTGGCGGGCGTTTTTACTTGTTCCACCTTTTTGGTTTCCCTCTCTCGTCAAATTCAATAATTATTTTTCCCATATCCTCACTATACATTTCTATGAAATCACCTGTCGGTGTAAAGTCTGCTACCGATTTTATTGATGACAAGTCATACGTGTGTTTTTTCAATGACTCGTTCCACGTAATCAATTCTCTTTTCTCGGATTGGAGAATGACCAAAATCCCCATTTCTCTGTTTGTCTCAATAAGTGCTGAGTAACCAAGTACCTGATAGAAGTCTCTAAATACAAAGCTGTCCAAAGTATCCTTTGAGTAGATGTTAATTAAAAAAGCATTTTTCTTTTCTTTGTCAGGTTGGTCGTAGCCCCAATCGAGAACATAGAAAAGAGTCGAGTCGTTGACTAAGTCAGAGAAAACTGTACAACAGTCCTTAAATTCAAAGATTGGATTCTCAAAATCATAGACCCCTTCACAGTCGACAATTTTATTAAATGAGAAATTAGTCCCAGATGAACAATCTGGCGGACTGTCTTTATATGATTTGTTTCCCTTAAAGTCCAGCGTTACAATAACATTTGACAGGTTATCTGACTCCGGTGGCCCAAAATTATTAATAATGGCTATTCTTTGTTTCTTCACATCTACTGCAAGTATTTCACTTTCCCATATTTTGGAACTTTCACTAAAGTCTTTATTGTATAAGTCGATAAAGTCTGATGGTGAAATTTTGATAGTCGTAAGTAAACTGTCGTTACGCAATACATTGTATTCAATAACTTTTAAACCAGTCTCCCAAAAATCGTTGTCGTCTTTGCCCTTAATTGTCGACTCAATTGTAACTTCTCCAAATGTGTTTTTATTTATGGCTTCGTTCACCGTTGCTGTCTGCACGGTGTCTGCTGTTTCAGTTTCTACTTGTTTTTGTGTCCCACATGAAAAAAGTATAACTCCTAATAGAAAAATTGAATATCTCATTTGTCCAAAGTAAAAATGACCGCCAACATGTGCTATCTGCAATTGAAGATATTTCTTTTATGCGATTAAGCCAAATAAATAAGTCATAGGGATTTGCATAGGGAAAGGGCATACGTTTTTATATATGCCACTATAAGAGAAAACGGAAGAAAGCGGGAGAGGTATTTTTATTTTTTAATCTCCTTCACCAGAATATTCAATTCATTCAACTGTTCTTGCGAAATCGTTGAAGGAGTATCAATCATCATATCACGACCGGCATTATTCTTGGGGAATGCGATGAAATCGCGGATGGAATCGGCACCACCAAATAATGAGCACAAACGATCGAAGCCGAAGGCAATACCACCGTGTGGAGGGGCGCCATATTCAAAGGCTTCCATTAAAAAGCCAAATTGTTTTTTCGCTTCTTCGTCACTGAAACCAAGCTTGCTGAACATCAGTTGTTGGGTTGCTCTGTCGTGAATACGAATTGAACCACCTCCAACTTCAGTTCCATTGATGACCATGTCATAAGCATTAGCACGCACCTTGCCGGGATCGCTATCCAGCAACTTCATGTCTTCTGGTTTGGGAGAAGTAAATGGATGGTGCATGGCATGCCAGCGACCTGCCTGGCCGGCAGGCAGGTTAGTGTCTTCACTCCACTCAAGTAGTGGGAAGTCAATCACCCAAAGGGCAGCAAATTTATTTTTGTCACGAAGACCTAATAAATCACCCATACGCAAGCGAAGTTCATTCAGCGCTTTTCTGGTTTTGTCGGAATCACCGGAAAGTACCAATATCAAATCACCTGGTTGAGCATTGAATTTCTCTGCCCACTTCTTCAGATCTTCAGCAGAATAGAATTTATCTACGGATGATTTGAACGTGCCGTCAGCTTTACATTGCACATAGACCAAACCTTTGGCTCCAATCTGTGGCTTCTTTACAAACTCCGTGAGTTCATCCAATTGCTTGCGTGTGTATTCTGCACAACCTTTTGCACAAATACCAACGACTAATTCTGCACTATCAAAAACCTGGAATCCTTTTCCTTGAGCAACATCATTCAACTCAACAAACTTCATCTCAAAGCGCGTGTCTGGTTTGTCTGAGCCATAATATTTCATGGCATCGTCATAGCTCATGTGAGGTACGGAAGGCATATCGATTCCTTTCACGTTTTTGAAAAGGTGTCTTACCAATCCTTCAAACGTATATAAAATATCTTCTTGTGTGATGAAAGCCATCTCACAGTCGATCTGTGTAAACTCCGGCTGACGATCGGCACGCAAGTCCTCATCGCGGAAGCATTTTACAATTTGATAATATCGGTCGAAGCCGGATACCATTAACAACTGCTTGAATGTTTGTGGCGACTGTGGAAGTGCATAAAATTCTCCTGGGTTCATCCTTGATGGAACAACAAAATCACGCGCACCTTCTGGAGTTGATTTGATCAATACGGGAGTTTCCACTTCAATAAAATTCAAACCATCAAGATATACGCGTGTTTGCTGCGCCATCTTGTGTCTAAGCTGAAGGCTTTCGCGAACTACGTTTCTGCGTAAGTCGAGGTATCGGTACTTCATACGAAGATCATCGCCACCATCGGTGTTATCTTCTATGGTGAAGGGAGGAGTCTTGGATGTATTGAGTACTTCAATGGAAGTCACACGAATCTCAACATCACCGGTGGCCATTTTATCATTCTTAGAAAGACGCTCTACTACGGTACCTTTTACTTTCAATACATATTCGCGACCTGACTGACGGGCTGCTTGTAACAACGAAGGATCTGTCTTTCCTTCTTCTAAAAACAATTGCGTGATTCCGTAGCGGTCGCGCAGATCGACCCACAATAAACTTCCCTTATCGCGCAGGCGCTGTACCCAGCCGGTGAGTGTAACTTCTTTATTTACATCGCTGATTCGCAGTTCACCGCAAGTATGAGTTCTAAGCATGGTAAAATCATTAAATTTGGACGCGCAAATTAATAAAGGTTGCACGTTATACAGAGCCTTCATTCAATTTCGTTTTTTAAAACACTATGAAAAAACTCCTGCTATCGCTTGCTATTATCGCCCTTTTTGCCTTTTCGCCCTCCAAACTGGTGAAGACCAAGGTGGCTGAGGGTATCGTGATATCACTCCCTACCGAGCTTCAGCCCATGGTCGAGGATGATATTATATTGAGATATCCTTCAGTGCGCGCCCCGTTGGCTGCTTATACTGATGTGAACAGAACCCTGGATTTCAGTGTGAATATTTCGGCTACTCAATGGCCCGATACAGATCTTGAGATTGCCAGTAAGTTTTTTAAATCAAGTATCACCAACCTGTTTGACCGGGTTGATATGATTGAGGAAGGAATTCACACGATCCATAAGAAGAAATACATATTTTTTGAGTTCGAATCCCGTGTAAACGGAAATAAAATGAACCTTGGCGAGCAACAACCCGTGTTTCGGTATACCTATATTCAATACCTGATTGAGCCAGGCCGCACGCTGGTTATTTCATTCAATTGTCCCAAAGCAATTCGAGAAGATTGGCAGGAAAATGTGCGGGCCATGATGAAATCGGTAAAGGTTAAGTGATTATAAGAGCATAAGGGGATGGAACTTTACACGCTTGAGTATTTTATGCATGAGGCTCTTAAGGAGGCACGCAAAGCATTGGAGAAAGGTGAAGTTCCAGTAGGAGCAGTCGTTGTTTGTCAAAATAAAATTATCGCACGGGCTCATAATCAGACAGAGCAGCTCAACGATGCTACGGCTCATGCCGAAATGCTGGCCGTTACATCTGCCGCCAATTACCTTGGATCAAAATATTTAAGTGAATGTACGCTGTATGTAACCCTGGAGCCTTGTGTGATGTGTGCAGGAGCGCTGCATTGGGTGCAACTTCAAAAACTTATTTACGGAGCTGAAGATGAGCAGCGTGGCTATTCTTTGATAAGAAGTCCGTTGCTCCATCCACGCACGGAGGTTTTGAAAGGTATCAGTGGGCAGGAAAGCAAAGAGTTACTCTCCCAATTCTTTAAAAGACTGAGAGAGTAACTGTTTTCAATTTTTTTGAAGATTATTCTTCCTTGACTTTCTTAGCCTTAGCCTTATCGTCTACTTTTTTGCCGTTTTTATGTTCGCCCAGAATAATTACATCCTTGGTCATTTCATACTGTTTGGCTGCCTGCATCATAGCCTGATGGCTATCGCGAATTAAAATAGTGCCTGATCTTGCGCCTTTATTACGCACTTCAAGCCAAAAACCGTCTTTTTTCTTCTTTGGTAGTACAGGAGGTCTTCCCATGATTATTTGTGTTTTTAATGTTTATTCGGCCCCTTTTGAAGTCCAATGAATAAACCGGTGAGCAAAAATTTTAGTTCAAAGCGTGCAAAGATACCAAATAAGGCCTAATCTCAATGATTTTCACTCACTTAGGTATGGTGGTAGTTGCACACCTGCTTTTAAATCCGGATCGGGGATGACTGGCAATCGCTGTAATTGTAGAGGCTGAACTCCCGCCCATACATTCAAATCGTAGTCCTCTTCATCGTCTTTGGGTGGGCCTGTTCGCACTTTGGCTGAGGCTTCTTTGATTTCGAAAGAGATTAACATAGTTGCTTTCCATTCTCCAGATGTTGGCTTACGCACATCAGCCCAACGCCCCGGGCACATCTTTTCAGTGAAGATTTCCAGTGCTTTATAAAGTTCATCCTGATCAGTCACCACCACGGGTTCGCCAAAAATTATAACTGACCGATAGTTTACGGAGTGATGAAATGCTGATCGTGCCAAAACTAATCCGTCCAATAAAGTTACACCAATGCAAACCGGCAATTTTTTAATTTGAAGCTCACGCATGTAATGGCTGCCCACCGATCCGTGGATGTAAAGCTTATCACCAATTCGGCAAAATCCGGTTGGAATTTGAAAAGGCTGGTTGTCGACAGCAAATGATACCGTGCAAACCAAGGCCTCGTCTAAAATGGAATAGATGGCTTCTTTATCATACACTCCCCGTTTTGGCAAACGAGTGATTTCTGTTTTATCAGTAATGGGAAATGAACTCATAAACAATTTTTAATTTGTAAGTAAGTAGAATCGATCACTGCCTATTGCCAACGGCTTACTGCCTACTAATATTGGCTAATATTATTCATTTTGGAATTTTATAAACCCATCCAAATTCATCTGGCTCATATCCGTGGCGGATGTCTTCCAGTTTTTTCTTTAATCGAAGTTGAATGCTGTTGTTGTCTACTACAGGTAACGTAAATTCTTCGTTGGCTATGTTAATAGCGGCAATGGTAGAAACGACTGCAGCCGTGCCCACACCAAATGCTTCAGTCAGTGTTCCTTTTTCAAGCCCTTCTTTAACTTCGGCAACACTTACTTTTCTTTCTTCAACTGTTATACCCATTTTACCTGCCAGAGCAAGAAGTGAATTGCGTGTTACGCCATCAAGGATCGCAGAGGTCAGTTGAGGAGTTACTAACTTTCCATTCAGTACGAACATGACGTTCATCGCACCGGATTCATCAATGTATTTGTGATCGCGGGCATCGGTCCATAGTACTTGATCAAAACCTTGATCTTTGGCTAATTGAGTTGGATAAAATGCACCTCCATAATTTCCAGCACATTTCGCGAAACCCGTGCCCCCTTCAGCAGCACGCACATAATGTTCTTCTACCTTCACACGTACCGGTTTAGCAAAGTAAGGACCTACAGGACTCGTTAAAATGATAAACTTATATTCATCAGAAATTTTTACTCCCAGCCGGGCTTCAGTAGCAAAAAGGAAAGGTCTTAGATACAAGGAAGAGCCCTCTGACGTGGGCACCCAGGCTTCATCAACTTTTATTACGGCATTCAAACTAGTAATAAAAAATTCTTCGCTCATCGCGGGCATACACATACGTTCCATCGATTTGAGCAAACGCTGATAATGACGCTGAGGTCTGAAAATGACCAACTCACCATCTTTATTTTTGAACGCTTTCATTCCTTCAAAAATGGATTGACCATAATGAAGTGATAGCATAGCGGGACTCATCGCCAGATCTCCATAAGGAACTACTTTCGGTTCATGCCATTTTCCGTTTTTATATTCCGCCACCAGCATATGATCGCTGATGTGATTTCCAAAGCCAAGGTTACTAAAGTCAATCGTGGATAGACGAGATTGGGTAGTACGTTCTACAGGAATAGGATTCATAATCGTTTTCAATTTGCGTGGAAGGTAAAAATATTTTCTGTGAATTTGGTCAGCCAGCCAGGACAATTACATGGTCAATTGTAATGAGGTTTATCCTTTCATTACTCTCAATCAATAAGTCTTCTGTGATAATTGATCTGACCAAGATGATATGTTAGGTGAGTAGCCAGATGTACCAAAAAAAATTCTGTTGAAGTTGGCTCTTTAAGAACAATGATTGGATACTCCTTTTCAAGTTGTTCTTTTGTTAGTTTGGGAATAACCAGATCAATCACCTGAATGGTATCTTCAATTTTCATAATTAATTCCTTTCGTGGAATGTCTTTTAAAGAAAATTCGGCATCGCGGTCCCGGATGTAGCCGGTTTGCCCCAGTGTTGCCCCAATGTAGGCATTTAGATTTCCAACCAGGTGCAGGCATAAGTTGCCACCTGAGTTGGCGATATTCTTATCAATTCGCCAAAGGTTCGATTCATCCTTATAAGATTCAATCTCCATCTTCAGTTTCAGTAATTCACGTTTTATTATCGCGTTCAATGCTTCAGTTATCATGGTTGGGTTGTTAATGATTTCTATTATCGATTAGTCTAAGAAAGTATCAATTCCATTTTGATATCACTTCGTTTATAGGGTCCGTCAACCGGGATTTCTTTAAAGCCAAGTTTTCTGTAAAGCGCTATTGCCATAATTAATTTCGTGTTTGAATACAGAATTATTTTGTTTGCCTTATTTTGTTTTGCTATTTCAATAGCTGTCTCCGCTAACTGTTTTCCGATTTTTAGTCCCTGATACTTTTCATCTACAGCCATTTTAGTGAATTCATAAACACCAGTTTCTACGAACTTTAACGCCACAGTTCCAACTATTTCATTTTCAACTTGAGCCATAAAGATAGAGCCTCCTTGATGAATGATGTATTCTTCGGGTTTGCCCAGCACTTCATGGTCGACAGGCTCCATCCAGAAATATTTTTCAATCCAATTCCTGTTCAGTCGTTCGAAATCGGACTGATGCTTAGTGGAATATTCAAGGATGTGGAGTAGGCTCATTATCTGGAAAGCTTGAAAATCCGGGTGAATGAAAAAACTGAATCTTTTGTGCGGATTGAAGTTTTTAATTGATACCCGCGGTTTACTAAGTATATCCCGGCAATCGTAATCAAAATGGCTAAACTAATGCGTCCATTTAATTTTTCATTCAGTACGAGCCAACCTAATACAACCGCCACGATTGGATTGATATAAGCGTACATGGAAACCAATGTCATTGGAAGTTTTTTGATTGCATAAGAATAGCAAGCATAGGCGCCTACTGAGCCAATAATAATCATGTACGAGAGTGAGTAAGCAACATCGGTAGACCAATGTATGGTTGAATAGTCATCAAACACAAGACTCAACGGAATGAGCGCTACAGCGCCAAATGTCATCTGAAGACCAGCTCCCATGAATGGATTGGTGTTTTGATTTTTATTTTTAATAAAGATGCTGCCAATTGCCCAGCAAAGATTGGAAATAAAAGTAATCGCAATGCCAACCTGATAGTCTGTATTTGAAAACTCAGTAAGATGTTCGCTAAAGATCAATACGATTCCACTTAATCCTGTGGTTAACCCAAGAATGATAAGCCAGTTTGGTTTTTCATCTTTTGTTGCAATCACGTTGATCAGGATGGTCCATATCGGCATTACGGAGCAGATGATAGCAGCCATTCCGCTTGAGATATATACTTCGGCCCAGCCCACCATGCTGATACCCAAAGTGATCATAAGAACTCCACTTACTGCCTGGTTAAGAAGTATTTTACGATCAGGCCACTTCTGCTTACCTACCGTAAGGACAAGGATGAGTAAAATGGGGCCCGCACATGAAAAGCGAAGTAATGAAAATAGAAATGGAGGGAATTGCGTCACGCCAATGCGAAGGGCAAGGTAGGTGGTGCCCCAGATCAGGCATACAGCTGCCAGTGATAAATATGCTAAAAGCAGATTTTCGTTTTTTCTCAATTCCATGCTACAAAGTTTTAGTAACTAACGGATAAAAAACAGTTTCAGTTTTGTTAATTTTGACCATATCAATTTGTGGAATATGAAAACACAAGCTCTAGAAATCAAATCGGATCATCTCTACATCGAAGTAGCCGCACGTATTGAAGCGCTGATTGAAAAGAGTGCGTTGAAGATTGGAGACAGACTTCTTTCGGTTCGTTCGTTAAGTAAAGATCAAGGAATCAGTTTGAGCACCGCCTTTCAGGCCTATTATCATTTGGAAAGCAAGGGTCTCATCGAGGCTCGACCACAGTCGGGCTACTATGTGAAATTTTCACCCAGACATAAATTTGAAATTCCGGCATGCAGTGAACCTGCTGATGAGGCGTTACCGATAAGCGTAGATGAAATGATCACCAGTGTATATTTCGATTTACGATCTCCAAAGATTACTTCATTTTCAATCAGCGCTCCGGATGTAAGTCTATTACCAGCGGCTAAGATTAATAAATCGGTATTATATGCATTACGATCTTCACCGGATCATTGTTTGGGATATGAACATATACAAGGAAGTGAGGCGCTGCGGAAACAAATTGCGCGACTGAGTTTTAATTGGGGAGGAAGTTTGAGTGAAGATGATGTGGTTGTGACTGCGGGTTGCATGGAAGCGCTTTCTTTTTGTTTGAAGGCTGTAACGCAGCCCGGTGATGCTGTCGCGACAGAGAGCCCTACATTTTATGGCATCTTTAGAGTGATGCAAAGTCTCGGATTAAAGGTAGTCGAAGTTCCCACTGATCCGGTTACAGGCATTGATCTTAACTACTTAGAAAAATCTATTCCAAAATTTAATATCAAAGCATGTTTGTTTGTGTGCAACTTTAATAATCCACTGGGCAGTTGCATTCCTGATGAGAAGAAAAAACAATTGGTGGATATGCTGGCGAAGAAAGATATTCCGCTTATTGAAGATGATATTTATGGTGAGATGTACTTTGGTAAGTCGCGCCCCAAAACCTGTAAGACCTTTGATAAAAAAGGATTGGTGTTGCATTGTGGTTCGTTTTCAAAATCACTAGCGCCTGGCTATCGTATTGGCTGGGCCGTGCCTGGAAGATTTAAAGAGAAAGTAATCAGTTTGAAACGCATGAACAATGTAGCCACGAATACACTTGCACAAGCAGCTATCTCACACTTCCTTCAAAACGGAAGGTATGAATTGCATTTACGGAACTTAAGGAGATCACTCTACACGCAAAGTTTACGATACTTGCAGGCTATGTCTGATTATTTTCCAGAAGACATTCGAATATCGCAGCCCAAGGGTGGCTTTGTGTTATGGGTTGAGATGAATAAAAAAGCGGATGGCTATAAACTTCATAAACGAGCGCTCAAATCCAATATCGGTATTGCGCCTGGACAAATCTTTTCATCTTCTGAACAATTTCAGAATTGTTTTAGGTTGAGCTATGGTGCTCCATGGAGCGATAAAATTGATCGAGGATTGAAAACGCTGGGTGAGATTGTGAAAACGTTATAAAAGAAAATGCTCCCCAGTACGAGGAGCATTTTTCTACCGACTAAAGAATTATTTATTTTCCTTCTTTCAGTTTTTTAACTTCTGCTTCATATTGTGGCAGGAACTGCTTTTGCTCTTCAGGTAAATTTTTTATTGCTAATTCCCAATGCTTGATGGCGTTTTTCTTGTCCCCCATTGCGGTGTAACCACGTGCTAACCCCACATTCGGAGTGAACTTATCATTCGGATTCTTTTGAGCATTATATTTAAAAATCTCTATGGCTTTTTCTTTTTTGCCTGCGGCCAGCAAAGATCTTCCGTATTGGTGAATTGACTGTACGGTAGCGCTTGGATCCTTAATGGCCTTATCCATTTCAGCATTAGCTTCTGTCTCGCGACCCAATGCCTGCAATATCATTGAGCGGGTTTGCATGGTAGTAAAATTCTCAACACCGATAAATGGATTGCTCACTGACATATTTACCCATGTCAATGCTTCTTCAAGATTGATTTTATTCTGAACACAGAATTGAGCAGCGCTAATCCAGTTTTCCTGTTTGAAGCCCGTCATGCTTCTTAGCTCTTCACGCATTTTTGAAACGTAAATCTCATTAATGTTAGGAACTTCAATCTTGAACGGAATTCTTTTCTTCTCCCATCTCAAGTATGCATTCGCAGAAGTGGGAAGTCTGTCTTCAAATCCATAGGTCAACCATTCTTTGTAAGGAGCATCCAATGGTGTCACATCAACACGCAAGGCATCTTCTTTTGGATCATAAAAGTAACTTCCCCAACTAGTACTGTTCTTTGAAAAAATCCAGGTGTAAGGACCTTCTTTCGACACGGCAAGAAACAAACCATAGGTTCCTGCCTTTAATTCTTTTCCTTCAATTTTCACATCGTGTGAAACGCTGAAGATCGTATTCTCATTAGCACCGGCTCGCCAGGGGGCTGCTTTAGAAGTACCAAAATTTTGATCGATGAAACCATAATGCGCTACTTCACCCCAGATTTTTCCGGTGCGGTCTTCACCATTAGGTCCATGAACATCAGGACTGCTGTAGCTGATGGATACCTCTACAGGTCCGATGTACTGAATGACTTTCGATTTTTGATTGTCACCACTTGGTGGTGTTGTTAGTCCCTGGGCATTGCTCCAAACAACCAAGGCTGTTAAAAGAAAACCAGATAGTATAAGTTTTTTCATAAGTATTTAATTGGTGGGTTAAACTGATTTGTTGTTTAACGGATGTGTCAGAAAATTGGCTGGGTTTATAAGAAATTTTATACCCGATTGACTGAACCCTTTGGCACAACCATGGAAATGGATGCCGGCTGAATGATGATCGAAAAGTTTTGAGCAGGAGTCATTGCTTCGCCATCCACATGATAAGGCATGGCTTGAGCAAATGAAAGTGTCAGCTGCTTCCCTTTCACAATATCAACGAAGGATGATTTTTCAATTTGACCGGTAAACATTTTTTGTGCAAAACCAGCTGCATGCATAAGAGGAACTTTACGGATAAAGCAAATATCCAATAGACCATCGCACACCGATGCTTGAGGTGACACGCGGGCGTTATTTCCAAATTGAGAGGAATTTGCAAAGGCTAACACAAAAGCATTTTTTTTATGCGTCTTGTGATCAATGATTACTTCTGCTGTGAACTCCTTGAAACTAAAAAATTCTTTCAACACTAGTTTAGTATATCCAATCAATCCTCTTTTTCCACCCTTTCCAAAAAGGCCAGCCACGTGCCCATCGAATCCTATTCCAGAAACGTTAACGGAAAGTTTGTTATTGATTAAAAAAGAATCCATCGAGATAGAAGTTGAAGAACCTATCAACTCTAATGCCTTTTTGAAGTCCATCGGAATTCCCAAGTGCCTGGCCAGTCCATTACCTGATCCTTTTGGTAAAATGCCCATGGCTTGCGGGGTATGCACGAGACCTTGAGCAACCTCATTGACTGTTCCGTCTCCACCAACGGCAAATACTACATTAAATTTTTTTGATGAAGCCGCCTGCTGTGCCAGGTCGGTGGCATGATTTGGTCCTTGTGTAAATTCGATTGAGGATTCAATATGCAGTTCTTCACAACGGGATAATATTCGTCCTTCTACCGAGGTTTGATACCCTGTGCCTGCATATTTATTGATAATGAATAATACCTTCTTATTTTCGTTCATGAAATAATAGCGCCATAAAGGTAAGTTTCTTTATATGGAATTTAAGAAGCGTAAAATAAAATTTAAAGCGTGGGATCAGGAGCACAAACTATTGATGCGTCTTAACAGCATCGATTGTAATAAGGGCGAACTCTTTAAAAAAGATCACGTGCTGCTGCAGTTTACGGGCCTGTATGATAAAGGCGGTGATGAAATTTATGAGATGGATGTGTTGCTTGTGTCCCTGGAAAAGCGAGTTGTTTTTTGGAACGAGAGTAAAAATGGATGGTATTATTCACCTCTTTTAAATCCGGATACACAGATGCCATTACTTGATGTGGAGGCCGTGAGAATGAAACGGTTTTGCAGTTACTTTGAGCTGCAATCAAAATAACAGAAATACTTATTTGCCTATTTTGCTCTGGATGTATAGTACGGCTTGGCCAATGGTCTGCATCTTTTCAGCATCGTCATCGGGAATTTTAATGTCAAATGATTGTTCAAATTCCATCACCAATTCAGCGTAGTCCAGGGAATCAATACCCAGATCTTTGACGAAACTTGCATCGGGTGTAATCTCCGATTCTGGAATCCCAAGTTTTTCGGTAAGTATTGCGTGTACTTTCTTTTGAACGTCTTGCATAGCTAGTTACAATTGGGCCAAATCTAAGAATCTTTATTGATTTTTCAGTCTTTTGTTTGGCAGGCAGGGGTCAGAAACGAAGCAGGAATTCTGTTCCTTCGCCCAGTTTTGACTTTACAGTAATATTGCCTTCGTGTTGGCGCATGATCTGTTTGGATAGGCTTAGGCCAATGCCAGAACCTGTCTTTTTTGTTGAGAAGAAAGGGATGAAAATCTTTTCAAGCGCTTCAACATCAATTCCAGCCCCATTATCCTTCACAGAAATGACCGGGTTCCCTTTTTCATTGCTGTAAGCTTTTAATTCAATCAATCTATTTGGCTGTTCATCAAAAGACTGTATAGCGTTTTTTATCAAATTGATGAGCACCTGTTCGATCATCGTTTTGTCTGCAATAATGATCAGTTCAGAAGGGATCACTTCTACTTTGATGTTGATGGCATGATCGGCTAATTCTTTTTTGTGCAGCATCGCCATCTCTTCAAGCAATACTTTTAAACGTACTTCCGCCAGCTTGGGCTTAGGTATATGAGTAAGATTTCTGAACTCTTTTACAAAACGAATAAGACCAGCGCTTCGCTTCGTAATCGTCTGTAAAGAAAGATACATGTCCTCCAGTTCTTCTTTTTTCAAAGGCATTTCGGATTGACTGTCCACCCTGTGTTTCAGATCTTCCTCAACAATACCGGCCAGTGAAGAAATGGGTGTTACCGAATTCATAATTTCATGTGTAAGCACCCTTACGAGATTTTGCCAAGCCTCCATCTCCTTCTCTTCCAATTCACTTTGGATGTTACTCATCGAAACGAGTTTTACTTCTTCATCGCGCAGCGTAAGTTCAATAACATAAACAGAAAGCTGGAGTGATTCATCACCGAATTTGATGCGTACCAGTTCACGGCCACCGGTTTTTAGTTTTTGAAATGTTTCAACTAATTCTTCACTTACATCTTTAAGGTCATCAAGTCGATCTGCTTTGGTGATTCTTAGTAAGCGTCTGGCAGCGCTATTGATGATCTGTATCGATCCGTCTTTTTTGAAGGTGAGCAATCCAATGGCGGCATGCTGAACTATGTTTTTAAAGAATTGATATTCTGAATCCTTTTCTCTTCGTGAGGTTCTGAGCTTCGCCAACGCTTCGTTCAGTTCGGTATGAAGTTTTTGAACGGTGGGATCGTTACTATCAGTTTTAAAACTTTGTGACAGATCATCAAAACGAATAGAATCCAGAAAGGAGGCTATATTGGTGTTAGAGGTTTCAACAACTTGAAGGAGTTTTGTAACCTGAAAAGCGATGGCCCCAAGAAGGGCAATGATCAACAGGAAATTTCGATTGTCTCCGGTAAGCATGAAGGCGAATACAACAATCGTAGCCATCAGTATTCCTACTCGCGTTACTAAAGGTGACCGCCAATTAAAATTCATGATATTTATTGATTAGGAAATATAGTGCTAATTAACTATTTAAATTGAAACGAGATTTTTGGCTTTGGGTTTTAAAGAGATTGATCTTAGTGTAATAGGTTCGTTTTTTGAAAATAATAATCGACTTAAATTGAACCCATGCAGCAGTGTTTGAAATACACCCATGTCTTCCATTGGTGAGATTATAAACGCACCGTCCAGCAAATTAAAAGTATAAGAAATAAATAACAGCTTGCTTCGATTTCAATTAGGCTATACCTTATTATCATTAAAAGCCTATCCTATGAAGAAACATCCACGATTCAAGTTGCTGTTCTTAGCAACCATGATTTTTATTTTCGCAATAAGCCTGACCAGCTTTGCTCAGAAAGTTGATTTGCAACAACTCAAGTCTCTTAACTACCGGCACATTGGTCCGCTTGGTAATAGGGTAATTTCCGTTGCTGGAATTCCTGGCGATCCGTTGACATATTATGTTGGCGCTGCATCCGGAGGGATTTGGAAAACCCTTGATGGGGGCGTAAACTGGAAAGCATTGTTTGATGATAAACCAGTTCATTCCATTGGATCTTTGGCAGTTGCTCCATCTGATCCTGAAATTGTTTGGGCCGGAACGGGTGAACCACACATTCGCTCAAATGTTTCTGTTGGCGAAGGCGCCTGGAAATCTACCGATGGAGGAAGCACCTGGAATAAAATGGGTCTTGAAAGCACATTCCGTATCAGCCGGATGATCATTCACCCAACAAACTCCGACATTGTTTACGCAGGATCTCTCGGGCATGCTTATGCTCCTCAAAAAGATAGAGGCGTTTTCAGAACAATGGATGGAGGAAAAACCTGGACAAAAATTTTATTTGTAAATGATAGCACAGGCACATCCGACATGGTGATGGATCCTAATAATCCTCGGATAATTTTTGCCGGTATGTGGCAACTCGATATTAAAACCTGGGGCCGCCAAAGTGGAGGTAAGGGCAGTGGAATTTATGTGACTCGCGATGGCGGAGACACATGGAAACGTCTTTCAGGAAATGGACTTCCAAAACTACCCGTTGGAAAAATTTCACTTACCATTCCTAAAGCCGATTCAAAAAGGATTTATGCCTTAATTGAAACATCCGATGGTGTGCCAATGAATGGTAAAGAAGGCGAAAGCGGTGAGCTTTGGCGTTCCGATGATGGTGGAGAAAAATGGATGCGTGTAAGTCAGGATATGAACCTTGGAGGAAGAGGCGCCTATTACACACGTTGCAAAGTAACACCTGATAATCCGGATGAAATCTACTTCATGGCGAGTGCGTATAGCCATTCTAAAGATGGTGGAAAGACAACGCACATTGCAGAATCTCAACCTAACTGGGATCACCATGAAATGTGGATTGACCCAACGAATGGAAACCGACAAGCTGTGGCTGGTGATGGAGGCATTTCCTTTTCTCAAAACCGTGGAAAAACCTGGTTCAGAGTTCAGCTACCGGTTGCTCAATTGTATCATGTTACCGTAGACAATAACATACCGTATTATGTTTATGCTAATCGGCAAGATGGTCCATCAACAAAAGGTCCTAGTCGTTTCTTTACTGAAGACTTTTTAAATTCCGGAATACCACGTGGCGAGTGGCACGATGTGGGTGGTGGCGAAAGTGGTTTTGCTACGCCTGACCCTGTTGATCCTAATGTAGTATGGTCAAGTGCTTCTGGTTCTGGTGCAGGTGGTGGAATCGTTGTTAAGTATAATGAAAAGACCCGTCAGTTTCGTCAGGTGGAAGTTTGGCCAGAGTCAACGATTGGATCAGCGGCCAAGGATGTTAAGTATAGATTTCAGTGGACGTTTCCTTTGCTGATTTCATCCCATGATCACAACACGGTTTATGTAACAAGTCAAAACGTGCATAAGACAACTAACGGTGGCCAAACCTGGCAAGTGGTAAGTCCTGATTTAACAACGAACGACAAAAGCAAACAAAACATATCGGGTGGTTTAACGCCTGATAATATTGGTGTTGAATATTGCTGCGTGATTTATGCATTGGACGAATCTCCTATCCAAAAAAATCTACTTTGGGCCGGCACTAATGATGGTATAATACAACTTACCCAAGATGGTGGTGCCAATTGGGAAAATGTGACTGCAAATATCAAAGGCATGCCGCCACTTGGCACGGTGCGTAACATAGAGGCATCCAAATGGAAGGCAGGTAAAGCGTATATGACAGTTGACTTTCATCAATTAGGTAACTTTGAACCTTACGTTTACAAGACCGAAGATTTTGGAAAGACCTGGATAAAAATTACGGATGGTATTCCAAAAAGTAATTTAAGTTTCGCGTGCAACATTCGTGAAGATCCGACACGACAAGGTCTTTTGTATTTAGGAACTGAAAACGCCCTTTATGTTTCTTTTGATGATGGACTTCATTGGCAATCACTGATGACCAACCTTCCTCCATCACCCATGTACTGGATTGCAGTTCAGGAACACTTTAATGATTTGGTGATTGGCACGTATGGCCGCGGCATTTGGATATTAGATGATATCACTCCGCTTCAGCAATTAACAAATGATGTAACTTCATCATCTGCACATTTGTTTGCCCCTCGCCAGGCTTATCGTTTCAATCCTATCACAGGACCTTTCGCTATGTTTGATGATCAATCGGATGGGGATAATCCTCCTATTGGTGCGCCTCTTAATTATTGGTTGTCAGCGGATTCAAAAGACAGTGTGATGATATCTATTAAAGATGCCAACAACGCGGTTGTTCGCAAAATGTATCATAAAGGTAAAGCAGGAGTAAACAGAGTTTGGTGGAATCTTCGCGAAGATCCATCTACGTCTATTATCATTCGTAATAAACCTTTGTATGCCGATTGGACAAACATGACTGATAAGCGTGCCATTCCTGCGCCATCGTCACCCAAAGGGGTTTCACCTATAGTAAAACCAGGAATATATACCGTTGTACTTAAAGTGGGAGATAAGGAATTCAATCAGCCTATAAAAGTGTTGAGAGATCCAAACTCAGAAGGCACTGAAGCAGACATTATTGCGCAGAATAATATGTTGATGGACATAAAGAAGGATATGTCGAACGCAGCTGATATTGTCAATCAGTTGGAGTGGATCAGAAGACAAGGAGCTGATCTTAAATCGATTGCTGAAGACCAGAAAAATACCGAAGTAGTCAAAACCATTGACGCGTTCGAGCAGCAATTAATTGATATCGAAAAGAATCTTCTTCAGCTTACTATCACCCCACAAGGGCAAGGCGCGCTGCGATTCCCGGCACAGGTAGTTGAAAAACTTCAGTACCTGGGCGGTGTGGTTGAGGTTGCTGACTTTGCGCCAGCTGATCAACACAAAGCAGTACATCAGGTACTTCAAAAGAGATTGCAAGAAAGTCAGACCAGGTTCAATCAGTTAATTGAAAAGGAACTTCCTGCATTTCAGGAATCACTTCGCAAGAGTAATTTTAATGGGCAGATTATAATAAAAGCTAATAAGTTGAATAATTAGATCAACGATAACGGCTAACAAAAAGCGTCAGGCAATATTAAGTGCCTGACGCTTTCATTTATGATCAACATAATTTACAATCCGTATTTTTCCATTCTTCTATAGAGAGAAGCACGCGTTAATCCAAGTTCTTCTGCGGCCTTTGAAATATTTCCGTTGTGGAGTTGAATAGCTTTTGCCACTGCCGCCTTTTCAACTTCATCCAGGTTGAGTGTATCGTTGGCTAATTCTTCTCCACCTTTTCTGCTAAAGAGAAAATCACTTTCCTGCAAGGTATTAGAGTCGGCCATGATGAGTGCGCGCTCAATGGAGTGCTGTAATTCACGTACGTTTCCTGGCCATGGATATTTCTTTAACTTATTCATCGCCTCTGGCGAAATGGAAAGCACTTCTTTTCTATATTTTTTGGCGTAGTGATTCAGAAAGTGATTGGCCAACATCGGTATGTCATCCACCCGATCGCTTAGTGGAGGAATCGTAATCTCAACGGTATTAATCCGGTATAACAAATCCTGTCTGAATTTCCCTTCCTGCACCATTTGATGCAAGGGCATGTTGGTAGCACAAATCAACCGGATGTCTACATCGAGATGTTGATTGGAACCTACGCGAGTTACTTGTCGTGATTGTAATGCACTGAGTAATTTGCTTTGCAAGCTCATGCTTAAGTTTCCGATCTCATCAAGAAAGAGTGTGCCCCCATTGGCAAGTTCAAATCTTCCTGGTCGATCTTCACGGGCATCCGTGAATGATCCTTTCTTGTGACCGAATAGTTCGCTTTCAAAAAGTGTTTCTGTAATGGCGCCCATATCCACAGCAACGAACGAGGCATCTTTGCGCATCGACTTCTGGTGAATGGCACGGGCTACCAGTTCTTTACCCGTTCCATTTTCTCCCAGGATTAAAACGTTGGCATCGGTCTTAGCAACTTTATCAATAAGCGTAAACACTTCTTTTAGTGCATCGCTTTGACCAATGATATCCCGGAAGGGTTGACTAATCTGCTCTTCCAGCATCTGCTTGGCTTTGCGCAGTTTGTCAACTTCGTTGTATGACTTCTTTAATTTGATAGCAGTAGAAATGGTAGCCACTAGCTTTTCATTTTGCCAGGGCTTCAATATAAAATCGGTAGCGCCTTCCTTCAACGCTCTTACAGCCATTTCCACATCGCCAAAAGCGGTAATCATAATCACTACGGCATTGGGTTCTCTTTCTTTGATTTGCTTGAGCCATTCGAAGCCTTCTTTTCCACTGGTGGTGTCTTTGCTGAAGTTCATGTCCAGCAGGATCACATCATAAGAATCGTTGTTAAGGAGAAAAGGAATTTTGTTCGGGTTCTTTTCGATTATGACCTGGTGATTCGATTTTTTCAACAGCATTTTGGCTGCGAGAAGAACGTCTTCATCATCATCAATCATCAGGATTTTGCCACCTTCATTCACAGTAGTATAAGTTTAAGTCAAGCAACGCGAGGAAAAATTGTGCCAGCACTAGATCTGTTCGAAAACGCGGTTTTTGAAATTTATTCCGTGCCAATATGTACAAAGATGTTCAAAAATGAACATAGTTAAAAGAGGAATTAATTGCCTTATGGGATATAGTTATATAAGATGATTTTGTTTTTGGTGGATACTGTAAGGATTCGCTCATCAGTGACGATGGCAAATTTCAAATCGCCATGAAGAGGAAGTTCATGTCTTGTTTCCGTAAGCAAATCGAAAAAGCGGATGCTATTATTTTCCAGGTAGTAAAGCTCCTGACCAAAGAAACCAAAGTTGCCAGGATTTTTGATTTCGATTTT
>JAYVTC010000039.1:0-96095 GCA_043774745.1 Cyclobacteriaceae bacterium | reverse complement strand
AGTTCGTTGTGATCGGGTCTTCCTAAAACCTGAATGATTTCCTTTTCAGAAAGACCTTTCAGTTCATCTTTTTGATTTTTTAATTCTTCAATAAACCTGATTCTCTGCTGCTTGCAACCGCCTTTGTCATCTTTCCATTGAGAAAGATCAATAGGAGTAAGATCGGGAAGAGGTTTTCCGCAGGTGATGATTAATAAAGAAAGACCAATCCAGGCCAGATTTTTCATGTTTAATTTACGTTTATCAGGTGCGACCCCTCAAAATTTTAGAACAGAGCCGATATGAGGCAGGATCAAATCTAAAATATCAGTTAGTTTTGCGCACAAATTTAAACACATGATCTTAAAGATATTCAAAGGAGTATGGTTCTTTTCCTTATTGGCCCTGTTCGTGGTGTTTTTCTATGTGTATGCAGGTCTTCCTGAGGAGGTAGTACTCTCAGAATCAGAGGGTAGCCTTTCCATTTCCCGCAATGGCTTCTTTTTCTCTTCCATCATCCTTTTTGCAGTGGTCAATGTACTGGTGTTTGTGGTGAGTAAACTGTTAAGCAATGGAGATCAGAGTTTTAGTTCATGGTTTTATGGTCTTATTGTCACCTTTAATTTCTTCTTTTTCACCTCACTGGGGTTTATTCATATTTTCAACGGGGGCGATCGTTATGATTTCAGCAATATGGGCCCGGCCATGTACGGAAGCCTGATTTTACTTTGTATCTGGATGGTCAGCTGGCCCGTTTTTCTTTTGTATAGAAAAGTTATTTCATAATAATTTGATTGTTCTGAGCGAGTTTTGATTTCTGAAAATCAATCACTTATTGCAATTCACCTTATGATTTTTTGTAGGCTGCAACCAATTTTCATGCTTGTAGTTAGCGTAAAAATTGCTTTCTTAGATGTGATTTGAGTCTGAGGTATTTTTTGAATCACTTCAAATCAGTGTTTAGCAACCGTGAATTGAAATTTTTCAATGGAAGTTCAGGTTGATTTTTTAAACTTTGCGCGATTTTTTAAACGGTATTAATAACATGGCGAAGGAGATAGAATACAATGAATCGAGTATCAGATCACTCGATTGGCGAGAGCACATCCGGCTGCGTCCGGGTATGTACATTGGCAAGCTTGGAGACGGTTCTGCCAAAGATGATGGTATTTATGTGCTCGTGAAGGAGGTAATCGATAACTGTATCGATGAACACATGATGGGCTATGGAAAAACCATCGATGTGAAAATCACCGACCAGCATGTGATGGTGCGTGACTATGGCCGCGGCATACCGTTGGGTAAGGTGGTGGACGTAGTTTCTAAAATCAACACAGGCGCCAAGTACGATTCCGGAGCGTTTCAAAAATCAGTGGGATTGAATGGTGTTGGTACGAAGGCAGTAAATGCACTTTCTAATTATTTTAAAGTACAGGCTTTCCGTGAAGGCAAAACTAAACTTGCGGAATTTAAAAAAGGTGTATTAACTGCCGATCCGAAAGAATCAAAAACCGATGAAAGAAACGGTACCCTGGTTGAGTTCGAACCGGACAACACCATGTTCAAACATTATCACTTCATCCCGGAATACCTGGATGACCTGATGTGGAACTATGCTTTTCTAAATGCCGGTCTAACGATCAATTACAACGGACGGAAATTTTATTCTAAAGACGGACTACTTGATCTGCTAAAACAGAAATCCGATGCCGAAGATATTCGCTATCCGATCATTCATTTTAAGGGTGATGATATTGAAGTAGCGCTTACACATGGCAGTCAGTACGGAGAAGAATATTACTCCTTCGTTAACGGACAGAACACGACACAAGGAGGAACACACTTAGCGGCTTTCCGCGAAGGTGTTGTTCGGGGTGTGCGTGATTTTTATAAAAAAGATTTTGATGCAGCGGATATCCGCTCCAGTATTGTTGCGGCTGTTGCCATTCGTGTACAAGAGCCGGTGTTCGAATCGCAGACCAAAACAAAACTGGGTTCGATGAACATGGCACCCGATGGTGCTACAGTTAAGAACTTTGTAGGAGATTTTGTCTCTAAGGAGTTGGAGATTTACCTGCATAAAAATCCTATCGTGGCGGATGCCATGCTCAAGCGCATTTTGCAATCGGAACGTGAGCGCAAAGAAATAGCCGGTATCAAAAAACTGGCGAATGAAAGAGCGAAGAAGGCCAACCTGCACAATAAGAAACTGCGCGACTGCCGTTTCCATTTCGATGATGAAAAAGGAGAGAAGGGTGCCGAGTCAATGATCTTTATTACCGAGGGTGACTCTGCGAGTGGATCCATTACTAAATCACGCGATGTGGAAAGACAAGCTGTATTCAGTTTGCGTGGTAAGCCGCTCAACTGTTTTGGCCTTACCAAAAAAGTGGTGTATGAAAATGAAGAGTTCAACCTTCTTCAACATGCATTGAATATTGAGGATGGTCTTGAAGGACTTCGTTACAACAAAGTAATTGTAGCGACCGATGCCGATGTGGATGGAATGCACATCCGATTGTTATTGATGACATTCTTCCTGCAATTCTTTCCTGATTTAGTAAAAGCTGGCCACGTATATATATTGGAGACTCCGTTATTCCGAGTTCGTAATAAAAAGGAAACGCATTATTGCTACAGCGAGGAAGAGAAACAAGCTGCCGTGAGTAAACTTGGAAGCAAACCGGAGATCACACGATTTAAGGGGTTGGGAGAAATTTCACCTGAAGAGTTTGGAAACTTTATCGGTGAAGACATCCGATTGCAACCGGTGCGCATTGATGTGGAAAAACACCTGCAAAAAATTCTGGAGTTCTACATGGGCAAAAACACACCCGACCGCCAGGAGTTTATTATCGAAAACCTACGCTTCGAATTAGATGTGATCGAAGCCACAGAAAAAGAAGAAATAGAATCATAAGTTATTGATCATTGATGGCGAACAACGATCAACTAACAACTAACAACAGGTAGAATGAGTAAGAAGAAAGCAATTACAGACAAATCAGTTAGAAATGAAAATGGAGACATCGTTCATGGCTTAGTTTCTTTGGATGGTCTTTACGAAAACTGGTTTTTAGATTACGCCTCGTATGTAATTCTGGAGCGTGCCGTGCCGCGCATTGAAGATGGATTGAAACCCGTGCAGCGCAGGATCATGCACTCCCTGAAAGAGATGGATGATGGCCGCTTCAATAAAGTGGCGAATGTGATTGGTAACACGATGCAATATCACCCACATGGTGATGCCGCCATTGGTGAAGCGATTGTAAACATTGGTCAGAAAGATTTATTACTCGATACACAAGGTAACTGGGGTGATGTGCGCACCGGAGATAGTTCAGCCGCTCCTCGTTATATCGAAGCACGCTTGTCAAAGTTTGCCCTGGATGTAGCCTATAATGCGCAGACTACAGATTGGCAGTTGTCGTATGACGGTCGCAAGAAAGAACCGATCACGTTGCCGGTGAAATTTCCATTACTCCTTGCACAAGGTGTGGAAGGCATCGCAGTAGGGTTGTCAACCAAAATTCTTCCACACAACTTTTGTGAGTTGATCAAGGCATCGATTGATGTATTGAAGGGAAAGAACCCTAAAATTTTTCCTGACTTCCTTACGGGAGGTATTGCCGACTTTACGGAATACGATCAGGGCATCCGTGGAGGAAAGATTAAAGTACGCGCCAAGATTGACATCATTGATAAGAAGACATTGGCCATTCATGAAATTCCATTCGGAACAACCACCAGTTCATTGATGGATTCTATAGTCAAGGCGAGTGAGAAAGGTAAGATCAAAGTAAAACAGGTAGTCGATAATACAGCTAAGGATGTGGAAATTCAGATTCACCTGCAGGCTGGACTTTCTCCTGAGATTGCCATTGATGCCTTGTATGCCTTCACGGATTGTGAAGTTTCCATTTCACCGAATGCCTGTGTGATTGTGGAGGACAAGCCTCAGTTCATGAAGGTGAATGATATCCTGCGATACAACACCGAGCAAACGATGAAGCTGTTGAAGCAGGAGTTGGAGATCAGAAAGGGAGAGTTGATGGAAAAAATTCTTTTCTCCTCCCTCGAAAAGATCTTCATCGAAAACAGAATTTATCGCGACATTGAAAATTGCGAGACCTTTGAAGATGTCATCACCACCACCGACAAAGGTTTAAAGCCATACAAAAAGCAATTCTATCGCGAAATCACCCGTGATGATATTCTTCGCTTACTCGAAATCCGCATTAAGCGTATTTCTAAATACGATACGTTCAAGGCCAACGATTTATTGAAAGACCTGGAGAATGAATTGAAGCAAACCCTTCATCACCTCAAGCATCTTACGGAGTATGCGATTGCCTATTACCAGAACTTATTAGAGAAGTATGGCAAAGGCCGCGAACGCAAAACGGAGATCAAGAGCTTCCAGTCGGTAACCGCTACAGAGGTAATTGCCAACAACCAGAAGTTGTATGTGAATCGCGAAGATGGTTTTGTAGGTTATGGCATGCGTAAGGACGAATACCTCTGTGAATGTTCTGAACTCGATGACATCATTGTGATCCGCAAAGACGGCAAAGCACTGGTGAGCCGCATTGGTGAACGCAAGTTCATGGGTAAAGATATTCTGCACATTGGTGTGTGGAAGAAAGGCGATGAGCGCATGGTGTATAATTTAATATACAGCGATGGCAAATCGGGAACTACGTTCGCTAAGCGCTTTGCTATGCCAGCTATCATTCGTGATAAAGAATATAATTTAGATCAGGGTAACCCGAATAGTAAAGTTCATTATCTCAGCGCTAACCCGAATGGTGAGGCTGAAATCGTTGAAGTAAAGTTGAGCCAGGCAAGCACAGCACGCAAAAAGATTTTTGATTTCGATTTCTCGGAATTGGAAATCAAAGGTCGTGGTGCAAAAGGAAATACGATCACCAAATACCCGGTGCGCAAAGTTGATTTTAAAGAAGCGAAAGGTTCTACGTTAAGCGGATTGGATTTGTGGTTTGATGAAGCCTCTGGCCGATTGAATAAAGATAAACGCGGCAAGTATGTAGGTAAATTTGATGGAGATGATCAGATTCTGGCCATCACGAAAAGTGGAACGTACAAAATCACCAACTACGAACTCACCAATCGCTATGAACCAGAGAAAACAATCCTGGTAGAGAAGTTCAATCCCAAGAAAGCTATCTCTGCTGTATATGTAGATGGAGAAAGTAAACTCTATATCGTTAAGCGCTTCCTGATTGAGACGAACACATTAGATAAAGAGTTTTTGTTTATCTCTGAAGGTATTGGATCGCGCCTGGAGTTTGCCACTACATCCGACACTCCAGAAGTAGAAGTGGAGATGGTGAAAGGAAAAGGCAAGGACAAAGAAACCGAAGTCATCAACCTGGAAGAGATCATTGATGTGAAAGGCTGGAAGGCGATGGGTAACCGACTGTCGCAATTCAAAGTCACGAAAGTGAAACCGTTGGATGAACCGGAAGATGGTAGTCCAGAAGATGGAGATGATGGCGATGAAGAAACAACTTCAAAGGCGACCGGAACCGGAAAGGGTACTGAGTCGCCAAAAAAAAAATATAGCAACGAAGAAGACTCTAACAGCGCAGAGACTTCAGAAGAAAGCGAGCCAGAAATCATCATTGAAGAAGACGGCCAGGCCGCCCTCTTCGGTGAGCCCAAACAAAAAGATCAAGGGCCGCTCGTCAACGGCCAGCCGCCCAAAGCCAAAAGCCCAAAGCAAAAAGAAGCCGAGCAAGCCAGCCTCTTCGGGGAAAGCAAAGAAGAAGAAGTAACGAGTAGGAAGAAAGAGGCTGAGGAGACAGAAGAAGAGAAGCCGGAAAATAAAACATTTACTTCGGGTGATTCGATTGAGTTTGATTTGTGATGGTTATGCAGAGACCACGGGATGGGAATCATCTATAGGAAAGTTGTTCGACAGCGACCAACAACACACGGAAAAAGTCTCCTATTTTTTGTATTTTTATAGTTCGATAAAGACAATTAAATGAAGACCAGACCAAACATCCCAGGAAATTTATTATGGGAGTATGATCTCGATACGTTCAATTTCGACAAGTCGTATAAAATTGTGATTGAGCGCGTTTTGGAACGGGGTAATCTGGATCAATGGCGTGAAATTTTGAACTACTACGGTGAGGAGAAAATCATAGATACAATCGAATGGAGCGCTCAATTAGATAAACGTGGAAAAGATTTTTCAAGATTCTTTTTGAAATCTGATTTCTTACATGCTGCATAAAGATCCATTTATAGTAAGACCCGATACTATTGGTCTCATCCAGCAATTGCAAGCGCTACCAGAATTAAAAGAGTTCTATTTGGTTGGTGGAACTGCTTTAGCGTTGCAACTCGGCCATCGAAACTCAATTGATATCGACCTGTTTACAAAAAATGATTTTACTCCGGAATCTTTATTAAAATTCCTGGAGAAGGGATTTTCAATTGAACCTACATTTTCTACCCAGAACACGTTACTTTCAATAATCAATACCATAAAGGTAGACTTCATTTGTCATTCCTATCCGCTTGTTCTTCCACCCATCACCGAAGAAGGCATAACTTATCTTTCGAAAGAAGACATTGCTGCGATGAAGTTGAATACTATCAGCAACTCAGGCAAACGGTTAAAAGATTTTATTGATATCTACTTTTTGCTAGAGCATTTCTCACTCTCGCAGATGATTCATTTTTATAGGATCAAATACCCGAACTACAACCCATTGATTGCGCTCAAAGCTATCAACTATTTTGATGATATTGATCCGGATATCGATCCACCTAAATTAAAATCAAAGCTCCCACTATCTGAAATTAAAAACAGAATCAGCTACAGCGTGTTGCACTCGAAGAAGACGTTCAATTGAAATGAACTTTTCTGATTAAGGAAGAAGCAGGGCAAGCATATCTCTTTGAAGAGAAGAAAGAAGTAAGGAGTCAGAAGTGGAGAGGTCGGAAGATGAGGAGGAGAGTGGCAGGACGTTTACTGAGGGTGATTCGATTGAGTTTGATTTGTGATTATTGGGATTCTGAGATCAAAGCGTCATGGCATTTTTCGGATGCGATGGCGCTTTTCTTATTTTCGCCTTTCTTCCTGCTAACCTGATTAAATAGAAAATGAATGTATAAGCGATCCCTACTTTTATCAATCCTCTTCTTAACTATCTCCTCGCAAGGCCAAAGTCAGGTAACCTTCACAAGCAATAACACCGAACTAAACCAGGCTTTTGACTGGGCCAAAAACAAAGCACTATCCTTTGCTCATGATGGATCAGATCCGGTAGGATATTGGTATGAAGCGGCCCTTCCCAACCGTGAGGCATTTTGTATGCGCGATGTTTCACATCAGGCCATTGGTGCACAAATTTTAGGATTAGGTAAACACAACCTGAATATGTTTCAAAAGTTTGCGGAGAACATTAGTGTGGAAAAGAACTATTGTTCGTATTGGGAAATCAACCGCTACAACAAACCGGCACCGGTCGACTATCAAAACGACAAAGACTTCTGGTATAACCTACCCGCTAATTTTGATGTCATCTATAATGCTCATCGTTTATTTAACTGGACAGGCGATAAGACTTACCTCGAAGATCCGGCATTCAAAAAGTTTTATGCGTTAAGCATGAACGAATATGTAGATCATTGGCACCTGAGCTACGATAAGATCACCAAACGCAGTCGCGCAATGCATAATAATATGGCAAGTAGGTTTGGTACTAGTCGCGGTATTCCTACCTACAATGAAGGAGGCAGAGGTGAAACAATTCTTGGAATAGATATGTCCGGTTCCATTATTGCCGCTTACAATGCCTATTCAGAAATACTAAAACAATCCGGTCAATCCGCAGAAGCAAATAAGTATTTCCAGAAAGCCAAAAGAGAGCAACAATTTCTTAATGAATTTTGGTGGGATAAAGAAAAGCAAGAATACCGCTCCATCCAGTATGCCGATAAAACATTCGATTATTTCATGGTGGAAGACAATCAGGCCTATCTGCATTACCTGTTATACTATAACGCCATTGATGATCCGGCCAAAATCAAAAAGTTGACCGAAGATTATCGTGCAAATTTTCAGAAACTGATTGTTGAATTAAAATCCTATTTACCCATCATCTTTTATGAAAATGGTTACTCTAATCTTGCATCGAAGTTGATTATCGATCTTGGCAATGCTGAAAATAAAAGGCGTGATTATCCGGAAAATTCTTTCACAATCATTGAACATGTGACGCGTGGATTGATGGGTATAGATGTTGCTGCTTCAGCCAATGAGGTTTCTACTATATCAAGATTGGAAAAGGAGAATGACTGGGCTGAGATGAATGACGTTCCGTTGCTGTCCAACAAAGTTTCGATCAGGCACGTAGGTCAATACGCTACAACATTCACTAATCAAAGTGGATCAACGATAACATGGAGTGCACGCATTGCTGGCAACCATCAATTCTTATTTGTTGATGGGATCAAAAATAAATGTGCTAAAGGCAATGATCATGGACGGCCGTATTCTTATTGTAATCTAGAAGTAAAGGAAGGTAAGGCTGTTACGGTTGCCGTCAATAAATAGGTTCTTTCTGCATAAAGTTCCTATAGACTAATCCTGGATATGGGATATAAAAAAAGGCCCGATGGCCTTTTCAAATTAATTTATTCGATTTTAGTCTCATTTTTTTTCGCAGCGTGCGTGACGAGTCAGCAATTTCATCATATCATCGGCTAACTCTTCGTTACCATGAAGAACTCACCTGTTACTACTATTACGAATACCCGCAGGACAGGAGAAGGGACCCTACACTATTGTTGAATGTACCCGCACGAATGAAGAACTCACCTGTTACTCCAGTTATGGGTGCCCTCACAACCTGTGAACTGCACCTTACTTCCATTGAATGTAACCATGCGAGTGAAAACGCACCATCCGCTACTATTAAGATAAGTAAGTCACCTCAATCCTTGGTAACCGGATCAATCATAATATGCGCGCGATGTGTTCCGGGGTTCATGATCCATGGCATACCGGGTGCTTCGGGTTTTGTTGGGAGTCCCGTACTAGCCGCTGTAGCCCACGGAATGTACACTACATACCTGAAACTTCCTTTCGTGACTTCACCCGTGTTGACATTATAGTTTTCGTCAGTGGCAGAATAGACCTGCAAGTTGGAAGCTTGCTTCGGCATCACCAGCTTTCCCGACTTAGCTTCCGCTTCGCGAATGTCGAAGGTTTCCTGCGTGGTTTTTCCCGCCTCCTTTAATTCTCTTCCGCGTGCCATGAAGGGTTCCAGGTCCTGATGGTAGCACGATACACTAAACCCTTTTTGATTGGGATTGTCAGCCAGACAAATTATTTCGTTGGTGCCTTTTCTGAGCACAACAAATTTACCTTTGGCATCATAGCCATATACCATAGCGCCTGCGCGCTTTTCTTCAGGTGCTGCGTGCACGGCAGTTTTAATTTGTATTTCAGCAGAAGGTATTTGTGCCAACACAGAAAGTGAACTGATCAGCGTGATGATAAATAAATAGGTGTATTTCATATTAGTAACTTTATAATTGAGTCAACTCTGGTTTTTTCTAATCTCTATAAAACTCCGAAGAATCCAGCACAAATTCAATTTTGAATTTGAGATCTTTGTTAGTCAAATTATCGGACCAATGGTTTTTCTGAGTAGGAGTTCGGTAAACCCTTGCTTCACAAAGTTATGCAGTTCGCCTATGCAGGTGAAGCCAAATTCAAAGTACAGCTTAATAGCACCTTCATTAAAATAGGAAACACCGATAAAGATATTGGGAGGGATCTTAAAAATTTTCTCCTCGCAAAACCACAAGAGTTTTTTTCCTAATCTTTTTCCGCGGTGTGCCTCATTAATACAGATCGTTTGAATGTAGCCTTTAAAACTTCCGCAGGTTGTATTATGACAAAGCCGGCTAATTTGATCTCCAACTTCAGGCAATAAGATCATTCATTAAACTTGAATTGTATCAGGTTAGCGCTTAAGTCAGTGACTTGTCATATTTCATTTGATTGTTCCTTTTCTTTTTCTTTGTTTTGCGAAATGAAAAAACTACTTATTTATTTTATTTTGTTAATGGCGTATACCGGGTTCGCGCAGAACATTACAGTAAAAGGAAATGTGAAGGATGCGATCAGAGGAAAATTTTTGAAATCCAGAATTACTTATCATAGCTATCCAACGGGTGGTATCTCCGGTTCATTCAATGACAGCACGTATTCATTTTTAATTTTTGGTTCGGCCAAATATCAGATTACTGCGGAGGCTGAAGGCTATATACCAAGCACCGTCATCGTAGATCCTAAAGAGTCTGTTAACAACGTGATCACGCGTGACATCGCATTAACATCCAAAGGTGAAACCATAATCCTTAATCACCTGATCTTCGAGCAAGGCAAAGCGGTGATCAATCCTAAATCATTTCAGGAATTGGATGAGCTGGTTGCCATGATGAAGGATAGTCCTAAAGTAGAGATTCAGCTTGAAGGTCACACGGATAACGTGGGGAATCCAGAGGCAAACATGAAACTCTCTCAGTCTCGGGTAGATGCTATAAAAAAATATATAACGTCAAAAGGAATTAGCAAGAGTAGGGTGCAGACAAAGGCATTTGGAGGTTCTAAACCCATAGCCAAAGAAAACACGGAAGAAGCGAGGGCGAAAAATAGAAGAGTGGAGATGAGGGTTTTGAAAGATTAGAAAAATCAGAAAGGACTATTCAGGTTTCTAAACGAGTAGTTTTTGCACAAGACATTGCCTCAGTTCATTTTAGTTGAAGTAGTTTGTTTTCTTGTGATGGCAGATTGATCAATCTCCAAGGCTCTCCAATATTCAGTAAGCTGTATCAGCTCTTCGTCAAGACAGGGGTAGTTATATGCTTTAGGTAAATGTGGCCATTGCCCCATAGAAAGGTGAGAACTACTCAATCCACCCGTCCACTCGAAATGTCCGGGATCGTATAAGCTTTTCCATCTTCCGCCCCAGCGCAAACCAAGTTGTTCGCCAATGACACCCACTTTGCGCCATAATCTAGTGTTGTCCCATTGCGCCACAGAGTCAATCATCGGCACAACATCTACAGCCAGCCCGTATTGATGCTTGGACTTTCCGCCACCGGAGCGTGTATAATTTTTACCCATTGATTTATATTCATTTTGCTTCGAATGAGTGCGATAACTTTCTACGATAGCCAGCTCAATTCCTTTCGCTTTGCACATCGCGATCAACATAGTCACTTTATCACGGAAGTAGGGGTGAAGCGCATCGAGATCCACAATCATAGGAAGGTCACCGCGGTCTTTGCCAAAGGTGAAATTTTCTACCATAGACCAATTCTTCCAGGCTAGTTCTGGCTCTGGTGTATTTCCTTGTGGGATTTGAAAAATAAAACTCTTTGACAGATTTGAAATTATTTCTGAATACTCATTTCTATAAGGTACCTCAGACAGCCAAATGCCTGCGTTTTGACCATATAACGTTGCAGAAAGAAGTAAAAGAACCGTTAGAGCTGATGTTTTGAGCATTCTTGAATTAGTAAACCCCAAAAGTACAAAAAATCCGAAAATGTTCGGTAAGGTGCCTGTTTACAGGCGAAGGGTAGAAAGTCCTCCATCGGCATGGATGACCTGGCCGGTGATCCAGGCCGATTGTGGAGATAATAGAAATGCTGTGAGCCGGGCAACATCTTCCGCTTCACCAATCCTTTTTAATGGATGTCTTTCATCCGAAGTCTTTTTCTTTTCATCTGATGAAAGAAGTCGCGCGGCCAGTGGGGTATTTGTTAATGATGGGGCGATGCAATTGACACGGATTTTAGGAGCGAACTCGGCAGCGAGAGAGCGAGTAAGTCCTTCCAGCGCTCCCTTTGCCGCAGCAATGGATGAATGAAAAGGCATACCTTGCTGAACAGCGATGGTGCTAAAGAAAACGATAGATGACTGCTGAGAATTTTTTAAACGTGGTAATACACTCCTGACCACTTTGATTGCGCCAATGACATTCAAATTAAATTCGTCTATGAATTCCTGATCAGTAATGCGATGAAAGGGTTTGAGATTGATTGAGCCAGGGCAATAAGCTAAGCCATCCAGGGAATCGGGTAACAAACTCAAATTCAATTCATCTTTAGTGATATCAAAAGGAATATGAGTATAAGAATCAGAAACATCTCTTCGCGATGCTGTGATTACCTGATGTTGGTCAGCGTTTAATACGTTTAACAGGGCAGCACCAATGCCAGAGCTGGCGCCAATAATCAAATATTTTTTTGAGTCATTCATCTTTATGTACTTTACGTTTTTAACAGCTTGTCTAAGCAATTGTTTATGGGAGAAAAAGATAAAAACAAGTTGCTGTGCGAGTACTTTTCGCGCTTTGTCAGCGATCATAAGAAAGAATTTGTTGAGAAAGTGTTGGATCAACGTACCAGACATATCACCATGGTGCTGGAGGATATTTATCAATCTCAGAATGCGAGCGCTGTCATTCGCACATGTGAGTGCATGGGCATCCAGGATGTTCACATCATTGAAAATGATAGTACATATACCGTTAACCGAAGGGTGCTGAAGGGTTCTTATAAATGGGTTGATTTAATCAGACATAAAGGCAAGTTGAGAAACAACACCGAGGCCTGCTTTGAAATGTTAAGGGCAAATGGTTATAAAATAGCAGCCACAGACCCTTCTCCGGAAGGCACTTCTATTCATGAACTTTCTGTCCATGATAAAATTGCCATTGTGATGGGCAACGAATTACATGGCACCTCGTCTTATGCGTTGGAGAATGCTGATATGAAGATTAATATTCCCATGTATGGCTTTACAGAAAGTTTAAATATTTCGGTAAGCGCAGCCATTTGTATTAACTCATTGGTGCCTGCATTGCGCAGTTCTGAAGTAAACTGGCAATTGTCGGAAGAAGAGAAGGATGACTTAAGGCTTAGATGGCTGAGAAAGATGGTAAGAAACGCAGAAATAATGGAAAAAGAATTTCTGAAGTCAATTATGTAAATTTACCAGGTCTTAATCTGGCTGTCAATGAATTTCTGGAAACGAGTGTTGAGGGGTGCGGTTATTGGCTTATCATTTTTAATAATTTTTGTCGTTGCTTCGAATCTTTTGGTTGTGTTAAGCACGCGATCAAAAGTGTTGGATGATCAGCAACAGCTGCAGAAAGGTGGTGTGGCGTTGGTTTTAGGTACCAGTCACCGTATGATTAGCGGAGTGCCCAATCCATTTTTCGCAAATCGAATCGCTACTGCCGCTGAACTTTACCGGAATGGTAAGGTCAGTCATTTTATATTGAGTGGAGACAATCGCACCCGATACTATAATGAGCCTTTGGAAATGAAAAAGGCATTAATGAAACAAGGCGTGCCACCTTCAGCCATTACGCTGGATCATGCGGGATTGCGCACGTTAGATTCGATTGTCCGATGCAAAGAAATTTTCGGCCAGAGTACAATCATCATCATTACCCAGCCTTTTCATAGCTACAGGGCCCTGTTTATTAGCAATTACTACCATATGGATGCCGTTGCGTTGGTGGCGCAAGAGCCAACACAAGAAATTGCTGCTCAAGTATATTTGCGTGAATATGTGGCGCGCGCAAAAGCTATTCTGGATCTTTACATTTTAGGTACAGAACCTAGCCATTTAGGTGAAAAAGAACCACTTAGTCTTTGATTTCGAATAAAAAAATCCTGCCTGTCTACCTTTCCCTCACTCGTCCGTATAAATTCTTAATTTTGTATTTGTTCCTGTTCTGTGAAACCAACTAACCCGTATTTTATTAAAGCATTACTCTGTTTGTTATGCCTGCTATTCAGTAGTAGTGGATTATGGGCACAGGAAACAATCGTTCAGGGAAAGATTACAGATGCGGCATCCGGTGATCCCCTTCCATTCGTCAATGTTTTTTTTAAAGGAACTTCCATAGGCACCACGACAGACTTTGATGGCAACTTCATGCTAAAGTCTGCGAACGCTACCGATTCATTGATTGCCTCCTATGTTGGTTATAAACCCAAAAGCAAAACAGTCAAGCGTGGTATAAAGCAGTCTATCAACTTTCAACTGATTGAAGAGTTAATTGGTTTGCAGGAGGTTATTGTATATGCCGGTGAGAATCCTGCCTTTGCGATCTTGAGAAATGTGGTGCGCAATAAGAACAACAATGATAAGAGAAAGTTGACGGCCTATGAATGTGATACGTACACAAAAATTGAAGTGGATGTAGATAATATTTCAGAGAAATTCAGGGAGAAAAAAATTGTAAAAAAGATAACGCAAGTGCTGGATAGTATCGATCGGATTGCTGGCGAAGATGGGAAACCCATTTTGCCATTATTTATCACCGAGAGTACTTCAAAAATTTATTATCGTGACAATCCTTCCTTGAAAAAGGAAAAAATTCTGAAGACAAAGGTGAGTGGCTTGGGTGTAGAAGATGGAACCACCGTGACGCAAATGGTAGGTTCATCCTTTCAGGAATATAATTTCTATCAGAACTGGCTGAATATTTTAACCAAGGAGTTTGTTTCTCCAATTGCTGATGGATGGCGTATTTATTATGAATATGATCTTACCGACAGTCTTTATTTGGGAGACGATTTTTGTTACCGGTTGGATTTCTTTCCGAAAAGTCCGCAAGACCTGGCCTTTACCGGCACCATGTGGATCACGAAAAATGAATATGCACTCAAGCAGATTGATGCGTCAATGGATGATCGGGCAAATCTTAATTTCATCGAAAAGATCAGATTGCAACAAGAGTCAGTCAAGACCGAATTAGGGCCTTGGCTTCCGATTAAAAATCGAGTTTTAATTGATGTGGGTGAATTGGGAAAAGATAATGCAGGTATGCTGGCAAAATTCTATACCAGCAACAAGAATTTGGTTACGAACAAACCCTATGAGCCCGCTTTCTATGAGAGGAATATTGAAATGGCTGAAGATTTCCGCATGTATGAAGATGAGAAATACTGGGATACCCTTCGCCATGAGCCGCTCAGTGAAACCGAAAAAAATGTGTACCGAATGATCGATACATTAAAGAATATTCCAATTGTAAAAACGTATACTGATATCATAAAAGTTTTAGTAGATGGATACTATACAGTTGGTAAAATAGATGTTGGACCTTATATGAGCACCCTAACCTGGAACAATATAGAAGGCGTACGTTTGCAAGCGGGCTTTAGAACCAATTATCAGTACAGCAAGAAATGGGTTTATCATGTGCAGGGAGCATATGGTTTTGATGATGAGAAGTTCAAATACATGGTGGGCATTAAGCATATCCTGTCAAGACAACGATGGACCACGGTTTCTTTCAGAGCCCGAAGAGATTTATTGAGAATTGGCATTGATGATGAGACACTGGCGGATAATCCTCTTTTTATTGCGGCCACACGCTGGGGTTATTTCCGCAGAGGTTACTATACGGACGAATATCGGGTGTCAATTCAGCGTGAATTGTTTAAGGGTTATTCCCAGAGAGTGGCATTCAGGACCTGGAATTTTGACCCAACATTTAATTTTGGATACCTGAATCCCTCTAATCCAGAAGAGGTTCTAAGTACATTTCAAACTTCTGAGGTGATCATTGAATCACGCTATGCAAGAGATGAGGTTTTTCTTATGGATGATAATGAGCGGGTAAGTTTAGGTACCCAAAAATGGCCCGTGCTTACCTTGAAATATACCAAAGGGATTTCCGGAGTATTTGGTAGTGACTTTGATTATGATAAGCTCCGCTTTAATCTTAGTAAGCGAATTAAAACGGGTCCACTGGGTGTTGGATATTTAACACTGACAGGTGAATATGTTTTCAACACGTTGCCTTATCCATTGTTATCCCTTCATTTAGGTAACGAATCGTTCATTTATACTTCTGTCACCAATAACCTGATGAATTATGGTGAATTTATCAGTGATCATTTTGCCTCCCTGCAATACCGTCAATACCTGGAAGGATTCCTTTTGAATCGGGTGCCTTTGCTGAATAAACTTAAGTGGAGACTATTAGCAACTGCGAACGTAATATCCGGAGGAATGAGAGAATCCAATCGAAACCTGATTTCCAAATACACGCCAGAGGGTGAGGAAACCCTGCCAGCCGGATATTTTAAGAATGGAAAGCCCTACATTGAGCTAGGCTATGGAGTGGAAAACATTTTTAAATTTTTAAGGGTAGATTTTGTGCATCGGGTATCGTACTTGGATAATCCGGGAGTTCGCAAATTTGGAGTCCTCTTTACTGCGCAGATACAATTGTAATCCTTGTATTTTTACTTGGTTGATGCTTAAAACAAGCTAGGAAAACGCCATATTTGCAGTCCAAAATTCTGAATAATGAGTGTTGTTAAAATCACGTTGCCGGATGGATCATCCAGAGACTATCCGCTGGGCGTAAAAGGAATTGAAATAGCCCAAAGCATTAGTGAGGGGCTGGCGCGAAATGCGCTGTCTATCGAAGTAAATGGCGAGATATGGGACCTGGGCAGATCTATCAATTCCGATTCTTCTATAAAAATATTTACATGGAACGATAAAGGTGGTAAGTATGCCTTCTGGCATTCGTCTGCCCACTTGTTTGCTGAAGCGTTAGAGGCTTTGTATCCAGGCGTTAAGTTTGGAATCGGACCTCCTATTGACAATGGATTTTATTATGATGTTGATTTAGGAGACACCCCTTTTGGAGACGAAGAATTAGTTGCTGTTGAGAAGAAAATGCTGGAACTGGCAAGGACTAATAACCAGTTTGTGCGCAGCGATGTATCCAAAAGCGAAGCACTGGAATATTTTACAAAAAAAGGTGATCCTTATAAGTTAGAGTTAATTGATGGCCTTGCAGATGGATCTATTACTTTTTATCAGCAAGGAAATTTTGTTGATCTCTGCCGCGGACCACATATTCCAACAACAGGCCCAATCAAAGCAATAAAACTTCTGAGCGTTGCCGGAGCCTATTGGCGCGGTAATGAAAAGAATAAGATGCTCAAGCGTATTTATGGCATTACGTTTCCAAAGCAGAAAGAATTGGAAGAGTATCTCCATATGCTGGAAGAAGCGAAAAAACGTGACCATAGGAAACTGGGTAAAGAACTTGAGTTATTTGCTTTCTCTGAAAAAGTGGGAATGGGTTTGCCTTTATGGTTACCCAAGGGAACCATCCTTCGAGAACGTCTTGAGCAATTTATGCGTAGGGCACAGATCCGCGCAGGATATGAACCCGTAGTAACACCTCACATAGGTAGCAAGCAATTGTATGTTACTTCCGGGCATTATGAGAAATATGGTAAGGATTCATTCCAGCCGATTAAGACACCGGATGAAAGCGAAGAGTTTTTGCTGAAGCCGATGAACTGTCCTCATCATTGTGAGATTTATAAAGTTAAGCCACGATCTTATAAAGACTTGCCCATCCGTTACGCAGAATTCGGAACCGTATATCGCTATGAACAAAGCGGTGAACTTCACGGGCTCACACGGGTGCGTGGCTTTACACAAGATGATGCTCACATATTTTGCAGGCCTGATCAGGTAAAGAGTGAATTCATCAAAGTAATTGATCTGGTTCTATTTGTTTTTAGGTCCCTGGGATTTGAAAATTATACGGCCCAGGTTTCTCTCCGCGACCCCGAAAATAAAGCCAAGTATATCGGTGAAGACGAACTATGGGAGCGTGCAGAACGCGAAATTCAGGAAGCTGCCGATGAACGTGGATTAAAGACCGTAGCAGTGAAAGGGGAGGCTGCATTCTATGGCCCTAAACTCGATTTTATGGTAAAAGATGCTCTTGGTCGCAGCTGGCAGTTGGGTACTATTCAGGTTGATTATCAACTTCCTCAGCGATTTGAGTTGGAATACATAGGATCGGACAATCAAAAGCATTGCCCGGTAATGATCCATCGTGCGCCTTTTGGTTCATTGGAAAGATTTGTGGCAGTTCTTATTGAACACTGCGCTGGTAACTTCCCATTGTGGCTGGCTCCTGAGCAAATTGCAGTATTGCCAATTTCCGAAAGATTTAATGATTATGGTAAGAAAGTCCTTGACATCCTTAAAGAGAGAGACATAAGGGGATTTTTAGATGAGCGAAATGAGAAAATTGGGCGTAAAATCAGGGATGCGGAAGTAAATAAGGTGCCTTTTATGCTTTTGGTTGGTGAGAAAGAGGCTATGGAAAATTCGGTAGCCGTGAGGAAGCATGGGGAAGGAGATAAGGGTGTAATGGACCTTAACGACTTTGTTGCCACCTTTTCTAAGGATTTTGCTCTCCCGTCATGATTTCAAAGTTTTGAAAAAAAGAAAAAAGAGCGATATTTGCAGCCCTGTCTGAGAACCAGATCGGAATTTTTTAAAAATTTAAGTACTTAAACCCAAAGAGTGGCAATATTTCAAGGTGGAAACCGCCCAAAGCCTTTTGTAAGAGGCCCGCGGAGAGTAGTAGAAGAACCTTATCGTGTTAACGAACGCATTCTTGCCCCCCGGGTAAGAGTGGTTGGCGAGAATATTAAGGTGGATGTTTATCCAACATCAGTTGCTATTAAGCTGGCCCAGGAACAAGGTTTGGATTTGGTGGAAATATCACCCAATGCAGATCCTCCGGTATGCAAGGTGATTGATTACTCAAAGTTTAAGTACGAACAGAAGAAGAAACAAAAAGAGATCAAGGCCAATGCCCAAAAAACGATTTTGAAAGAAATCAGATTTGGACCAAATACAGATGACCATGATTTCAACTTTAAAGTGAAGCATGCCGAAAACTTCCTGAAAGAAGGAGCTAAGGTAAAATCATACGTTCACTTTGCAGGTCGTTCAATTGTTTATAAAGAGAGAGGTGAAATTCTCTTGTTGAAATTCGCTCAGGCGCTGGAAGAATTTGGTAAGGTTGAGCAATTGCCAAAGTTGGAAGGCAAGCGCATGTATATGATGATGGCGCCAAAAGGAAAGAAGTAGTTAGTTGATTTAAATATATAAGTAATGCCTAAGTTAAAGACAAAGTCAGGAGCCAAAAAGCGTTTCAAGGTTACCGGAACCGGTAAGATTAAGCGTAAGAAGGCTTATAAAAGACACATCCTGACAAAGAAAGGTACTAAGCAGAAAAGAAGACTAGGACACGCAACCACCGTTAAGAAAGTTGACGAGGGTAACGTGAAACTAATGCTTCCCTTTCTTGCTTAATCCGTCAAGTCGGATTTTTTGGTTGTCTGTTGAAACAAAAGTTTTGATGGACCTATGTTAAACCCGGTAATTGGCAGATAAGTGTTTTGAAACAAAAGACCGCCAACGCCAAAAATTAAAAATTATGCCACGTTCAGTAAACAGTGTTGCATCCCGTGCCAGACGCAAGCGCGTCATGGAGTTGGCCAAAGGATACTTTGGTCGCAGAAAAAACGTATGGACTGTAGCAAAAAATGCAGTTGAAAAAGGCTTGGTCTACGCTTATCGCGATAGAAAAGCCAAGAAAAGAGATTTCCGCACACTTTGGATCGCCCGTATTAATGCAGGAGCAAGAATTCATGGAATGTCTTACTCAGAATTTATGGGTAAAATCAAAAAGGCGGGTATCGATTTGAACCGCAAGGTTCTGGCTGATTTAGCCATGAATCATCCTTCAACATTCGAGGCAGTAGCCAAGAAGATAAAGTAATTCAGAATTACAAGAAAATAAAAGGGGGTTTAATGCCCCCTTTTAAGTTTTACATCATGTTAAAATCGAAGAAAATATTTCTGGTTGTTGCCGCCATTTTCTTTTTGCTGCTTATCTATGCCAGCTATGATATTTCCTCCCGAACCACTTTTCCAGGATCAAAACCCCAACTCCAGGAGCGTATTAAAGACCAGTTTTTAACACCTGATTCCACAAAACAGGACTCGGTTGAGTCCATTAAACGGTAAAAACCGACTTTAAGCAGAATATTTTTTCATAATGCAGTCTAAAAATTTGGTTTTTTTTAATAGACCCTTACCTTAGTATCAGATTAAAGCCAACTATAGACGAGATTATCCCCTGAGGTCAAGGACCATGGGGGATTTTCTTTTTTAGCCCACCCAACAAGTAATCTCTTTTTAGATAACTTACTGAAGGCAACCGTTTCTTTTTTTATTCCGTCCTGTGTAAGATTCTTTTAACCTAAAAACTGGAGTAACCTCATGCACCTGCTCATACAGGGTTGCAAGCGTAATGATCGTGATAGCCAGCGTTTGCTGTATCAACATTACTATGCCTATGCGCTAAGTATTTGTGTTCGCTACTCAAGAAACATGACGGAGGCGAAAGAAGTAGTAAATGACGGATTTATGAAAGTGTTTGGAAAAATTGATCAATATAACCAGGACTCTCCCTTTAAGGGTTGGATTCGAAAGATTATGATTAATACGTCCATTGATCAGTATCGAAAGGAATTAAAGCACCAACACCAAGATCCTATTGAATTTGCTCATTCGGTCTTTACACAACCGCTGGCCATTACAGATCTTTCGCACGAGGATCTGATTGGATTGGTGCAAAAGTTATCACCTGCCTATCGTACCGTTTTCAATTTGCATGTCATAGATGGATATACACACGAAGAGATCGGAAAGATGCTGAGCATATCAGCGGGCACATCAAAGTCGAACTTGCTCAAGGCACGGGAAAATTTGCGGAGAATGTTGGAAGCACTGAATAGGATATCGTATGAAAAAGTTAACTGACCAGGAACTCGATTCGATATTTAAGAATGCAGATGAAGGCTTTGAACCTTCTTTTGATTCGGCTGCCTGGGATGCTATGAATGCGAAGTTGGATCAGCCAAAACCAACGACTTGGAAAGCGTGGATGCCTTTTGTTCTTTTAGGTGTTGTTATTTTCTCTACAGGTGTTTGGGTAGGGACTCATTTCAATGAAAACCGTTCGGTATCTGAATCAATATTGAAATCTATAAGCAAAGAATCAATTCAACAGAAAAATGCAACCGCTAAGGAAAATCAAGATCAAGTTCAACTAACTATCCATCAAGCTTCTGTAGAAAAAGAAACTGTGATTGAAAAACAACTGCACGAAGTTACTGATGGCAAAGAATTGAACAAGGCGCTCAGGATAAATAATAAGGTGGTTGAAAAAAGTAAACCAACTCTAATCACGGATAGAAGTGATCCTCTTGATGCCCCAAAATTTCATTTGCAAGAGGTAAAGAATTCGAATGAATTTATAAACAAAGTTTCTGACAATCCGGTAGATACTTTGTCACAACAAGCAGTTGTGGATGAGGCTATGACCGACACTGTTCTATTAAACTCCGAAGAAGGGAAGGAGATAAGTATGGCTATTAATCGACATACCATTTACCTGCGTGCTCTCGCATCGCCTGATTTTTCTTCAATCAATTATGCGTCAGCCTCAGAAACGGGTAGTAATTATTCATTGTTAGTGGAATATCAGGTAACTAACCGCTGGTCGATCTCTACAGGAGGAATTTGGTCAATGAAAAAATATTCCTCTGATCAGGAAGTAACGTATGGTAAATACACAGCAGACCGAATGGTTGGGGCGTGTGAGATTTTAGATATACCGTTAAATGTTTATTATCGCTTTCGACCTCACTTAAAAACTTCTTTTTATGCGGGTATCGGATTTTCCTCTTATATCATGTTACAAGAAAATTACACCTACACCGTTGATTACTCTTCTGGTAGTCGCGACTATTCTTATACTATAGAGAGAAAAAATAATGAATGGTTTAAGATGCTCAATCTTTCAATAGGAATACAATACCAGATTGCGCCACGATTCTATTTACAAGCTGAGCCATTTTTAAAAGCTCCGTTAGCGGGTGTTGGTGAATGGGATGTACAATTATCAAGCATGGGAATTTTTCTAGGTGTTAAATATAGAATCAACTAATCATAGGGATATGCAAATCAAAAAATTAACCGGATTCATTGTTATCGTTTCAGTGTCATTATTTTTTTTTATGAATTGTTCCAACGGAGACGAACCTGGCCCGCTTGATTGTTCAACATCAAACTTAACATTGAATTTAACTTCCTCAGAAACCACTTCATGTGGAACTAATGATGGTTCTATTACGGCCGCTGCCACAGGAGGCGATGCCCCTTATCAGTTTGCACTGGATGCTCAGGCGTTTGCTGCCAGTGCAAATTTTACTGGATTGAGTGCAGGCACTTACCAAGTGAAGGTGAAGGATAAAAATGGATGTGAGAGAACAAGCAGCGTAACGCTAAAACCTTTTGGGTCTACACTGGCAGCTACTATTTCAATAACAGACAGTGGATGTAAGACAACCAAAGGTGTGCTCACTATTAGTGCAACAGGAGGAACAGGACCTTATTCTTATAAAGTAAATGGTGGAGCCGCTTCATCGAACAATATATTCAATACTCTTGCTGCCGGTAGTTATTCTGTCTTGATCACCGATAACACGGGTTGCTCCATAACACAGACTGCGAAGGTATTAAGTGGCGTTACATTTACCGGGGAAGTGAAAAGTATTATTGATGCTAATTGTGCTGTTAGCGGGTGTCATGTTTCTGGCGGTGCTGCGCCCTCTTCTTTTACTGTGTTTAGTAATATACAATCCAGCGCAAGTCAAATAAAGTCACTCACACAGAGTGGCGCCATGCCTAAGAACGGAACTAAGTTGTCCCAAACTCAATTGGATGCCATTGCCTGCTGGGTTGATGATGGGGCATTAAATAATTAATAGCGTGAATGCTAAAAGTTTACTTTTTCTGTTGTTCAATTTAACGTAACTGATGAAAAGTAAATGATTTAATTGTTCTCTTTTTTACTTTTCATTTTACTCTTTTCACTAAACCAAGTTGCTGCTATTTTCTATTATCGATCATCAGATCCTTACGGTAATCATAGTCTACTGGTTTCCTAAACTTAAGGCTTAAAGTAATTTCTACTTCTTTGTTGAAGTCTTTCGTTCTTGGTTAGTATGGTTAGATAATCTGTGCGGTGCATTTCCTTCTTTTCCTGCATTTCCAGGGTCATTAGCCACAACGGTTTTATTTCTGTGATGGAGGGAAAACAAAAAGCCATACCAATCTGTTTTTTATTGGTTCTGGAAAACTCCTTGGATGTGGTTACGATTGTCGAAGCAATGTTGTACCAGCAAACTTGGTTTAGGAATTTTTTAAGTTTAATCAATTAAATGACCTGAGTAATATGTTCACTGAGAATCTGATAGGCATTGTTGCCATAGTATTATATGCATGTTTATTCTTCGGAGGTTGTGCCAGCGAGATTGAACCAGTTCCGGTTGAGTGCACAACTTCAGATCTTACGTTAAGTTTGGCATTTTCAGAGCCAACCTCCTGTGGTTCGAATGATGGTTCAATAACAGTTATAGCTAATGGAGGTAAGGAGCCATATCAGTATTCTATTGATGCTCAATTGAGAGGTAGTAAACAGTTTTTTTTAGGATTGGGAGCTGGCACTTATCAAATGAAGCTAACAGATGCAAATGGGTGTGAGCGTATCAGTAGCATTACGCTAAAGCCCGAAGGATCTTCATTGGCTTTTAGTGTTCAAACAACCAACAGCAATTGTAAGACCAACACCGGAGCAATCACAATTAATGCAACTGGTGGTTCTGGATCTTATTCTTACAAGTTCAATAATGGGTCTGCTTCCTCTACCAATTCATTTAGTGCACTGTCAGCAGGCAGCTATCCAATTAGTATAACAGATGAGACAGGCTGCGAAATAACTCAAACCATTAAAGTATTATCCGATATAAAATTCAGTACGGATATAAAAACCATCGTTAATAAGAGTTGTGCAATAACCGGATGTCACGTAGCAGGCGGCACTGGCCCAGGTAACTTTGCTGTTTTTGCTAACATAAAAGCAAATGCCTATGCCATACATAGAGTGGTTCAGAGTGGTAATATGCCAAAGAATGCAGCTAAGTTACCACCAGCGCAACTGGACGCCATCGCGTGTTGGGTAGATGATGGAGCACTTGATAATTAACATCAACATATCGCCATCTGGTCATTGGCATTTGGTTGGTTTTCTCAGTGTGATAGATTATGGTTTATAAATTAAAAAGCATTCTCCATTTCAATTTAACAGAGCCGATAAAAAGTAATTGATTTACCCTTTCTCTTTTTTACTTTTAGGTTTACGTTTGACATAAACCGAATTGCTTCTTTTTTCCATTATTGTTTATTTGATTGTCACCGTTGTGATTGGCTATTGGGCCTCGCGCAGGGTGAAAACGTCAGGGGATTTTATGCTGGCAGGTCGCAGCCTTCCTCTGCTGTTAAGTTCTTCTGCCTTATTTGCTACGTGGTTTGGTTCTGAAACTGTTTTTGGCGCTTCCTCTGAATTTTTAAAGGGTGGGCTTTTCGCTGTTATTGAAGATCCATTTGGAGCTGCCCTTTGCCTGGTATTGTTCGGGTTATTTTTTGCGCGCAAACTGTATTCTATGAACTTGCTCACCTTGGGCGATTTTTTCAAAGTGCGTTTTGGCAAGCGAACGGAATTAGTGGCCAGTGCATTCATTGTTCCTTCTTATGTTGGATACATCGCAGCACAACTGCTTGCTATGGGATTGATTTTAAATGTAGTTACCGATATGGCCGTCTGGCAGGGAGTTATTATTTCGGCCATGGTAGTCACTTTCTATACTTATATCGGAGGTATGTGGGCAATTTCCATTACTGATTTTATTCAAAGTGTAATCATCATTGGAGGGTTGTTAGTACTGGCGATTGTTCTTTCTGTTAAGGCGGGAGGAATTTCGGTGGTGTTGAATGAAACACACCCAGAAACATTTCGCTTCCTTCCTGAAAGTAATTTTAAGGACATTGTAATTTATCTGGGAGCATGGTCTGTGCTGGGCTTAGGTTCTATTCCATCGCAAGATGTATTTCAACGGGTAATGTCATCGGGTAGTGTTAATACGGCAGTTCGTTCGTGTTACATAGCAGCCTTTATGTATTTGACCATCGCTATGCTTCCTTTGTTCATTAGTTTGTGTGTTAAGCATTTGTATCCTGAGTTTGCTACTGGTGATGCACAACTGGCACTGCCCAGTATGGTGCTTAGCCATGCCGCCATGCCCGTGCAAATACTTTTTTTTGGCTCACTCTTATCCGCTATTATGAGTACAACCAGTTCTGCTATTTTAGCACCGGCTGCTATTTTTTCCGAGAACTTAGTAAAGCCCCTTTCGAAGGGAAGACTTAGTGACAAACAGTTGTTAGCAATAACCCGAATTTCCGTTTTAGGATTTAGTATTTTAGCTACGATCATGGCCACTGTTCGTTCAAATATTTATGAATTAGTCGGTGAGTCTTCAATACTTAGTTTAGTTTCCTTATTTGCACCCCTGGTCTTTGGATTATATTGGAAAAGGGCCACTGCCGTAGGCGCGTTATTGTCTATGGTATTAGGTACTTTTACTTGGCTTATTTTTGAGAGAATGGAGACCGGTTGGCCCAGTCTGGTGCCAGGGCTCATGGTAAGTATTTTGGCAATGGTTATTGGAAGTATAGTTTGGAAGAAAAAATAGTATGAAATGGTAAAAGTTGAAATCAACCGCATCGATCAGGATTTTCATATGGAGGCGGTGAATGAAGCTGGAAACAAAATCTTTATGGATGCCGGCACTGCCAATGGCGGACATGAATTAGCTTTCCGTCCTATGCAATTATTGTTAACGGCTTTTGGGGGATGTAGTGCCATCGATTTGATTGGCATTTTACGTAAGCAAAGAGAGCCACTCATTGATTTAAAAATCACCGTGACGGGTGAGCGCGAAAAGGATGCGGTACCTGCACTCTATACAGAAGTGCATGCACACTTTCGGTTATTCGGTAACATCAATCCTGAGAAAGCAGAACGAGCAGTTCAGCTTTCAGTTGATAAATATTGTTCAGTAGCAAAAACATTGGAGAAGACTGCAAAGGTTACCTACAGCTTTGAAATCATTAATCAGTAAAGATGGAAGAGAGAAATTTTGAAACGGATGCAGTAAGATCGCAAAGCGAGAGAACTCCGTATCGCGAACACTCCGTGCCTCTTTACCTCACATCCAGCTTTGTGTTTGATGATGCAGAGCAGGCACGTGCTTTATTTGCCGATGAAATTCCTGGCAATATTTATACACGCTTTTCAAATCCTAACAACACGGAGTTAATTCAAAAACTCTGTTTGCTCGAGGGAACGGAAGATGGAATTGCTACGGCTTCGGGCATGGCCGCGATGTATATCAGCATGGCTTCACTTTTAAAATCAGGTGATCATGTGTTGGCGTCACGATCTGTATTTGGATCCACACACCAGATTCTAAATGTCATTTTTCCCAAAATCAATATCACGCATACGTATGCTGATCTGGCAGATCCTGATTCCTGGGAGAGTAAGATTCAGCCAAATACTAAAATGATTTTTGTGGAAACACCATCCAATCCAGCATTAGATATTGTTGACCTGGAATGGTTAGGTAAACTGGCCAACAAACACAACCTGATATTGAATGTTGACAATTGTTTTGCTACTCCCTATTTACAGAACCCTGCCAAATGGGGGGCTCACTTAGTTACCCATTCAGCAACAAAATTTATCGATGGACAAGGGAGAGTGATTGGCGGTGCTGTGCTTGGGAAAAAAGAATTGATAAAAGAAGTTCGGTTCTTCGCTCGTCATACTGGGCCATCCATGTCACCATTTAATGCTTGGGTGTTATCAAAGAGTTTAGAGACCTTAGCAGTGCGCATGGATCGTCATTGCCAGAATGCGATGGAACTTGCTAATCATTTAGAATCACACAGCGAAGTATTGAAAGTAAAATATCCATTTCTTCCATCTCATCCACAGTATGCACTTGCTAAAAAGCAAATGAAGTTAGGAGGCGGCATTGTAACATTCGAAATAATAGGAGGTGTTGATCGCGGTCGCAAGTTTTTAAATTCACTCAAAATGCTTTCTCATTCTGCCAACCTTGGTGATACGCGTTCTATTGCTACGCACCCGGCATCGACAACGCATTCGAAATTAACTGATGCAGAGCGAGTGGCAGTAGGTATTACACCGGGATTAATTCGTGTTTCAGTTGGTCTTGAGAGTATTCAAGACATTATTCAAGATATCGAGCAGGCTATAAAAAATAGCCTATAGTATCACGCGAGTCTTGATCGGTTAGAGATTTTAAAATAGTAGCAAACCAACTCTGATTCTATATAGTTTTTTTAGTTGGATTGGTTATTTCGAATAATCTTCAGAATACTTTTATGAGTATTCGTATACTCCAGAAAATGACAAGAATCCCTAATAATAAGTAGGCGGTCTTTTTGGGAATTTTACCGGCCAACTTTGCGGCAAGAGGCGCTGCTATCGTTCCTCCTATCATTAAAGCAACAATCACTTGCCAATGACTTACCCCTAACATGGTAAAGAATGTAAAAGCACTAGCCAACGTAATAAAAAATTCAGTAAGGCTTACAGAGCCAATGACATACTTGTGGCTGCGTCCATTGTTGATCAGTGTGGAGGTTACAATAGGTCCCCAGCCACCGCCACCAAATGAATCAAAGAAACCACCTATGGTAGCAAGTAGACTATAGTGCTTAAATTTCTGAGCAACTTTTGTTTGCCTGAAAGCATTAAGGATAAACTTTATTCCAAGAAATAATGTATAAACTGCAATTACCGGACGTAGGTGATTGCCATATTTATCGCCAAGCAACACCAGTAATATAGCGCCCACAACTGCTCCGATAACTCCAGGTATAACCAGTGCTTTGAATAGTTTTTTATTAACGTTTCCGAATTTATAATGGCTATAGCCTGAGACACCAGCGGCAAATGTTTCAGCGGTGTGGATGCTTCCACTGATTGCAACTGGGCTAATACCTGTCGACAATAACACGGTTGCACTGGTAACTCCATAACCCATACCTAAAGCACCATCAACTAACTGTGCTAAAAATCCAGCTAATAACATCCAATGAAAATTATCATCTAATGTTTTATACCAGGCGACAGAATCATCCGCCATTTGTTGAAAGGGAACATAGGAAAAGATAAAATGCCCGACCAGCATCAATGCGAATGATAGTATTGAGTAGGTAGCTATTTTTCGTATTCGTTTTTCTCTTTCTACTTGGTCACTTTCCACCAGAAGCTTGGTGATGCGATTTAACTTTTTAACCTTTTCAGTAAAGTTTCCATTCAGTTTGTTGCGAATGCTCTGCATGTTATCCAGCACTTGATCGATCTCATCGGGCAGAGCCTGGTTAAATGTTTCTTTTAAGCGTTTAGCAATAGTGGGTGATTTACCGTTGGTGCTGATGGCTATTTTTAAATTTCCTTTTTTCACTACGCTGCTCAGATAGAAATCACAGAGCTCTGGAGTATCAGCTACATTGCATAAAATACCATTTTTCCGCGCTAGTTGCTTAATGTGTTTATGCAATTCCTTGTCATCGGTAGCGAGTATGGTAATATCTTTTCCATCTAAATCCTGATCTTCAAACTTACGTTCAATGATTTTGTAAGTGGTATGGTGTTTAATGACTTCTTTTAGTTCGGTTTTAATAACAGGTGCAACAATTGTTACATTGGCATCGGGAGATGAAAAAAGTAACGCATTTACCTTTTCCTGTCCAACATTACCACCGCCTACCACCAAAGCATTTAGTTCATCTAGCTTCAGGAAGATGGGATATAAGTTATTTTTCTTTGTACTCACCTCAGGTTCTCCTATGGAAATATTTTGTTTCACCATGCTGTTGTTATCACAATTCCTGAATCCATAGCGCGATTAATTAATTTGAAGCCACCCATTTATAGTATGAGAAGTCACCGAATGTTTCATTTTTGGTTTTCTCCTTAGCGAATACTTGAAACAACTCATCTAATGTTTGGAGTATTTGATCTTCATTTAAGTTTTCCTTAAACTTTTTATTAAGGCGTAACCCCAACCGATCTCCACCAATGTGAAGATTGTATAAGCCGTATGCTGTGCCAACAAATCCAATTTCAGCGGCTGTACTTCTCCCGCATCCATTCGGACAGCCCGTCATACGTAAAATAATATCATCTTGTGATAATTTGTGCTTATCCAATAGAGGTTCAATCTTAGTGATCAATGAGGGAATGTAGCGTTGGGCTTCGGCCAATGCCAACGGGCAAGTATTAAATGCCACACAGGCTAAACTGCTAAGCCGAATCGGTGATGATGTTTGGGTAAATTGTTTGACACCATAATGGCTCAGTAAATCATCGATGATTTTTTTAGCATCTCCTTTCACGTCTGCAACGATCACATTTTGGTTACACGTAAACCTGAATGAAGATTTATTCAGCTTTGCTATTTCATATAGCGCAGTTTTCGTGTTTACATTTCCTTCATCGGTGATTCGACCACATTCAACAAATGCTGTGTAATGCCATAATCCATCTTTGCTTTGGCTCCAGCCAAAATCATCTTTGCGCTGTGTGAAGGAAACGGGTTTTGCTTCTTCCAGTTTAAATCCAATTCGCTTCTCCAATTCGCTTTTAAATCCGTCAACACCAAGTCTGTCTACCGTGTATTTTAATCTGGCCTGCTTTCTATCGCTACGATTTCCAAAGTCTCTCTGAACGGTTAAAATTTCATATACTGCTTTCAATGTCTTTTCTTCCGTATCTGTAAAGCCAACCACGGTGGCTAATCGTGGATAAGTGGCATCGTTGCCGTGTGTAAAAGATAAACCACCACCGATGGCGATATTGAATCCTTTTAATGCATCACCTTCAGTGATAGCAATAAGGCCAATATCATTAGTGAGCACATCTACATCGTTGTTTGGGGGAATGGCGATACCAATTTTTAATTTGCGAGGCAGGTAGCGATCCTCGTATAGTGGATCCGTTTCATCCTTTTTTTCTTCCACTAATTCTTCATCCAGCCATATCTCATAATAGGCTCGTGTTTTTGGCATCAGAAGAGTACTGATCTTATCCGCATAAGCATGTACGTGCTGATGCAATGGTGAATGAGATGGCAGTGCATTTGAAGTTACGTTGCGATTGATATCCCCACAGGTTGCAATGCTGTCCAGCCGGGCTGCGTTAAATGATTGTATGGTAGGTTTGATCTGTGATTTTAGAATACCATGCAATTGAATGGTTTGTCGCGTTGTAATCTTAATAACACCTGTTGAATGTTCACCTGCGATATGATGAGTAGCCATCCATTGTTCTGCCGTAAGCACACCACCCGGCAGACGTAGTCGTATCATGAAGGAATATAAGTTTTCCAATTTTTTCCTGGCTCTTTCTTCGCGCACATCTCGATCATCTTGCTGATACATGCCATGGAACTTTACGACCTGTGTATCGTCTTCCTGTACCTGCCCGGTGATTGCATCTGCTAAACTATCATGGATGGTTCCCCGCAATCCTTGGCTCTCGCGTTTTATACGCTCTACAGCTGATAATGGAGTTGACTCTTTTTTTGACATGATGTTCCGTTTAATATCGTTTTTATATTTAAGGAATGGGTTAATAGACATCTTTTACATAGCGGCCCTGCTCACCCAGATTTTCTAAAAATTGTATTGCTTCCTCTTGAGAAATATTTTTCTGATCGCTGACTATGTTTATGAGGGCTGCTTCTACATCAATACTCATGGGGTCTTTGTTTCCACAGATATAAACATAGGCTCCGCCATCAATCCATTGCATCAATTCGCTGGCTTCTTTTTTCAGCTCATGCTGCACGTAATTTTTCCTGGCTGTGTCGCGGCTCCATGCTAGGTTTATCTTGGTAAGTAACCCGGTTGCCTTATATTGCTGCCATTCGGTTTGGTATAAAAAGTCTGTGGTGAAATTACGATCACCAAAGAACAACCAATTTCTTCCTGAGGCTCCGGTAGCATCTCTCTCGGCAACAAACGAACGGAAAGGCGCAACTCCTGTACCTGGTCCAATCATAATAATATCTTTATCGCCAGATGGTAATTTAAAATTGTTATTCTTGTGTATATAAAAATTCAGAGAATCACCCTCTTTGAGTTCACAAAGAAAATCGCTACACAAGCCAATTCGTTTTTCACCATTGACTTCAAAAGTATTTTTCGCCACTGTTAAATGTACCTCGTTAGAATGAGCGTTGGGTGAGGAGGCAACACTATATAAGCGCGGTGTATGTGGATTAAGTATTTTAACTACATCTTCAAACTGATCAGGATTTTTCACAGGATAGATGCGAAGAAGGTCCAATAAATCGATTCGAGTATCAGGAATTTGAGTTCCGATAATACGAGCATATTTCTGCACAATGGTACCTGACAAATAACTAATACTTAAGTGTTTCTTAAGTAGGACCTGTACTGAATCTGTAGATTTAGCTGTTGATACTTTCCTTGAAGGATCAATGCCAGAAAGCGCAATGATTTTGGCTACCACTTCAGTTTTATTATCAGGATAAATCCCAATAGCATCTCCGGGCTGGTAAGCGGGCTGATCGTCTGTGCTTATTTCAATATGGTATGTTTCTTTGCTGCTTTGATTGTCGTTTAAGTTTATATGACTTGTAATTTTTCCCTTATAGTTGGTCTTGGTTGATGGTTTTCGATCAACAACTACGGGTTTTGTAATCTGATCTGCTGAAGACTTACTTAGCCCAGTAAATATTTCCTCTAACCATGCAGCTGCCTGACCTTCATAGTCTACGTCACATTTTTGCAAAGCAAGAATTGGTTGTGCCCCTAGCGTGTTAAGTCTAACATTAACATCCTCGGCTGCTTTACAAAACAAAGGGTAGGAGGTATCGCCCAAACCAAGCACAGCATACTTTAAGTTACTCAATGAAATATTTTCCTGATGGATGAAATCGTAAAACTTTCGGGCAGAGGTGGGCGGTTCACCTTCCCCTTGAGTGCTTATTACAATAAAAAGATATTCTTCCTTTGATAAATCAGTCAGACGGTATTGATCCAGCCCTGTCAGTTTCACACTGATTCCTTTTTTCTTTGCGGAAGCTGCAAAGCTGTTGCCCAACTTTTTAGCGTTACCAGTTTCGGTACCATACAGTATGGTCATTCTTTTCACGGCAATGTCTACCTGATTTGATTGCTGTTTCAATGGGGAATGTCCATTTTGAAGCAATCCGCTTAAATAGCCATTTACCCACACTAATTCTTCTTTAGAAAAGGTGCTGACGAATGCATGAAGTTGTTGAAGTCTTGCTTCTGCTAACATCTGATCGATTTATATAAGTTGTTTAAATACGGTACCCTCTTCCATGCTGCCCACCCAATTGAATGATGTATGTAGTTGCACCACTTTACCAATGATCATCAATGATGGTGAACTAAATGATTTATCATTAAAGTCTATTTTGCATTGCGACAATGTGGTGGTATGCACCTGTTGATGGGGTGTGGTGGCCTGTTCAATGACAGCCAGCGATGTATTTTCTTTAGCTCCATAATACATTAGCTTATTCGCTATATCGATAGCATGGCTGGCCGACATATAAAAAACAAGCGTATCCGTGGATGTGGCCAATTGTTTCCATTTATTCGGCATAAATTGGTCTTCGATATAATAGGTAAGGAATTGTACACCTTGCGCATATCCTCGAGCTGTTAACGGAATGCCCGCATAAGCAGAGGCGCCACTGGCAGCAGTAACTCCTGGGATTATTTCAAAGGGAATGTTGTGCTTTACTAAATTTTGTAATTCATCTAAAACATTGCTAAAGAAAGCCACATCTCCCCCCTTCAACCGTAATACAGTTTTACCTTGAAGTGCATACTTCGTTATCATGATATTAATTTCTTTCATGGTGACCGATGCGTCACTATGGCCTTGTTTTCCCGTTAGAATGATTAATGCATTCTCGTTGGCGAAGTTTTCAATAATGGCTGGGTTCACCAACCTGTCGGTAATGATAACTTCAGCGTATTGCAGTGCTTTACTAAGCTTTAGGGTAATTAAATCTAAATCGCCCGGGCCTGCACCTGCTAAAATTACTTTTCCTGAACTTGCCGTGTTGTTTGATTTCAGCTTTATCATTCAATCACACTTTAGTATTAATGGATAGTTTTTTATTGCTCGTTCATTTAAAGTATCATACAGGCGGCCACTGTTGAATTACTTGTCTCATCAATTAAAATTCCACCCCCGCTGCCGCTCATCCTTGAATAAGGTTCATACGGTACCGGACTTGCCGCTTTCAATGTTACTTTCACGATATCATTCAGTCTTGGTTCGGTTGGGTTATATTCTTTTTCAAGCGTATTCACATCGACTTTGTATTCTATTTCTCTTACAGCTATTCGTACTATGCGACTGTTCAATTGTAAATAATATTTGTTGCCTGCTATTAAGGGTTTCGTATCCATCCAGCATAAGAGTACTTGCAATTCATTTGATACTGCGGGCTGATTGTCAGTTTTTGAAATCATATCACCTCTACTGATATCGATATCGTCTTCCAGTGTAAACACTACGCTTTGAGGTGCAAAGGCTTCATCTACCTCAACGCCATCTTTTTCTATTGCTTTTATTCTCGTGTTAAGCCCTATTGGTAACACCGTTACGGCATCTCCTTTTTTATATATTCCGCTTGTTATTTTCCCTGCATATCCACGATAATCATGTAATTCTTCTGTTTGGGGTCGGATTACTAATTGTACTGGAAAGCGGGCGTCATTCAGATTAATATCCTGATATATTTCAACTGCTTCTAACCAATCCAGCAAGCACTCACCCGCATACCAGGAAAGCTTGCTACTTCGGTCAACAATGTTATCGCCATTTAAAGCGCTGATCGGTATGTATTTTATTTCGTTTAATCCAAGCGATTTTGCCAAGGCGGAATATTCGATGACAATATTGTTAAATACTTCTTGCGAATAATCGACTAAATCCATTTTGTTAATAGCTACAACTACATGAGGTATTTTGAATAAGGATGCAATAATAGAATGACGCTTTGTTTGTTCAATAACTCCAAGACGTGCGTCAACCAAAACAATCATAAGGTTTACATTGCTGGCACCAGTTATCATATTGCGCGTGTATTGTACGTGACCGGGAGCATCGGCAATAATGAATTTTCTTTTTGGCGTTGAGAAGTAGCGATATGCGACATCAATAGTGATACCCTGTTCGCGTTCTGCGCGCAGGCCATCAGTAAGTAAAGCCAAATCGACTTCACCATTGGCATTGGTTTTAGTACTTTTTTCGATTGCCTCTAATTGATCAATTAATATATTCTTGCTGTCGTATAGCAAGCGACCAATCAAAGTGCTCTTGCCATCATCTACGCTGCCGGCTGTGATAAAACGTAATATGTCCATAGGTGTATCGCGATTAAAAATATCCATTCTTTTTTCTGTCTTCCATGGCAGCTTCGGTTACTTTGTCATCAATCCGGGTTTCACCACGTTCACTTATTTTAGTAGCAATAATTTCATTGACCACTTCATCTAAACTGTTGGCTTCCGATTCAACGGCTGCCGTGCACGTCATATCGCCAACAGTTCTGTATCGAACTCTCTTTTTCACCACCACATCGGTTTGGTCAATGTGAATGAAGGGCGATACGGCAATCAATTGACCATCATGTTCGATTACCTCACGCTCGTGTGAAAAATAAATTTTTGGTAGCGGTATATTTTCTGTGCGTATATAATTCCATACGTCTAGCTCTGTCCAGTTACTGATTGGAAAAACCCTCACATTCTCGCCTTTATGAATGCGGCCGTTATAAATATTCCAAAGCTCCGGTCTTTGTAGTTTAGGATCCCATTGACCAAACTCACTACGGACAGAAAAGATCCTTTCTTTAGCTCTTGCTTTTTCTTCATCCCGCCTTGCACCGCCAATACAAGCATCGATTTTAAATTCCTCAATCGCATCTAAGAGGGTATAGGTTTGCAACCAATTGCGGCTGGCGAATTTTCCTCTTGGTTCGGTAAGATTTTTCTTTTGGATGGTATCTTCCACCTTGCGCACGATCAAGGTTGCACCAGCGTCACGCGCCATCCAGTCACGAAATTCCAACGCCTCTGGAAAATTATGCCCTGTATCAATGTGCAGTAGAGGGAAAGGTATCTTAGCAGGAGCAAATGCTTTTATGGCTAAGTGCATTAATGTGATTGAGTCTTTACCACCACTAAATAGCAATGCAGGCCTCTCAAACTGTGCAGCCACCTCACGCATAATGTGGATGCTTTCAGATTCAAGTTGCTCCAGATAGTTCAATTTATATTTGTCCATAGTGCTTAATCAGTTATAGGATTGATCTAGTACATCTATTACACCTATAATATCTATAAGAATAGTAGACAAAAATAATCATGTATTTTTAATATTTAGCATTTTTAAAGCATTTTTGTGATGGGTTACCTCAAACGATTAACAGAAAGTGCCGTAGTATTGGATTTTTAATACGTGGGCATGGTTGGATCAATCTCTCTGGCCCAGGCCAAGATGCCTCCCTTCAAGTTATAGAGATTGGTAAAGCCATGATTTTTCTCTATCCACTGCACCATATTACCACTGCGAGCCCCACTGCGGCACTGAATGATTACTTGCTTGTCCTTTGAAACCTTGTCAATGTGATGTGGGATTTCTCCCTGCGGAATAAGCTCTCCACCAAGGTTACAAATATCATATTCGTGAGGCTCACGAACATCAATCAGCTGGAAATCCGCTCCTAAATCCATCAGGGCTTTCAATTCCTGTACAGTTACTTCTTTCATGGTATCAATGGGGGTTGATCTTGAGATTCCACAAAACTCATCATAATTGATCAAACTTTTGATTTTTTACTCTGGAGTTTGGTCAGGATTTTTTATATAAGTGAATTCAAGCGTGTGAGAATCAACTATAATCAGTGGACTAACGGTTCGCCAAAAGTCACCTGCGGTTTCTATTACTTCGTTGGCCTCATGCTTCCATAGTACCCACCATGGCCCAATACACCGCCTTTCTAACTATTGGGTACCTAATAAAGGAAAGGGAGGCAGCGTATAAAGATAGTGGTTGTTAATGCTTTTATGATCATTAAATGCAGAAACCTGGTATTCGTATCCATATTGATACGAATACTAATGGCTTATTTGCAAGCACGCAGGCATCATTAAAACGTAACGTTTGAGGAAATTCCGTGAAGTCAACGATTACATTATAATCAATAAAAGGAGAGAGTGCGTTACAGGTAGCTCTTTTTTTAAATTATCATCAACCTTATTACTCGTAATGCGTAATTTACGATACTAATATGTAACGTTTAATTATGCGAACAAACTACTCCACCGGTGCCAAATGGGAAGATATTGTAGGTTATTGCCGTGCTGTACAAATCGGCAACATGCTTGAAGTTTCAGGAACCGTAGCTACGGATGGTAGCAACGTGGTGGCCAAAGGAGATTTTTATGGCCAGACAAAATTTATCATTGAGAAAATTGCGACCGTATTAAAGCAGGCCGGCTTTGAATTGAAAGATGTGGTACGCACCCGCATTTTTGTCACCGACATTTCGAATTGGGAAGCAGTAGGTAAAGCCCATGGTGAATTTTTTAAAGAGATAAAACCGGTCACTAGCATGGTGGAGGTAAGTGCACTTATTGATCCGGACTATTTAGTTGAGATTGAAGTATCTGCTGTCAAAGAGTAAACCTTTTCAAATGATTCGTCTGCAGAAATACACGCTATTCATTCTGGTTTGTTTATCTGTAACCAATGTTGTGGCACAAGTAGATCAGATAAAGAGTTCTTCTTCGTCTAATTCAAAAAGTGCCAATTCTCGAACAAGTGAAGGAGGAGGTTCTGGTTCATCGGCTTCCTCTTCGGGATTTTTTGCTTATTTATTTGTTGATTTAATTGGCAATGGGATTGGAGCTTGGCAACGCGATAAGTTGAGTAAGAAGGAAATAAATCCAAGAATTGTTTCGCTTGAATTACCCTTACAAGCCGCTGCGCAGCCTTCCAATTATTATCTATTTAATCCACGTATCAGAGGCAATTGGGGATTGTTCTCCACCGACTTCAGAGTTAATTACTTAGTGGAGCAAGATATTGATGGCCCAAAGGAGCTCACGACATTTGATTGGCAAATCATTCAATTGAATTTAGTAACAGCGAAGAACGTAATAGGTCGTGTTGGATTTGGAATGATGAATGAAAATTTTGGCGGAAAACAATCGTTTTTTGAATCCACGTTTGGCTTGTCAATATTATCTAATGATCACAAACTGGGCGGTAGTTTAGAATATCGTGTTGCTAAAGATTATGAAACCGATGTAACGCCACGCAGAGAATTTAGTGCATCTTTTGAAAAGCAAATATTTTCAATGGGAGCGTTTCATGGGTTTGCAACCTTGGGTGGCGTGTATCAACGTTATTACAGTGATGTAGATGTTTGGGGAATTCAAGCCGGTATCATTTTCCGCCTTCATCGTCCAGTCCTGTTGACTCACGAAGAGAGCAACTAAAGCGCTCCGATTTGAGAAGGACACATTGGTCATTTAGATTTTAAATACGAATTAATCCATCTTTATAATTCTTGGGATCAATCTTGACATTTCCACGATTAAAGAATCGTTTCAATGTGTTTTTCAGCGTGTTTAACTGAAAGCGATGAATCGTTATGACGATTGCGTATACATTTGTTCTCTGTTTAATACTCTTAACAACATTATGAGGCTTTCAAAATTTCATTCATCCAGAGCACGCTTTTTAGTTGCGGTGATGGGCTTCTGTATGTTGGCTTACGTTGTACTTCGATTGATTTCTGATTTATAGAATGGTAAGAAATCAAAAATCGATGACTAGAAAAAATTGTTCCACAGATTTCAAAACGAAAAGGATAATCCAAGGATTAACTAAACCGTTTAAGAGCAAGCGTTGAAACGGTTTCCCCAATTGCTAATGATGAAGTAGCAGCAGGAGAGGGAGCGTTGCATACATTAATCACATACTCCTTCTCAAGGATCAAGAAGTCATCCACTAAACCGCCTTCACGATCACATGCTTGTGCACGCACTCCGGCACCACCTTCCACTAAATCGGATTCTTGAATTTCAGGAATTAATTTTTGAAGAGCTTTGGTGAAAGCTGCTTTTGAAAACGAACGATACATTTCACCGAATCCTGTGCGCCAATATTTTGATGCCACTTTTTGAAAGCCTGGCCACGCCAATGTTTCTGCTAATTCGGAAAGATTGATATCGTTTTTTTTGTAGCCTTCTCTTTTAAAAGCCAGAACTGCATTCGGTCCTGCTTCAACACCACCTTTTGCCATACGTGTGAAGTGTACTCCAAGGAACGGAAAGTTTGGATCAGGCACTGGATAGATCAGATTTTTTACAAGATATTCTTTTTCCTTTTTTAGCTTAAAATATTCTCCTCTGAAAGGAATGATCTTTACATTCAAATCCTTTACCGTCATGCGGGCAACCTTATCGGAATACAAACCTGCACAGTTGATCACCAGTTTTGCAGAATAGCTTTGTTTCTGCGTAACGACCACCACTTTGGAAGTATTTGCCTGAATATCGAGTACCTGCTCTCCTAAATTTATATCGGCTTCTTTTTGTTGAAGAAGTTCACCATATTTTTCAGATACTTTTTTGTAATCCACAATTCCTGTTTGAGGAACAAAGATTCCTTGCAGTCCCGATACGTGTGGCTCAAATTCTTTTAACTCTTCCTTGGTGAGCTTCTTTAAATTCTGAAGTCCGTTCTGCTCGCCTCGAAGGTATAAGTTTCCCAAAAGAGGTAATTCTTTTTCTTCGGTCGCCACTACAATCTTGCCGCACAACTCGAATGGGACATTATTCTCTTTACAGAAATCAATAAGCAGATGATACCCGTGAATACAGTTTTTTGCTTTTAGGCTGCCGGGTTTGTAGTAAAGTCCCGAGTGAATAACTCCGCTGTTATTTCCGGTTTGATGTTTGGCTAATTCGTTTTCTTTTTCTAACAAAAGGACTTTAAGAAAAGGATTAGATGTTTTTAATTTTAGTGCCGTGGCAAGTCCAACAATGCCACCACCTACAACAATGATATCGTAATTCACGCTCTTAGAATTTTACTGCGAAGCTAATGGATTCTGTAAGGGAAGTGAAAGAATTAAATCAATCTTTAATGGGCTTTACTCTCACATTTAATGATTGCTCCACGATCACGAAATGATTGGCTGGAATCATGGTCCAATCTTTATCATCTGAAAGTTTTTCAGATACCACTAAAACCGCCTGATCATCATCTTTGGGGGCTTCTAATCTAGTAATGCCATCTTCCACTACATATCGGCTGCCTTCAGAATGATACAATGTCAAAGGTTCTTCTTTATCGTCAGATACATACCGGGTTGCCACCATAAAATCACCATCTGTAAATACCATGTTCAGGTATGCCGGTTCACGGATATCGTATTTTGTCATCAGGTGCTTGATGTTGCGAAATGTATGTTCAAAAGAGTCCACCACTGTTTCTGGCGTTATTGTGTTATGATTTGATTTCAGATGGTTAAGAAGCGATGCAAAGATGTGCTCTGAATCAGTTTGTCCTTTGATCCAATTATAGAGTTCATCACTCAACGGAGATCTCAAATGTCTTTTAATTTTTCCAAATTCTTCGACACCACCATTGTGTGCCATCAGCACGTTGTTGTATTGAAAGGGATGACAATTGGATTCTGATACCTCCCCTACACTGGCTGCCCTCACGTGAGCAATTAAGCATTCTGTTTTGATTTTAGGAGCCAGGTTTCTAAGGTTTCTATTGCTCCATGCTGGATTTACTGAAACAAAAGTAACCGGCTCGTTATTCACTTCGGGCACATACCATCCAATTCCAAATCCATCTCCGTTTAGTGGTTCTTCAATTTCCTTGGCATTGAAACTTTGATTGATTAATGAATTCTTAGGTTGATAGAGTAGACTATCAATGATAATGGGGGTGCCCTTGTAGGCCATGAGTCTGCACATGGGTAGCTATTTTTTACATAAGTTACTAAATAAAAAGACCTCTGACTATTGCCAGAGGTCTTCTTTAAACACGTTGCTGATTCTAAATTACTTTTTGTCTTTCTTTTCGAATTTCATTGATGCTGAATTCATGCAGTATCGAAGACTTGTTGGTTTGGGACCATCATCAAAAACATGGCCCAGGTGACCCCCGCACTTACTGCATACCACCTCGTCACGCACCATGCCATAGCTGGTATCTGTTCCAACAGCCACTGCTCCTTCTTTAATGGGTTGATAGAAGCTTGGCCATCCACTGCCCGATTCGAATTTTGTTTCCGAACTGAATAATTCCTGCTGGCAGCCTGCACAATAGTAAACTCCATTTTCGTGATTGTCCCATAGCGCTCCTGTAAATGCTGTTTCTGTTCCCTTCTTTCTCAGCACTTCAAACTGCATGGGAGTGAGCATGCTTTTCCATTCGGCCTCCGTTTTAGTAACGACAAACTGATTTTCCGTTAAACCCTTTTTTGATTTTCCCTGACCGCAAGCAATCAACGAAAGTGTGATTAGGACGATGGTTATGTTCAGTAATTTCATGTTCTTATATAAGTATGATTTACGAGTTACTATAAATACAAATAACCCCTCCGCCTGAGGGGTTATTTGTAACCTAAACCTAAACCTATGAGAGTTCTTAACACTCTGATCGAATTAACGGGGTTAAGAATATTATGTTTCATTTCGGTTATCGGTTTTAATATTTTTCTAACAAGTGTTCTATTTTTTCAATTTAGAAGCATACTGCTTATTGAATTTTTCCACTTTAGGGCGTATCACATATTGACAATAACCTTGGTTTTGATTTAGCGCATAATAATTCTGATGATAATCTTCGGCAGGATAAAAAACTGTGAATGGTGTTAATTCTGTTACGATCCGATTTTTGTAAACACCAGATTTATCCAATTGATTTTTATACTCCTCAGCAATTTTTTTCTGTTCTTCACTATGGTAGAAAACAGCAGACCGATATTGAGTTCCTTCATCAGCACCTTGCTTGTTTAATGTTGTAGGGTCATGCGTATTCCAAAACACTTCCAGGATCTCTTCATAGGAAATTATTTTCGGGTTAAATTTTACTTGAATTACTTCAGCATGACCGGTTAGTCCTGTGCAAACTTCACGATAGGTGGGGTTTTTAACCTTTCCGCCTGAATAACCTGATACAACAAACTCAACCCCATTTAATTTTAAAAAGAAGGCTTCTGTGCACCAGAAACAACCAGAGCCTAAGGTAGCTACTTGTAATTCTTCATTCATGTTTTTTGGTTTGATGGTCTGCGCCAAAAGCGCCAAAGAAGTGAAACAAAATAAAACTATTAGATGTATCTTTTTCATGTGACCTGTTTAACCAATTAATGAATCAAATGGTTTTAGAAAAAACCACAATTGTCTTACAGCTTACAAATACCAACCTTAGTATTGGCCGTAAAATCCAGAAATGTAACTTGATAATTTATTATCCAGCTCCTTTTTGGTTTGATTCCTAAGAAAATCGCGCGTCATGTAAGGTTCTTTTAACCCACACATTTTCTTATTTGCCTCTGACACTGCCCTTAAATCACCTGTGCAACTCGCCCATCGATCAGTCCAGCGTTCTTCACTGATAATTTCTGAATTTCTGAGCTCAGCATTGCTGATCGCGTCTTTAATGTGCATAGTGATTGATCCACGTGATGTGATTGACTTTTCGTAAATAGTCATCATAGCAGTAACTTTTTCGTACACCGGCACTTTTTGATTGTTTACGGTTTTCTCGCTGACTTTTACGCTATCCTTATATGTTTCAACTCGTTTGGTCGTGGTTGGTTTCCCTTCCGTGTAGCCATTTACGGTAACTTTCACAAATTGATCTACCTGACTTAGGTTTGCATCTTGCGCTTCGCGGGGAGTATAGAATTTTACAAATTGACTAGGTCTTGATCCAAAAATGATGGATTCAAAATTCCAATCGTTATAGTTTTGAAAGGTAGGATCCACGATTACTTTGAGCGTAGCATTAAATTTTGATTGTTCAATCATCTCAATCGATTCACGATATCCTGGATTGAAGTTATTCGCTTCTGAAAAAAGAAAGTAAGCTCGCTTGGCTTCTTCGCGAGTATTTTTAAGCATGGCTTGTATGCCTGCTTCATAGGTTTCCTCTGCGGCTTTTGTTTTTACTTCCGTGAGCTCATTATACTTATTTACCGGATTAGGAATTACCTTCAATGCTCCCGGTGAAGTTCGTATTTGCTCATACAGATTATTAATGCTTTCATAATTCTGAACTGCATTTTTCCATTTGAAATTGGCATTCGATGCTATTTGATTTTGAGCGTCTGTCTCCAGATACTCAATGGCCAGCTTATAACTTGTACTAAGTACTTCTTTTGATTTTTTATGATCCGGATTTTGTCGGAGACGGGCCACTGCCTGCGATACAGCCGAATAATAATCACCTTGTTTAAGAGCCGATTTTCCTGAAGAGCAAGAGTCCAGCGCGAATGCAGAAAGGAGTAGAACAAAAAGTAAATTTATTTTCATAATAACACGATGTACAAATTGAATGCGTCAATTTAATTAAATATAGTGCACAAAATTAAACTAATGACCTTGCGGGAAAAGATCAACCAGTATGTCATCGATCAGTCTTCGCCAATTTCCCCACGAATGGCCTTCATTCACTTCGCGATAGTTATAGACACAACTATTTGCTTCCAGCACATCTTTCATTTTTCTGCTTTCTGTACTAGTGTCATTGATCAAACCTGAAGTCATAGATATTTTCATTTTTGGATCAGCCGGATTTGAACAGAGCGAATAAATCTGTGGCCTGGTATAAAATGCAGGCGACTGAATTCCGGCCATGCCAAACACATCAGGCTTAGTAAATGCAAAATAAGTTGCCGCCAGACCGCCCATGGAATTACCAAGGATCGCACGATGTTGTGCGTCTCGTATCACGTGATATCCGGATTCGATATGAGGTATCAGCTCTTGTGTAAAAAAGTCGAGATATTTTGAATTCATGGCCAACTCCTGCATTCTACGGTTATTAGATCTATCGATTGGGGCACGGTGATCAATGAATACAGCGATTATTGGGGTGATTTTTTTGTCCTCAATCAGGTTATCCAACACCGTGCTCATGTTGCCAAGTTTTTGATGGAGATATTCATAGCCATCCGTAACATAAATGCAAGGTAATTTATCCAGTTTAGAATACTCATAGGGTAAATATACCGAGTACATGATTTGGTATCCGAGTATCGTGCTATTAAAGAGAACGTCACTTATCAGCGTTCCCTTATGATTATTTTTTCGCTCAACTTGAATTGGATCTTCTTTCCATTCCGACATGCGCAGTTCAGAGTTGGGGCTTCCTCCACCCACGCCTGACCATTGCTGAAATTTATTTTCGGGATCAAGGATCCAGTTGGTTCCGTCAATCAGAATTTTGTAATCGAGCCGCGCATCTTTTGGAAAAGAAGTTTTCAGAATCCAAATGTCTGTTCCCTGAATAAGCTTTCCTTTATTTGGAAAGTTCTTTTGAAAGCCCCATCCGTTGAAGTCGCCCATCCATTCGACTGATTTTGCAACTCCTTTGTACAAGAAGTAAACGGAGTCTGATGCTACTAACGGAATTTGATTGGAAGTACTAACTGAAGTCCACCAGTTTTGAATATTTTCAATAGAGCCAGTTTTACTTAGCGCAGAAAGTTCAGACATCCGTTCTTTTAACGATTGATATTGTTGAGCCTCAACATTCAATATGAGGAAAAGACAAACGAATAAAGTTAACCACCTCATAACTTTTAGTTAGATATGTTTTATAACCACTTCATCGCGATCATCCACTCTCAAACTCAATAATGCCGCAATGGCCATGGAGATGCCTCCACAGGCAATGATATAGATCGATTGACCATTAAAAAGATGTGTAAGCATAAATCCTAAAATGGTGCCGGCAACAATTTGTGGGATCACGATAAAGAAATTGAACACGCCCATGTAGTAGCCCATTTTTTCTGCAGGAAGCGATCCGGATAACATGGCATATGGAATGGATAATATACTAGCCCACGCGATACCAACGCCAATCATGGAGAACCATAACCAGAACGGATCGGAGATGAAGTAAAAAGAAACTAAGCCAACTCCTCCACACATTAGGGCAATGAAATGTGTCATTCTTCTGCTGGTGTATTTAGCGAAGATCGGCAACATGAGTGCTGCCAAGGCTGCTATTCCATTGTAAATTCCAAACAGCATACCCACCAGGTCGGCCCCATCATTATAAGCTTGTGATGTGGGATCGGTGGAATTAAAAATATAACTGGTTACTGCGCTGGTTGTGTAAATCCACATGGCGAATAATGCAAACCAGGAGAAGAATTGAACATAGGCCAACTGCACCATTGTCTTTGGCATTGAGTTGAAATCCTTAACAATATGCACAAGGCCCAGATAGGCTTTTCCTTGGCCAATGAAGTAAGAAGCAAGCGTATGCACAACACCGAACATTCCAAGCCCGATACCTAAAACATAAAGCTCTTTTTCCAGATTACTAAAGTAAACGACCAGAGAGATGAGCACACCTAATAGAAGAAGAATCATTCCAATTTTTTGAAACTTTGTGCGGTATATTCCTTCATTTTCAATTTTACGGTGTTCTCGATTTCTTAATTTCTCTTCAGCCACTTCGGTGGGAGGATATTCTTTTGTTGAGAATACTGTCCACATGACAGTGACCAGCAGCATGAATGAACCAATATAATAACTGTATCTGACGGAATCTGATATCTCACCTTTTACCGTTGATGAATTGGAGATATCAAACCAATTTGTAAAAATGTAAGGAAGAAAGGATGCCACAATGGCACCAATGCCAATGAAAAAACTTTGCATGGCGAATCCTGTTGTGCGCTGCGAGGGTGGAAGCATATCGCCCACAAATGCTCTGAACGGTTCCATGCTAATGTTGATGGAAGCATCCATCATCCACAATACACCCACGGCCATCCAAAGAATGGGGGAGTTAGGCATAAGGCAAAGTGTAATTGAAGCGAGCAATGCGCCAATCGCGAAGAAAGGTCTTCTGCGACCCCAGGTTGGATGCCACGTGCGGTCACTATAATAACCAATTAAAGGTTGTACGATTAAGCCAGTAATTGGAGCGGCCAACCAATACATCGCAAGGTTAGCAGTATCGGCTCCGAGGGTTTCAAATATTCTACTCGTGTTTGCGTTTTGTAATGCAAATCCAAATTGAATTCCAAGAAAACCAAAACTCATATTCCAAATTTGCCAGAAGCTGAGTTGTGGTTTGAATGTTTGATGTTGGCTCATAGGTAGTTAGTGTGATGAACTGGTTTGCATTTTGTTTTGTGTGTCGTTGACAACCCTATCTTCTTTAACTAAACTCCAGAGGACAGTAGAAATAGCAAGACACACGGTGCAGATGATAAAGATAATATTTTTGTTTGTAGCCTCTTGAATAAAAGTACCAAACCCAAGACTTACGATCAGTTGAGGAACAACCACGGACAAATTAAATATTCCCATGAATAACCCCATTTTTGCTTTGTCTACTTTTTCAGTCATGATGGCAAATGGTAAACTTACGGTAGCCGCCCAGCCAATGCCCGCTACACCCATGAATAGGTAAACGATCATGATGCTTGTACCAAAAAGTGCGATCAGAAAATAGCCGAGCGCCATGCAACCCACTGCGATTACATGAACTTTCACCCGCCCTATTTTTTTAGCCAATGGTTCAAGTACAGTCGCTGGTAAAATAAATCCTATGGTATTTAAAACAAGAAAAGACAGCGACACCACTTGTCCTGCTTCATTGTCAGAAGCAATGCCCATACTTTCTTTCACATAAAAGAACATATAGACAAACATCGTTTGTACACCTAGCCAGCAAAACCCATGGGCAAGATAAATCTTGTATAGCTGATTGAGTTGAGCACGTTGAGTTGTTCCCTTTAAATTTTCGGAAGTGGCTATCAGTTCTTTGGGTTCCTTAATGAAAAATATGGGAATAATTGAAAAGAAAAATACTAATGCAATGCCGAAATAAATTAACGCATAGTTTCCAAAGTAAGCCCCAATGGCATAAGCAAGAACACCAAACATCCCGGAAACGGTTTGCATCCAGGTGTAACCCTTCGTTCTCCTTTCGCCTTCGGGTGTTACATCAGCAATGATAGAGCGGGTAGGGTTGAAACTGATATTGATCGATAAGTCTAATGTGAGTGCAACAATAATGGCAACCGCTAAGAGACTTATTCCTGTAAAATTACTGATACCACCAAGGTTGGTAAGGGCAAGTAAACTAATGGCTGCAATAGTTCCACCAATTAAAATGAAAGGTCGTCTGCGTCCTCCCCAAAACCATACTTTATCGCTGATGATTCCCACTAATACTTGCCCGATGATTCCGGCAATTGGTCCGGCAGCCCAAACAATTCCTACTTCATGAATATCTAATTTGTATTGTGTCGATAAAATCCAGCTTAATGCAGAGATCTGCACGCACAAAGCAAAGCCCATGGCCGTAGCTGGCAAACTTAACAGCGCATAAAAACTATTCGAAAATCTTCTTTGTATTTCCAGCATCACCAGGTTATTTCAATTTTAGATTGTGAATATATTATTGTTGTTATTTTAACGTTTTCTTCTCCCATAGAATCAGGGTCATTGATTGGGTCATACTTTTCAAGAGGAGAGAAGAACGAGTGTATCTGATGTGCTAATTTTTGTTTGACGCCATTAAATGAAACTTCATCAGCGTGCGAGCCATGCAATACAACTTTTATTGTTTTAAAGTCAGTTTGATAATCTCCTTCTTCTGCTGAGATTACAACCTTGTTCTCATGGGCATGGTATTGAATCAAACGCTTCAGGGATTTTCCATTTTGATAATCGAACGTTTGTCCATCATCGGTATAGTAAAGAAAATCACTGGATGTTTTTCCACAATAAAGATGAAGGACCCATTCTTCTTGTTTGATTCCCGTGTGTGAGGTGGCTTGTTGCATAGGCAACACACTTCCCGCTTTTATAAACACAGGTAATTTGTGAATAGGGGATTCAACGATGATTTCCTGATTACCATCAAACACTTTTCCGGAGTATAAATCAAACCATTCACCACCCGGTAAAAAAACTTTTAAGAGTTCTTTGTTACTTTCAACAGGAGCCACTAAAATGCTTGGACCAAATAGATATTGGTTATGATATAATCCATTATATACTCGAGCATCGTGTGTGTAATCAATGGCAAGGGATCGTTGTACTGGCATTCCGCTTTGTGAAGCATCGTAGAACAACGAATAGATGTACGGCAATAATTGATAACGGAATTTGATATAATTCCTGCAAATCGACTCCACTTCTTCACCGTACGACCATGGTTCACTGTCGCGGGTATTGATCATACTGTGCGCTCTGAAGAAAGGAGAGAAGGATGCTATTGAAATCCAACGGGCAAAAAGTTTGGTGTTCGCCTCGCCTACAAATCCACCGGCATCATAGCCGGCAAAAGCAACACCTGTCAGGCCCATACTGTTAACGATTCGCACACCGAGTAGCATGTGTTCGTCATAGGCTACATTATCACCGGTCCAAACTGCGGAGTAGCGTTGTATGCCGGAGAAACTTGAGCGAGTCAAAGTAAACGGCCTTTTGCCATTCAGTAATTTCTTTGTGCCTTCATAGGTGCTGCGTGCCATCTGAAATCCAAACACATTTCTGCCTCTGCGCATCGTTGCTTTATTACCTTCGAAATCAAATTCAAGATTTTCTGGTAAGGCATTTCCCCAGGTGGCGATTTCATTCATGTCATTCCAGAATCCTTCTACACCCAGCTCTACATAATCTTTAAATTTGGATGCCCACCATTCCCTTGCTGCGGGTTTGGTAAAGTCAGGAAAGTGACACCATCCTGGCCACACCTGGCCTTGATAGTTTTCTCCATCCGGATATTTAATGAAGACATCTTTTTTAATACCATCATCATAGGCTTCATAGCCGGGTTCCACTTTTATCCCCGGATCACACATGATCACGACATGAAATCCTTGTTTCTTAATGGCAGCCAATAGCCCTTTCGGATCTGAAAAATGTTTTTTGTCCCATGTAAAAATTTTATACTTATCCATGTAGTGGATATCGAGGACAATAGCATCGGCTGGTATATCTTTTTCCCGGAAGGTTTGTGCTATAGCAAATACCTCCTTGTCGGGATAATAGCTATAACGACATTGCTGGTAACCGATACTCCAAAGAGGAGGTAATTCCATCCGGCCGGTTAATTCTGTATAATGTTTGATCACCTCACCAACGGAATTGCCCAGCATAAAGTAGTAATTCATTTCTCCGGCATCGGCAGAAAAACTTGCAAAACGATTGTTGGATGCAGCAAAGTTGAAGAACGATTTATGGGTGTTGTCTAAAAATATTCCATAGGTGAAAGGCTGCCGCACACCAATATAAAATGGCATAGAAGAATAAAGTGGATCGGTGCCGGTATTATAGGCATACGCATCGGTGTTCCAGTTTTGATAGGCTGCACCTTTACGATCTAATGGACCGGTCTTCTCACCCAGTCCAATAAATCGTTCTCCGGGTTGCAACTTTTTATAGGTGGTTACCTGATCGCCAATCCACGAAGTGCCGAAGGAGTCATCTTCATTGATCACCTGGCTTTGTAAATCCTGAAATGAAAATCGAACCGGATTTTTAGAAATCGATAGGATTAATGCCTTCGTAGTTATTTCAACGTGGCTTTCCTGATCGAATACTTCGAACTGAACCTCCTTTGGTTTTAAAATGACAGAGTATGAGAAGTCCTCAAAAGTATCTTCGCAAGTGGCTGTTATTCGGATAACCGAATCCGTATAGACACTGACTTTGAAATTCCCGAAAGAGGTTCGACCCTCAATGCCACCAGCATGTTTTGAATAGGAAATCAGATTGCCCAGACTTTTGCTGGTTATGGATTGAAAGGTTGAAGCCATTAACTCGATTATTGAAAAGTTAAATAGCTAAAGTAAGCCTAAATAGGCTTATTAAACCTAACAATCTCTATTCAAAAAAATCAGAAAACGATTGCACTATTTCTTCTTACCTTTTTTCAGTGAGGAGTCTCTGATAATAAGTCTGGTCTTCAGGATTTTAGTCTCGGGTTGTATTTCAAACTGATCTTTTTCCTTCATTTCAATTTGACGGATTAGCAATCGGGCAGCTTCTTGCCCCATTTCAAAACCAGGTTGATCCACCGTGGTCAGGGATGGCTCCATTAATTCTCCAAAGAACCAATTACTAAAACCAACAATAGCAACATCCTGTGGTATTTTAAGGCCTTTCTCTTTAATGGCCATCATGGCACCCATCGCCATAGGATCATTATTGGCAAAAATAGCATCTGGAGGATCAGTCAGTTCCAATAGTTTTTTAGTAGCCTTTTTACCTTCTTCAAAAGTTCCTGATGGACAATTAATCACCAGGCTATCAATCATATTGGTTTTATTCTCTTTCAGGGCGTCTGTATATCCACGGAAGCGATCAACGCTAATGATCAGGTTTGGGGCCCCGTTTAGATGCGCAATTCTTTTGCAGCCTTGCTCGATCAGGTGGTTCACCGCTTCTTTGGCTCCAGTATAGTCATCAACAATCACTTTGCTGGAAGTTGGGCTATTATACATGCGATCGTAGAATACAATCGGAACCCCTTTTGAAATGATAGATTCAATATGATCGAAATTGGTCGTTTCTCTTGATACAGAAAGCAGCATTCCGTCAACCCGGCTATTGAAAAGGGCCTTCATATCAGTCATTTCTCTTTGATAGGATTCATTTGACTGTGCCAGAATCACATTATAACCAGCAGTGTAAGCAACATCTTCAATACCACTAATCACAGTAGAAAAGAAGAAATGGACGATTTCGGGTATAATTACCCCGATGGTGTTTGTTTTCCTTTGTCTGAGATTGAGGGCAACGATGTTGGGCTGGTAATTCAGCTTTTCGGCCAGCTCATTTACAGCCTTTTTGGTTTGCACACTAATGTCTGGATGATCCTTTAATGCACGTGATACTGTAGAGGGTGAAATACCCAGTTCACGAGCGATATCTTTGATGGTTATTTGATTGAATCTCATTTGTTTTTAAGAAAATTTAAAAGATTTTCAAAATGCGCAAACGGTTGCGAATCCGTTTCCACGAAATTTAGATGAATAATTTTAGAAATGGCGCTTGTCAAGTGGTTTTTTCGGGGTATCATTGAACCCAAATTCTGATTTAATTAGTTGATGCAATTAACAAATTAGATTTTGAAAGTACTCTTAATAAAACAACAATTAAAACCCTAAAACAATTATCTATGACCAAATTGTATCTGTTTGTTCGCAGGTATCTGGCGGTGTTACTGGTGTTTGGAACTCTCGTGAGTTTCGCTCAGCAGACCGTTTCAGGTAAAGTAACGTCAGCTGATGACGGCACTGGGATCCCAGGTGTTAACATCCTTGAAAAAGGAACTAGCAACGGAACCGTGTCTGATTCAGATGGAAATTTCCGCATTAGTGTTGGTAGCAATGCAACGTTGGTTTTCTCCTTCGTAGGCTATCAAGCGCAGGAAGTGGCTGTAGGCTCTCAAAGCACTCTTAATGTTTCACTGCAATCTGATGTTACCGCCCTCAGTGAGGTTGTCGTAATTGGATATGGAACTCAGGAGAAGAAGGAAATTACCAGCGCGGTAACCAGTGTTAAATCCGAGAGTTTCAACAAAGGTACTGTGAACGATCCAATACAATTACTACAAGGTAAAGTAGCTGGATTGAACATTACCCGCGCAGGCGGTGACCCTAACGGAAATTTTAACGTCCGTTTAAGAGGTGTGGGTACTATTGGTGCCAATGCTGAGCCTTTAGTAGTTATCGATGGTGTTATTGGTGGTTCATTAAGTACGATTGACCCTAATGACATTTTATCCATTGATGTATTAAAAGATGGATCTGCTGCAGCTATTTACGGAAGCCGGGGTGGTAGCGGAGTTATTCTTGTTACAACAAAGTCAGGTAAGAAAGGAACAACTCAGGTAAGTTATAATGGTTCTTATGCCATCGAGAATGTAAACAACAGTATCTCTGTTATGACAGCCGAAGAATACCGCAAGGTTCCAGGCCACATTGATCTTGGAGCAAGTACGAATTGGTTGGACGTAATCACCCGTCAGGGAAATGCCATGGTTCATAACCTGGCACTGTCTGGAGGTAATCAATCAACAACTTACAGAGCATCTATAAACGTTCGTCAGCAGAATGGCGTTGGCCTCAAGTCTGGTTTTGATCAGATAAACGGACGCTTGAACCTTACTCAGAAAGCACTTAAAGACAGAGCTACCTTCACCATCAATATGTCATCAACGACAAAAGATGCTCAGTTAGGTAATTCCGCATCTTTTAACTACGGTATTCTGGCTAATCCAACCATGCCTATTTATGATAACACTTCAACAAGCCCTACAGCTGGTGCTCGTTATGGTGGTTATGCAGAACGTGACATTTTTGACTTTTTTAACCCGCTTTCTCTTGTTGAGCAAAATGAGCGTGATAAAAAAGAGACAAGACAGTTAGCCAGTATTCGTGGTGAGTATGATTTTAGTGACTTAGTAGAAGGTCTTAGATTTTCTATGTTCTATTCTGCACAACGTGAATCTGATTTTTATGGTTCTTACAATGCAAAGTCAGCAAAGTTTGGTGGCAGAAATGGTCTAGGTTCAGCATCACGCTCAACGGACCAGCGCATTAACGAACTTTTTGAAACGACTGTTAATTACGATAAGAATTTGGGTGGTGCAGATCTGGCATTATTAGCTGGATACTCTTATCAGGATTTTTATAATGAAGGTTTTGGAATGTCAGGTGGCAATTTTGTTACCGATGCATTTACTTACAATAATATGGGTACAGCTCTTGACTTCAACAACGGACTTGGATCTGTTTACAGCTATGCTAACTCAAATAAACTGGTGGCTTTCTTCGGAAGAGCTAATATCAATTTTGGAGGCAATTATTTTATTTCAGCTAGTGCTCGTCAGGAAGGATCTTCCCGCTTTGGAGAAAATAATAAATGGGGTTTATTCCCTGCTGTTAGTGCCGGTGTTACCTTAAGTAATTTGATCGACATCCCTTCTGTGAATAGCTTGAAAGTAAGAGCTAGTTATGGGGTTACAGGTAACCAGCCTGGATCATCATACATTTCTCTTCAGAAATTCACCAGAACAGGTAGTTTCTTTTATAACGGTGTATTCGGTCCTGCCTACGGACCTCAGAGCAATGCTAACCCCGATTTAAAGTGGGAGACAAAAGCAGAGATCGACTTTGGTTTTGATTTCGCGATGTTCAATAATAAACTTACGGGTACATTCGATTACTATAACAGAAAAACAACAGACATGATTTTGCCTGTAAACGTACCAGTTCCACCGAACCTCGTAGGTCAAACACAAGTAAATATTGGTGAGTTGAAAAACTCAGGATTTGAATTAGCGCTGAATTATGCAGCGATTACAAAACCTAACTTTTCATGGACTGTTGGTGGAAATATCGGAACCTATAATACTAAAGTGGTGAGCTTAAAGAACGATGTATACAACTTTGCTGAAACCGGAGTTCTATATCGTGCATCAATGGGATCACCTGGCCAGAGTGCAGTACAGTTAGTGAGAGTGAAAGAAGGCGATCCACTTGGTCAACTTTGGGGAGCTCAGTATGTTGGAGTTAATGCAAACGGAACGTATGATATCGCGGATATCAACGGTGATGGAAAGAAAGATATTACCAGTGATGATGATCGCACTGTAATTGGAAATGGTCTTCCATCAGCTACGTTTGGCTTTAACAACAGCTTTACCTATAAGCACTTTGATATGAACATTTTCTTCAATGGTGCCGTTGGTCACGAGTTGCTAAATAGCTACAGAGCTTTCTATGAAAATAATGAGACAACAACTATCAACAACTGGAATATCGTAAATACAAAGAATTATGATCCTAAGGTGACAAAAGCTAACGTAAACAGTATTCATGTTGAAAAGGCAGACTTTATACGTTTGAACAACATGTCAATTGGTTATAATTTGCCTCTCAAGAGCGGTGCTACAGTAAGGAACCTAAGAGTTTTTGTTGCTGGTCAGAACTTATTTACAATAACTAATTATACTGGAGTTGATCCTGAAGTTCGTTATACTGATACTGATCCTGATCCTGATGACGGTTTGTCTCCAGGTATTGAAAGAAGATCAACGTATTTCACGACTAGAACATTTACTTTGGGTGTGAATCTTGGATTTTAATAATGATTAATATGAAAAGAACATTTAAAAAAATATGGATGATTGGTTTGGGAACGGCTTTTTTCACCTTCTCGTGTACCAATCTTGATGAAGAATTGTATGATCAGGTTACAGCGGATAACTTTTTCAAAACCGAGCAGGAATTGATTGCTGGTTTGGGAGCTGCTTATTCCAGCTTCGGAGGATTAGGAAACCACTCTAATCTTTGGTCAACCAATGAATTGGTTTCTGATGAACTGGTTATCACAACCAAAGGTGGTGACTGGTTTGATGGAGGTGTTTTGCAACAATTGCATTTGCACACGTTTACACCCGATAACGGTTTCTTCAATAATACCTGGGGATTTCTTTATGGCGGTGTTAATACCACTAATCGTTTGATCTATCAATTTGAACAATTGAAAGCTCAGGGAAATACCGGTGCTGACGCATACATTGCTGAACTTCGTGCAGTAAGAGCCTTGTGGTATTATTGGATCATGGATGGTTTCGGAAGAGGACCTCTTGCTATCGATTTTACTGATACTGAGGTAAAAGGTGCTTCTACTCGCCAGGAACTCTATAATTTCATTGAATCAGAACTCAATGATGTAATTGCTGTACTTCCAACAGCAAAAGATGCAACTACCTATGGCAGGATGACTAAATGGGCTGCATTGGCAGTACGAGCTAAATTGTATTTGAATGCCGGAGTCTATACAGGAACAGCGCAGTGGACTAAGGCTGCAGCGGATGCCAAGGCAATCATTGATGGTGCTAAGTTCAATTTGGAGAATACCTACAAAGATAACTTCGCAGTAAACAATGCGGGGTCCAGCGAGAATATCTTCGTTTATCCATATGACAAGGTTTTCAACCAGGGATTCAACTGGCCTATGATGACTTTGCACTATGCAAGTCAGACGGTTTACAATTTCACTGATCAACCATGGAATGGATATTCTGTTGTAGAAGAGTTTTACAATTCATATTCTGATCCTGTTACTAATCCTGGCCCTCAAGGACCAGTTTGGAAAGGGTTAGCAGTAGATGCAAATAATGACAAGATCCCTGACACACAAGGTACATTAGATGCTCGTCTCTCTAACTTTGTAGTTGGACCTCAGTATAAGCCTAGTGGTGAAAAAGCAATTGACCCTGCATTTGAGGGCCCATCATCAGCACAACCTGATCCAGATGGAACAGCTTTGAATTTCACACCTAAGTTGAATGAATTAGGACCAAACTCATGGCGCCAAGGCGGAGCTCGTATTGGTAAATATGCCTATGAGACAGGTGGAACTGCCAACATGAGCAATGACTTTGTCATCTTCCGTTATGCTGATGTTCTTATGATCAGAGCCGAGGCTCTTTCCCGAATAGCTGGTGGTGGTGCGATTGGTCAAGATGCTGAAGCATTAACGCTGGTTAATCAGATCAGAACCAGAGCAAAAGTGACTCCTTTCGTTTCCCTTACTGCTGATAATTTGTTGGCAGAGCGTGGTCGTGAGATGTTCGCAGAAATGACTCGCAGACAAGACTTGATTCGCTTCGGTAAATTTGCACAGGCATGGGGCTTCAAGCCCGCTAAGGCCGAAAGTGGTACCAAGTATGCACTATTCCCAATTCCTAAGCAGCAACTTGATGCTAACAGCAAGTTGACTCAGAATCCGGGTTACTAGTATTTTAGTAATATGAACTTAAAGGCAAGCATTTTTATGCTTGCCTTTTTTATTGATCTTTTATAATCCCCATGGGATTAAACTTAGAGCGAGACCTTTAAAAACCGAATAAGGGTTCTTAATTTTGAACAAGAACTGCTATACCGTAAGGAGAAAGTGAAAAGAGGATTTTGCACTATTATTTATGCATTGCTGGTTGCAATTATTTTGGCATCCTGTAAGTCAGATCAGCATCAGCCAAAAGCTGATCAGCTTTTCCAACTTTACCCCACCTCAAAAACCGGCATTACCTTCATAAATGAACTAAGCTATACTGAAGAATTGAATCCTTATACGTTTCGAAGTTTTTACAATGGAGGAGGAGTTGGGCTTGGAGATTTTAACAACGATGGCTTACAGGATATTTTTTTTGCCGGTAACATGGTCTCTAATAGATTATACCTTAATAAAGGGAATTTTAAATTTGATGATATTACCGTTTCTGCCGGGCTTCAAACAGTAGGCGTGTGGAGCACTGGAGTGAGTGTGGTTGATGTTAATTCTGATGGCTATCTGGATATATATGTTTGCAAATCGGGGCCGCCTGGAGGTGCGCGAAGAAAGAATGAGTTATTTATTAATCAAGGCAACCTTACTTTTAAAGAGCTTGCTGCTGATTATAACCTTGCATTTGAAGGACTATCCATACATGCTGCATTTTTTGACTATGATAAAGATGGTGACTTAGACTGCTACCTATTGAATAATTCTTTACGGTCGGTGGGAGGATTTGATTTGAGGAAGGATCAACGAAATATTCCCGATCCTGAAGGAGGAAACCGTCTGCTTCGAAATGATAATGGAAAATATAAAGATGTAAGCCAGAGCGCTGGCATTTACAGCAGCAAAATTGGCTTTGGATTAGGTGTTACCATTGGCGATATCAATAGCGATGGATGGTCTGATCTGTTTGTATCTAATGATTTTTTTGAAAAAGATTATCTCTATATCAATAATCAAGACGGAACATTTACCGAGTCGTTAGAGAATATGATTCGTGAAATAAGTTTGGGATCAATGGGCGCTGACCTGGCCGATATTAATAATGATGGCTTGCCAGAACTGTATGTAACTGAAATGCTTCCCGAGCACGATGATCGGCTAAAGACGACCTCCCAGTTTGAAAGCTGGGATAAGTATAAAATAGCATTTGACGAAGGCTACTATCGGCAGTTTAGTCGAAACGCTTTGCAATTGAATAATGGAGATGGTACATTCTCTGAAATATCGAGATTGGCAAAAACAGAGGCAACAGATTGGAGTTGGGGCGCTTTGATCTTTGACATGGATAATGATGGAATGAAAGACATTTTTGTTGGCAATGGGATATACAAGGATTTGATCAATCAGGACTATGTGAACTTTATTGCAAACGCCAATGCCGTGCGTGAAATCCTGCGCAAGGAGAAGAAAGTGATAAAACGTTTGGTTGATTCAATACCATCAAATCAGTTAGCTAATTATGCTTTTCGAAATAATGGTAATCTCACATTTACGAATAAGGCTTCTGATTGGGGACTTGAATCGCCAACGCATACCAATGGATCAGCCTATGGAGATTTAGATAATGACGGTGATCTTGACCTGGTGTTAAATAATGTAAACATGCCGTCCTTTGTTTATGAAAATCGATCAAAGCAAATTAATCCCGATAACAAAACTATTTCGCTTTCATTGCATGGCGATGATTTAAATTCATTTGCACTTGGCGCTAAAGTTTTTCTTTACGATAGCGGGCGGCTTTTTTATCAGGAAGTATCGCCTATGCGAGGGTTTATGTCCACCGTGGATACACGTTTGCATTTTGGCGTTGGCGCTATCGTTGCCATCGATTCCATCCGAGTAGAGTGGCCTGATGGAAGATTATCAATCCTAACGAACACATCAACGAATCAATTATTAGATGTCTTTCAGAAAGACGCATCGGTTGCAAAACCAATACTCAAAAGTGTTGTGACATCAACAACGCTAACCAAGGTAACTAACCTACCGGGTCTCCAGTTCGAACATAAGGAAAATGAGTTTGTTGATTTTGATCGCGATAGGTTGCTTTTCAATATGATTTCAAATGAAGGACCCTGTATTTGCACAGGCGATATTAATCATGATGGATTGGATGACTTTTATATTGGTGGAGCAAAGGATCAGGCGGGGCGTTTGTTTACTCAAACCAAAGGAGGCTTTAAAAATATAGCTTCAGAATTATTTGAAAGAGATAAGGACTCTGAAGACACAGATTGTATTTTTTTTGATGCTAACGGAGATGGCAAAAATGATTTGTATGTGACCAGTGGCGGTAATGAGTTTTCTTCAAGTTCATCTGCATTATTAGACCGTTTATATATAAACAAAGGAAATGGAAACTTTGAAAAATCCTCACAACCACTTCCGGTTTCAACTTCTTTCGAAAGCACATCCACAGTTTCTTCTGCCGATATTGATCTGGATGGTGACCTTGATCTTTTTGTTGGCGTGCGTGTCATCCCATTTCTTTATGGAATGCCGGGTAATGGCTATATTCTGATTAATGATGGCACCGGTAATTTTTCGAATGCTACAAACACGATAGCACCTCAATTGCAAAAGATTGGAATGATTACCGACAGCCGATTGGTAGATTTAAATCAGGATAGTCATATCGATTTGGTTATCGTGGGGGATTGGATGCCCGTGATGGTATTTATTCAGGAAGAAGGCAAGCTTATTGACAGAACCAGGGAGCTCGGTCTCGATAACACTAATGGATGGTATCATGCTTTGGAGATCGGTGATTTTAATAAGGATGGGAAAATGGATTTGGCAGTTGGCAATCATGGACTAAATTCAAGATTCAGGGCAACCAGGGAGGAGCCGGTAAGTATGCATCTGAATGATTTTGATCAAAATGGAACCATTGAACAGATTGTTTCACGATTTGATAATGGAGTTTCATATCCCTTTGTTCTCAGAAATGATTTAGTAGCTCAAATTCCATCACTAAAGAAGAAGTATCTCCATTTTTCTGACTATCGTTCAAAAACATTGAGTGATATTTTTACCCCACAACAGCTCAAGGAATCAATCGTTCTGAATGCATATTCATTTGAAACTGCTGTGTTTCTAAATAAAGGAAATGCATTTGATAAAATTACATTACCAGTTCAAGCTCAATTTACTCCGATTTATTCCATTCTCGCTGAGGACTTTAATGGTGATGGAAACCTTGACTTGCTCGTGGGAGGAAATTTGTACCGCGCTAAGCCAGAAACAGGCATTTATGATGGTAGCTATGGATTGTTGCTCACGGGTGACGGAACAGGTAACTTTACACCTTTGTCCGCTACTGAATCTGGGGTTTCCATCAAAGGTGAAGTCAGGGCGATGAAACAGATCAACCATAAAAAGAAGAAACTGGTACTGGTGGGAAAGAATAATAGTCAATTAGAAACATTAAGTTATTAAAATGAGAAAGGTAGTAGGTGTGGGCATTATGGCAATTACTTTGGGTGCAGCAATTATTTCGTGTACTGGAAGTCGTAATGAAAGTAACGTAAAGAAGTACGATAGTTTATTTCTGGGGATTTCATTAGGAATGGAATCAAAAGCATTTTATGACCATTGCTGGGAGTATAACAAGAAGAAGATTTTTACTCATGGACCAACCAATCAGAATGTAGAATATAAATTGGTGGATGGTATTAATAATCAGGTGAGCATGAGATTTTATCCAACTTTTTATAAGGATAAAATATTTGAAATGCCTGTCACTTTTACGTACGATGCCTGGGCCCCCTGGAACAAACAGTATCAATCCGATACGCTGCTTGTTAATATGTTAAAAGTCTTCAAAAAATGGTATGGGCCTGACTTTAAAGAATTAGACCACTACACCATGGGGAAAGTGTATTATAAAATGGATGGAAAGAGGAGAATCAATTTATTTATTAAAGATGATCAATTTGTTCAGGCCGTTTTCACCGATTTAAAAGTAGAGAAAGAGCTAAAAAAATTATCGGAAGAACAATCAAAAAAAACTAATTAAATAGTTAGTAAGAATGGCGCGCATAATTTGGATTGTGTTGTGGAGTGCATTTTTATTTTCCTGTAAATCGGAAACTAAGGAAAACACGTTGTTCACCGAATTAAGTAGTGACCACACAGGAATCGATTTTGCGAATAACCTGGCCTTTGATCAAAAGTTTAATATTTACACTTATCGTAATTTTTATAATGGAGGTGGCGTAGCGCTCGGAGACATTAACAACGATGGCCTTATTGATATTTACTTAACTGCAAACCAAGGTGCTAATAAACTATATCTGAATAAAGGAAACTTTACTTTCGAAGATATTACTGAAAAAGCGGGCGTTTCCGGAACTAAAGCGTGGTCTACCGGAGTGAGTATGGCCGATGTGAATGGTGATGGTTGGCTGGATATTTATGTGTGTAATTCTGGTGATGTAAAAGGCGACAACAAAGAGAATGAATTATTCATTAATAATGGCGACTTAACATTTTCTGAAAAAGCTAAGGAATATGGTGTTGCAGACAGAGGCTTTACAACCCACGCTGCATTTTTAGATTACGATAAAGATAATGATCTCGATCTTTATATCCTCAATAATTCTTATCAGGCTATTGGCAGTTTTAATCTGCGCAAAAATGAACGACCTAAACGCGACTCATTGGGAGGGGATAAACTTCTGCGTAACGACAATGGACATTTTACGGATGTAAGCGAAGAGGCTGGAATTTATGGTAGCCTAATTGGTTTTGGTTTGGGCGTTACTGTAGGTGATATTAATAAAGATGGCTGGTCAGATATCTACATTTCAAATGATTTCTTTGAACGAGATTATCTGTATCTCAATAACGGAAACGGTACATTTAAAGAAACTCTGACAGAGCAGATGAAATCCATTAGCGGAGCCTCGATGGGTGCCGACCTGGCCGATATTAATAATGACACTTATCCGGATATTTTTGTAACTGAAATGTTGCCTGCAGATAATGCCAGGATTAAGACCGTGACTACATTCGAAAACTGGGATCGATATCAGTACAATCTTGGCAATGGATACTTTCATCAGTTTACCCGCAACATGCTTCAGTTGAACAATGGCAATAACACATTCAGTGAAATCGGAAGATTATGTAATGTTGAGGCAACGGATTGGAGTTGGGGTGCCCTCATGTTTGATATGGACAATGATGGGTTTAAAGATATTTTTGTTTCCAATGGAATCTATCAAGATCTAACCAATCAGGATTATCTTCAGTATGTTTCTAATGAAGAAGTAGTTCGATCCGTTATCACAGATAGGAATGTGGATTACAAAAAATTGGTGGAGTTAATCCCCTCCACACCAGTTTCAAATTTTGCTTTTCATAACGAAGGCAATCTTAGTTTTAAGAATACCGCGCGTGAATGGGGTTTAGGTAAGCCTGGATTTTCAAATGGATCGGCTTATGGAGATATAGACAATGATGGTGATTTGGATTTAATCATTAATAACGTGAATGGTCTGGCTTCTGTCATACGCAACGAGACCAATATACAAATGCCGTTTAATCACTACTTAAAATTTGCGTTAGAAGGTTTGGGTATGAATTCATTTGCCTGGGGCACTTCAATAACGATCAACCATGGCGATAAGACTTTTTATATTGAGCAAATGCCAAACCGTGGCTTTGAGTCTTCTATGGACCCAAGGCCTAATGTAGGAGTAGGCAAGATTGACACGGTTGACCTTGTCATTGTTCGTTGGCCTGATGGAAAAGAGACTCGCCTGACAAATGTGCTCACTAATCAAATTTTAAAATTGAAGCAGAAAGATGCTGTTGAACCAGTAGAAATCAAAAGAAAAGAAGTTATGAAGACTTTTGAAATATCGAACGCTTTGAGTTTTAATTATACACATACCGAAAGTGAGTTTGTTGATTTCGACAGAGATAAATTGATCTTTCATATGTTGAGCACCGAAGGTCCCAGGATATCTAAAGGAGATGTGAACGGTGACGGCAGAGAGGACTTTTATATTGGTGGAGCAAAGGATGTTGCGGGTGCATTATTCATTCAAACCAGCAATGGATCTTTTCAGGAGAGAGCTCAAAAAGCTTTTGCCGATGATAAGGCCTCGGAAGATATGCAGAGTATTTTATTTGATGCAGATAGTGATGGTGATCAAGACTTATATGTCTGCAGCGGCAGCAATGAATTTTCAACCAGTTCAATAGCGCTTGCTGATCGCTTATATATGAATGATGGTAAAGGGAACTTCACTAAGTCGCAGCAGATTTTGCCAACATTTAATTTTGAAAGCACCTCTGTGGTTAAGCCTTTTGATTTTGATAAGGATGGAGATATGGACTTGTTTGTTGGTGTGCGCAGTCATCCATTTTTATACGGCATGGCAATGAACGGCTATATATTATCCAATGATGGAAAGGGAATTTTCACTAATGTAACAGATACGATTGCACCCGCATTGACAGGTGTTGGCATGATTACAGATGCCGCATGGGCAGATATAAATGGTGATTCGTTTGCTGATTTAATTTTAGTGGGTGACTATATGCCTATTAAAATATTTATTCAGGAAGCAGGTAAATTAGTTGATAAGACTGAATTAATGAATCTTGGAAAAAGCAATGGTTGGTGGAATGCCATTGAAGCGGCTGATCTTGATAGCGATGGCGATGTGGATTTTGTTTTGGGAAACCACGGATTAAATTCAAGATTCAGAGCTTCAATTGATAAGCCTGTGAGTATGTATGTCAACGATTTTGATAAGAATGGAACGGTAGAGCAGATCCTATGCACTTTTTATGGAGATAAAAGTTATCCTCTTGTTCTCAGGCACGATCTCACAACGCAGATCCCTGCACTTAAGAAGAAATATTTGAAGTACGACAATTTTAAAGATCAAACCATTACCGATATTTTTACTCCAGAAGAATTGGACAAATCCGTGCTGCTGGAGGCATATGAATTGTCTTCCTGCTTACTTATTAATAACGGCAAAGAGGGCTTTACCTTGAAGCGTCTTCCTGTTGAAGCTCAGTTATCAGTAGTATATGCTATTTCTGTTGAAGATTTTGATCATGATGGTAATATGGATATTGTATTAGGTGGAAACTTATACAGTGTAAAACCAGAAATGGGTCGATACGATGCTAGTTATGGAACCTTTTTAAAAGGTGACGGTAAAGGTAATTTCACTTCGGTGCTTACCAATGAGTCGGGTTTATCTTTAGATGGTGAAATACGTGACATGACTACCGTTGAGGTTGGCGGAAAAAAGTACTTATTGGCAACGCGTAACAGTAATTCAATGTTGATATTTAAGGTCAAATAAGTGGGCCTCGCTAAAACCCATCTGTATATTTTTTTTGTTTGGCTGATGGTGGCCATGTTGGTTTCGTGCAAAGAGAAAGATACATCAGGTAGTTTATTCGAAAAGATTTTGCCAAGTCAAACTGGAATTGGATTTTCAAATGACATTGAAGAAACAGATCAGTTTAATATTATAGAATATTTGTATTTCTATAATGGTGCTGGTGTCGCTGCAGGTGATATCAATAACGATGGGTTGCCAGATCTGTACTTTTCATCCAATCAAGGCGCCAATAAACTTTTTCTAAATAAGGGTGAATTTAAGTTTGAAGATATCTCTTCAAAGGCAGGAGTAGCTGGACTTGGAAACTGGAAAACCGGTGTCACGATGGCCGATGTGAATGGGGACGGATACCTGGATATTTTTAGTTGCGGAGTTGGTGGCTATAAGAGCTTTACCGGAAGGAATCAATTATTGGTCAGCAATGGAGATCTTACTTTTACTGACAGGACTGATGAATATGGGTTAGCATTTCAGGGTTTCTCCACACAATCATCCTTCTTTGATTATGATAATGATGGAGATCTGGATATGTACCTTGTTAATCACTCAGTCCATTCAGTGCGATCTTATGGTGATGTTTTACTTCGTAATCAAAGCGATGCCAAAGCAGGAGATAAATTATACCGGAATGAATTGATACCATCAGGTAGCCCTTCTTTTACAGAAGTGACTTCGCTAGCTGGCATTTATAACAGCCAGGTTGGATATGGATTGAGTGTTGGAGTATCCGACCTGAACAATGATGGCTATTTAGATATTTATGTCTCTAATGATTTTCATGAAAATGATTATCTCTATATCAATCAAGGAGATGGAACCTTTAAACAGGAGCTGGAGAAAAGCATTCCTCACGCCAGTCGATTTTCTATGGGGAATGATATCGCGGATATCAACAACGATGGTTGGCAGGATATTATCACGCTGGATATGTTAGCCAATGAAGAGTCAGTATTAAAAGCATCGGGAGGTGAAGATCCCTATGAAATTTTTCAATACAAACTTCAGTTTGGATACCATTATCAAGTTTCCCGAAATGCACTTCAATTAAACCGAGGTCTTACATCAAAACGGACTCTGGCCTTCAGCGATATCGCTCCTTTAGCAAGAGTTGAGGCGACAGACTGGAGTTGGGGACCATTGCTTGCCGATTTTAATAATGATGGATTATGTGATCTTTTCATCGCTAATGGTATTATGCGAAGACCGAATGATCTCGATTATATCAATTATATATCGAGTGATTCCGCACAGCGTTTTCTTTCTGATAAGGCAATGATTGATAAAATGCCATCGGGAAAAGTGCCCAATTTTTTTTTCAAGAACAATGGTGACTTAACATTTGATAATGTTTCTGAACGCTGGGCGAGGGTAAAACCAACATTATCTAATGGTTCAGCTTACGCAGACTTTGACAATGATGGTGATTTGGATTTGGTTGTTAACAACATCAATGAGCCGGCTTTGATCTATAGGAATTCTACTGATCTCACTGCAAATTTTATAAAAGTAAAACTACAAGGTAGTTCCTCAAATCTTTTCGGAGTGGGTGCGAAGGTTAGTGTTTATGCAGGTTCTTTAAACATGACTCAGGAATTAATTCCTACACGTGGCTGGTTATCCAGCAGTGATTATGCACTTAATTTTGGTTTAGGAAGAAATAACTTTATTGATTCATTAATTGTGATCTGGCCAGGTGGTAAGTTTCAAATAATTAAATCCATAAAAACTAATCAAACTGTTCAACTCAATCAGCTTGATTCACACAGTAATGCATTCGCTACTCAAGATCAGTATATACCTTTGCTACAGATTGCTGACTCCATTGATTTCGTTCATCGTGAGAATGAATTTACCGGTTTTGAAGTTGAGCGATTGATGCTCCATACACTTTCTATGCAGGGTCCTAAAGTAGCTGTTGCTGACGTTAATGGTGATGGGCTGGATGACTTCTTTATAGGTGGTGGAAAGGGTCAGGCTGGGGTTTTGTTTATTCAGGATCGTTCGGGAAACTTTAGAAAGTCTGCACAGAAAGTATTTGAAGCAGATTCTTTGTCGGAAGACACCAATACAGTTTTCTTTGATGCTAATGGGGATGAAAAGCAAGATTTGATTGTAGTAAGTGGTGGTCAAGAATACGATGGTAGTTTAGTTGAATTGAAACCAAAACTTTATTTAAATGATGGTAAAGGAAATTTTAGAAAAGTATCTAAAGCAATGCCTGAAATATACCTCAATGCTTCTTGCGTAAAATCAGCAGACTTTGATAATGATGGCGACTTGGATTTATTTATTGGAGGAAGAGTTGTCGCGGGCAAATATGGACTAGCTCCACATAGCTATTTGTTAAAGAACGATGGCAAGGGGAAATTTTCTGATGCCACTTCACTTTTGCCTGTTCCTTCTTTAGGTATGGTATCCGATGCTTTGTGGCAGGATTTGAATAGCGATGGAAAGAAAGATTTGATTTTAGTGGGAGAGTGGATGCCAATAACCTTTCTCTTGCAAGATCAGAATGGAAGCTTTATAGATGGTACCAAAAAATATGGATTTGAGAAGTCTTCGGGTTGGTGGAATACCGTCAGCCAGGCTGATCTTGATCAAGATGGTGATTTGGATTTTGTTGTCGGAAACGCGGGCCTTAATTCGCGATTGCGTGTGAGTGAAAAAGAGCCTTTGGAATTATGGGTAGGTGATATTGACGCTAACGGAAGCTATGACCCAATTATCACGTACTATAACAATCATCAGCGATATCCATTTATATCGAGAGATCAACTGGTAAGGCAAGTGCCCCCACTGAAGAGAAAGTTCTTGAAGTATGAAGACTATAAGAATGTGAAGTTGGAGGATATAATTCCGGCCGAAAGGTTGAATGAGTTTGTTCACAGAAAGGCAGAGATGTTCTCCTCAGTCTGGATTGAAAATAAAGAAAATCAAAATTATCAGATGCATGAGCTTCCCACGGAGGCCCAAATGTTTCCCGTGTTTTCGTTTGCAGTTCTTGATGTAAATGGAGATGGCCATGCCGATATTTTGGCTGTTGGTAATTGGCACGGAGTGCAGCCCGATTTGGGTAGACAGGATGCCGGTTATGGATTAGTTTTATTGGGTGATGGAAAAGGTATTTTTAAGCCACAGCGAATAAGTGATTCAGGTTTTTGGGTTCCCGGTGAGGGGCGCGACATTAAAATAGTGACAGGTAGCCATGGAGAAAAGCAAATATTAGTAAGCAGGAATAATGATTCTGTTTTAATCTTTAAGTTTCCCCGATATTTGGCTGAGCTAAGAAAACCAGCTGCTTGGGGTAATTGATTTTTTTAAGAATTTTGAACTATGTTCGGAAATTATCTCAAGGTGATTGAAATCATACTTTTTATTTATAGAAAGCTTATTTTTGCGAGTTGAAAATTGAATTATGAAAAATGTTTTAAAATTGGTCACCCTGGTGCTGATCATTTCCTCGTGTGCAAGTGATAATGGTGAATGGAGGTCAAAGGCTCAAAATCCTGATTATCTGCATCGCTCGATTAAGCAGATTACTGATGTAATCGTTTACGATATTTTTTCTCCTCCCGTGGCATCCCGCATTTATGCGTATAGCAGCATTGCCGCTTATGAAGTAGCTATCCATCAAGATTCCAAGTATCGTAGTCTGGCTGGTCAGGCTACAGGATTAGAAGCCGTGCCACAACCCGAAGAAGGTCAGGAGTATTGCTATTCGTTAGCTTCTGTTCAGGCGGCTCTTAAGGTAGGACGCACGTTAGTCTTTTCAGAGGATAAGATGGATGTTTTCTACAATGAAATCATGCAGGAGTTCCGTGATGGCGGTGTGCCAGATGATGTGTTTGAGCGATCCATTGCATATGGAACACAGGTTGCTGATCATGTTATAGCGTGGTCAACAAAAGATAATTATAAGCAGTCAAGATCATTTCCTAAATATTCAATTCTGGAAGATCCTTCAACCTGGAAACCTACACCTCCTGCATACATGGATGCGGTAGAACCACATTGGAACAAAATCAGACCGTTTGCTATTGACTCGGCTCAACAATTTAAGCCAGCACCGCCAACACCTTTTTCTACTGATAAAAAAAGCCAGTTCTATAAAGAGGCTATTGAAGTACTGGAGATGGGTAATAATCTGACTGCTGAGCAGCGCGACATTGCCTTCTTCTGGGATTGCAATCCGTTCATGATGAATGTGAAAGGCCATGTGATGTTTGCCACCAAGAAGATTTCTCCCGGAGGCCATTGGATGAACATTACCAACGTGGCGTGCAAAAAAACAAAGGCAGACTTTACACAAAGTAGCGAAGCTTATGCACGTGTTTCAATAGCACTCGTTGATGCTTTTATGTCTTGCTGGGATGAAAAGTATAGAAGCAAATTGATACGCCCTGAAACATACATCAATCAATACATGGATGAAGACTGGGTGCCTACGTTGCAAACACCTCCATTCCCGGAATATACTAGTGGTCATAGCGTGATTTCAGCAGCTTCCGCGGTTACACTCACTCAATTATTTGGCGACAATTTCGCCTTCACCGATTCAACGGAAATTGAATTTGGTCTCACGGCAAGAAGTTTTAAATCGTTTATTCAGGCTTCTGAAGAGGCTGCTATCAGTCGTATGTATGGAGGAATTCACTATCGGCCAGCGGTAGAAGTGGGTATGACAGAAGGCAGAGCCCTGGGTTCTTATATCCTTCAAAAAATCAGAACACGCAAGGAAGAGACAGCGGTGAAATAATCTTTGTTAATTATCGGTCTAAAACCAATCAGGTCTTTTAAAACTACTATTCCGCACAGAGGCACAATCAATGCATCTGGTGGGATAGTCTAATGAATTAAAACTACCTGTAAAGGTGCATGTTGTTACCTTTAAAGGAAAAGGAAGATCAGATTCAAAAATGACAAATCGATTATAGGTTTGATTGGTAGCCTGAAAATATCCCAACGTCTTTTCTTTTGGATTCGCTTCATTTACAATGTTACCTTCAATAGCAGCGGGAGGAGTGTCAAAGATGGTACCTACCTGATTGGCCACGATATTTACCTTGCGCCAATAATCATAAGCGTCTTTAGTAATTGAAGATTGATAAATAGTAAAGTAATGTCGTTCCAGGAAAGACCAATCAATTAATCTTGATCCAACCAGAAGATCGTTAATGGATGTCGATGATACTTCTGATCCATTATATAAAACAATTCTTTGTGGGTCGGCATTTTGAACTACAAAACAGGGAGGAGGAATGCTTCCCATAATATCAGGAAAATCAGTGGGAGATAGAAGAAAAGCCTCTTCAACGCCCCACTTCAAATAAGTAGATTCATTGGTTGGCAATAATCTACTATTCGTGAATATTTCCATATAATCCTGAACCACTACTGCACCTTCACCATCCGTCAGTTCCTTTTTTACAATATCATACGAAACGGATTCCTGCAGAGCAGGCTCTGGAAGTTTTTCCGGAAGCGATTTGTATATATTTCCACCGACAAGATTTATTTGTATGTAGTATGTTCGACCTGCAACTCCTGCAATATTATTTAAATAATAATTTCCTTCCTTCTGAAAATCTTCTTCGTATTGGTAGACATTTCCAACATCATCAAACAATTGGATAAAAGCACCGCTAACTGGAAAAGGAAGACGCGCAATATTAGCTGTTGTACCCAGTTGAATTACGTTCTGATCGCTGATCGTGCTTATTTGTCCTGTTACAACGAGAGTCCCTCCTTTAATTTCAACTGGAAAATCAATAGGTGTCAGGCAGCTTGAAAGCAACAGGAATAAGAAAAACTTAAAAGGATAATTTATATAAAAATCAATTTGTCTCATCTTACAGAATGCTGAAGAAACTCCGCAAATCATTTTCAAAATTTAAAATTATAAGTTAGCGATGGCATTGCAGATCCCAATATCGAAAGCTTATAGGGCTTTGGAATGAAGAAGTTTGAAGCCGACCGCTGATAGAAGACCGAATACGCATTATCGCGCCCAAATAAATTATAAATCGAGAACACTAATGAGTCGTCAATTTTTCGAATCACGTTTCCTATCGTAAAGGATAAATCAACACGCAAATAATTTGGTATCTGATATTTATTGCGATTAGAAAAGACGGGCACCACGGTACCTGATGAAATATAACTAGACTCTACCGCGGTGAATGGTCTACCCGTATTGTACGATACAAGGAAGGAAAATGCACTGCCTCTTCTATAATGTCTGTTCAGAACAAGATTGAAGATGTGAGGTTTATTATAATTAGAGGGATACCATGCTCCGGCATTGATAGTTTCCGATTCAAAATGTGAATCAACTTTTACTTCCGTCTGTGAATAGGTGTACGAAAGCCAACCTGTCCAACGGCCTTTCAGTCTCCTCAAATAAACTTCTCCACCATAAGCTCTTCCCTCACCGGTGAGAAGTTCTGTTTCGATGTGACGATTTACGTATAGCTCGGGAAAGTTTTTATACTCAACCAGATTTTGCATTCTCTTATAAAATCCCTCTACGGATGTTTCCCACTCGTTGTCATTCAGGTTCCAGAAATAGCCGGCTGAGTAATGATCTGCAATTTGTGGTGGTAAGTATCCTGTACTTACCTGCCAGATGTCAACCGGTGTGGCTGATGCGGTGTTGCTTATCTGATGAATGTATTGACGCATCCGGCCATAACTAATTTTCACAGATTGATTTTTGAACGTGTTGATCCGCACAGCCAATCGTGGCTCGAGGCCGCCATACGTTTTTATTTTTTCAAACGAACTGTAATAAACAGAATCAGTTATGGTTGATGCCGATTTTGGAATTCCATCTGCGTAACGGAATATGGTATCCTGCCCAAGATGCATATAGCCAGACAATCGGAGGCCGGCCGATATTGATATTCGTTCATTGAGTTGATACTCATCGTTCACATAAAGGGCTGCCTCCCAGCCATTGTCTTTGTTTACTTGTTTTGGAATAAAGGTACTTCCTTCATAGGCTTCCTGGCGCTCATCTTTTGGTATATACAAAATTGATTCTGCACCCGCGGTGATGCTATGCTTGGCGTTTGGTATATAATTCACATAGGGCTTGATCTGAAAATAACTCATCCCATTTTTTAATTGTGAAGCATTTTGTCCTACGGGATCGATTAATGTAGTTTTAAATTGACCGTATGAAAATGAAACGGACGGTGATGCCTTGCGATTAGCAAGCCCCGTCCACTTGCCCTGGGCGATGAAGTTATTCCATTCGTATCCAAAGCGATCCGAAAAATTAAATCCATCATGACTTTGATAGACAGATCCTTCCAAATAACTGTTTTCATTAATGCGATGACCAAGTGAAACAAAGGCATCATTAAATGACGCGGAGCTTTTACTTACATTCGGATCAGACACTTGTTTGAGAATCCAGTTTGGATAGGCGATCCTTCCGGATAATAGGAGGGAGGTCTTTGACTTTACAATTGGTCCCTCTGCTGTAAATCGTGTAGTAATAGGTCCAACGCCTCCTTGATAAGTCCACTTTTCATTGTCGCCTCTTCGTGTATTAATTTCTAAAACCGATGAAGCACGCCCACCATACTGTGAAGGCACAGATCCTTTATACAAACTAAAATCGCGAATGATATCCTGGTTAAAAGCGGAAACGAAGCCAAGGGCATGAGAGGTGTTAAAGATCGGAGCATCGTTTAACAACATCAGGTTTTGATCAGGTCTTCCGCCTCTTACATTAAATCCTGAAGCGGCTTCACCTACCGAACTAACACCGGGCATAAGTTGAAGACTTTTTACGATATCCACTTCCCCTAACAACATGGGCAGAGTCTTGATTTCACCCAAAGCCATAGTGGTTAACCCGGAGATTGCTTGCTTCACATTGCTATTGATGGGCCTTGCCATGATTACTAATTCTTCCAGTTTCAAAACACCTTCCTCCATCTCCACATTAAATACGGCACCCGATAAAACTTTCAGTCGGAAGAAAAGAGGAAGCATTCCAATATGCCGAACAGAGATTCTGTAATCGCCTGCCGGCATTTCAAGAAAATACTGACCTTTTGAATCTGAGTAATCAAAATATTTGTGTGAATCTACCGATATCGTTGCGCCAACAATAGCCTCGCCAGAATTCTTACTGCGGATATTTCCAGTAATTAATATATTTCTTTGCTTATCTGTATTCGATGAGTCCTTGCCTACGGTTTGCCACGGTACGGTTTGCCAATCAGTTTGAGCTGAACAAACTATTGAAATCGTGAACAAACCAAACAGAATAAATAGTCTTTGAAACGAGATGATCATGAAGATTTAGGCCAGGGAAATTGCTATTACACGCAGAAAGATAGCCTAAGTTGACGCTACCGTGAAAGTATTGCCATGGTAACTTGATTTTTTTTGATTAGTGGTTTATGCACACGATTGAATACGGCTTGATCCTGCTTGGAACTTTGCGTTACTTTCCGCATCTTCCAAATTGTAAACCTGGTTCCCCCATGTCCTTAAAGCCCCAACTTTCCTTCTGGCAAATCATTAATATGAATGTCGGATTCTTCGGCATTCAATATAGTTTTGGATTACAGCAAAGTGCCGTCAACCCCATTTATGATTTCTTAGGCGCCAGCCCGGATGAGATACCTTTGTTGAATTTAGCAGGCCCTGTAACGGGGTTAATTATACAACCCATTATTGGAGCGTTGAGTGATAAAACCTGGCACTCTAAATTTGGCAGACGTAAGCCCTATTTTTTTATAGGGGCGATGATCTGCAGCATCTGTCTTTTCTTTTTCCCATTCAGCAGTGCGTTGTGGATGGCTGCAGGATTACTTTGGATTTTGGATGTTGGAAATAATACAGCCATGGAACCTTATCGCGCTTTCATTGCTGATAAGTTGAATGATGATCAAAGACCTACCGGTTTTCAAACACAGAGTTTTTTTACAGGCCTTGGACAAACCTTAGCGAACGTATCACTGTTTGTTTTTCCAATCATCATTATTGGAAAAACCGGAGCCATACCTAATTGGGTTTTTGCTTCTTTCTTTTTAGGATCGGTTTGTTCGATCGGAACAATCTGGTGGAGTATGAGAACTACACCCGAGATTAAACCTACGGAGGAAGAGATCATGGCCATTAAAAAAAGTAATGAAGGTCAGCCTCATCTGGTGGCTCAATTCTTTATTTCCATCCTCACTTCGGTGATTGCTTATTTGATGTTACTTATTTTATTGGTGCCTTCCATTTTTGATCGATCGTTGATGCACAAAGTATTAGCTGCAACAAAATCACATTCGTTCACAAAAATTGTGTTTGCTCAGAATATAGAAATTATTGAAGCCATACTCGAGATGCCTAAAGTAATGTGGCAGCTGGCGCTGGTGTATCTTTTCCAATGGTATGCGTTGTTTTGCTATTGGCAAAATTCTTCTAAAAGCATTGCACGCTCCGTTTGGAACACCAGCCCTTCCGATAATCAGGAATTATATGAGCAAGCGGTGAGTTGGGCAGGTCTTGTAAACGGATGGTATAATATCGTTACGTTTATTTCAGCATTTGCATTGGTTTGGTTTGTCAGGAGGTCAAATGCGAAAGTGGTGCATTTTGTTTGTCTTGTGTTGGCCGGTGTTGGGTTCATCATCTTTCCTATGATTGGCAATAAGTATATGTTATTTCCCGCCATTACCGGTTTTGGAATCGGCTGGGCAAGTATGATGGGTATTCCTTATCTATTGGTGGTGGGCAAAATTCCCAAAGAACGTTATGGTGTTTATATGGGTATTATCAATATGATGATTGTGGTGCCGATGATCTTGCAGAGCTTGTCCTTTGGATACGTATTGAAAAACTTTTTAGGCAACAATCCAGGCAACGCAGTTTTATTTGCCGGTGTATTACTCTTGCTGGCAGCTGGCGCCACGCTGTTCATCAAGTCTGAAAAGACAGGCATAGAAACATCCATGAATGTAAGCGCTCACTAATATAAATTTTATGAATATCTACCTCGCAGAATTTCTTGGAACCATGCTCATCATCTTACTGGGCGAAGGTGTTGTAGCCGGTGTTGTATTAAAAGGTACCAAATCAGAAAATGCCGGATGGCTTACCATCTGCATCGCGTGGGGACTTGCCGTCACTATGGGAATTTATGCGTCCGGTGTAAGTGGTGCGCATCTTAATCCTGCTATCACTATTGCGTTGGCAGCAATAGGTTTATTTGATTGGACCCACGTGGTCGGATATTGCCTGGCACAATTTGCCGGTGCATTTACCGGTGCTGTTTTAGTTTGGTTTTATTATCAGCCCTATTGGAAGAATACTCCCGATGCGGCTACAAAGCTGGCTGTGTTTTCAACGGCTCCGGCTATCAGAAATACGTTTTCAAATTTCATGAGCGAAGTCATCGCTACTACATTGTTGGTGTTTGCCATTTTGTTTATTGGTGTGAATGAATTCACGCACGGACTTAAACCGTTAGTGGTTGGATTATTAATCGTTTCAATTGGCCTGAGTTTAGGAGGCACAACCGGGTTTGCTATGAACCCGGCCCGCGACTTAGGTCCGCGCATTGCACATGCACTATTGCCTATACATGGCAAGGGTTCTTCTGATTGGGGCTATGCATGGATACCCGTTGCTGGTCCTGTTGTAGGAGCTATCATTGGAGCTTTACTTTATATTTTAATTTTCTAAACAAAGTTGTCAGTAGCATCACCGGAAACTGGCAACCGGAAACTAGTAACCATTATGTCTTTATCAAAATACATCATCGCACTCGATCAGGGAACAACCAGTTCACGGGCTGTTCTGTTTAATGAGCAAGGAGAAATTAAAGGCATTGCTCAACAAGAGTTTCGCCAGATTTTTCCTGCATCAGGATGGGTGGAACATGATCCTGAAGAAATATGGAGCTCGCAGTCGGGTATGCTTCACAAGGTAATAGCGGACAATAATATCGATGCAAAGTCCATTGTAGCCATTGGTATCACTAACCAACGCGAAACCGCGGTTATCTGGGATAGAAAAACGGGTGAGCCAGTTTATAACGCCATCGTATGGCAAGACAAGCGCACAGCCGGTATTTGTGAAGAGTTAAAAGCAAAGGGCCTTGCCGAATACATCAGAGAAAATACGGGACTTGTTATAGATTCTTACTTTTCAGGTACAAAAGTAAAATGGATTTTAGATCAAGTATCCGGTGCAAGACAACGAGCCGAACGTGGTGAACTTGCTTTCGGAACCATCGATACATGGCTAATTTGGAAACTAACAAATGGTAAAGCACATGTAACGGATTACTCCAATGCGTCACGCACCTTGCTGTATAACATTCGCGACCTGAAGTGGGATGATACTCTATTGAAAGAATTACAAGTACCTGCTTCCTTATTGCCAGAAGTAAAACCTTCGGCAGCAAATTTTGGAACTTGGAATTATAATGGAACGGCCATTCCGATTGCGGGCGTAGCCGGTGATCAACAAGCGGCTCTATTCGGCCAGGCATGTTTTGATCCGGGTATGGCAAAGAATACCTATGGCACAGGTTGCTTCATGTTGATGAACACAGGTTCCACCATTCAACAATCAAAGAATGGATTGATCACCACCATCGCATGGGGTCTCGATGGAAAGGTTGAGTATGCATTAGAGGGAAGCGTGTTCATAGCCGGTGCGGCAGTACAATGGCTGCGCGATAGTTTGCACATCATCGATCAATCAAAAGATTCGGAATATTTCGCAGCGAAAGCACTGGGCTCCAATGAGGTTTATGTGGTTCCTGCCTTTGCGGGATTGGGCGCACCCTATTGGGATATGTATGCACGTGGTGCCATTTTCGGTTTAACACGTGATACTGGAAAGGATCATATTATCAAGGCTACGTTGGAGTCTTTAGCATTTCAGACGAAAGATATTCTCAATGCAATGCAGGAAGACGCGGGAATAACTTTGGCCAGTTTAAAAGTGGATGGCGGTGCATGCGCGAATAATATTCTCATGCAGTTTCAGGCAGATATTTTAGGAACTGAAGTAGAGCGGCCAGAAGTGATTGAATCTACCGCATTGGGAGCAGCTTACCTGGCGGGTATTCAAATCGGATTGTGGAAAAAAGAAGACATCATCCATAACAGGCGAATTCAAAAACGATTTACTCCTGAAATGAATGAAGCAGCAAGAAGCAAACTATATAAAGGTTGGCAGAAGGCAGTTGAGCGAACCATGGGTTGGATTGAAAATTAATTTCGGATTCAAAATCCCATTTCAAATTATTACTAATTAAGATCTGTGAATAGAGAGAACAACATAAAGCACCTTCAACAAGACTCGTTCGATTTGCTGATCATCGGTGGAGGTATCACGGGTGCGGGCATTGCTCTGGATGCTGCTTCGCGCGGATTGAAAACTGCCTTGGTGGAGAAAAATGATTTTGCATTTGGCACGAGCAGCCGCTCCACCAAATTGATTCATGGTGGCCTGCGCTATTTAAAGCAGTTAGAGTTTGGATTAGTAAAAGAAGTAGGCAGCGAGCGTGCTGTGGTGCACAAACTCGCACCGCATTTAGTAGTTCCGGAAAAGATGTTGTTGCCTTTGTATGAGAAGCGAGGCTTTGGAAGTACACTAACTTCCGTTGGTTTAAAGTTGTATGATTTTCTGGCAGGAGTAAAGCCGGAGGATCAACGAAGAATGCTCACGCGCAATCAAACGTTAAAACAAGAACCTCTTCTCAACCAACAAGATGTAAAGGGTGGAGCGATCTATGCCGAGTACCGAACCGATGATGCACGACTCACCATAGAAATCATGAAGACCGCGGTGAAGCAAGGAGCCTGCGTAACCAATTATTGCGAAGCGCTTGATTTTATTTATAAGGATGGAATAATTGGCGGCATAAAAGCGATCGATAAAACGACAGGACAGCAGTTTGATATCAAGGCAAAGGTGGTGGTGAATGCAGCTGGACCATGGGTCGATACGCTGCGTGATGTTAACAAATCAAAACAAGGTAAGCGTCTTCACTTGACGAAGGGAGTTCACCTGGTGGTAGCGCATGAAAAATTTCCTGTAAAGCAAGCGATCTATTTCGATGTGGAAGATGGCCGGATGATCTTTGCCATTCCGCGTGGCCGCACCACCTATGTAGGAACGACCGATACCAGTTATAAAGGAAGTCTTGAAGAAGTTTATACGTCAAGGGAAGATGCAGAATATTTGATCAAAGCGGTAAATCAAACCTTTCCTGAAGTGAGCCTTTCTCTTTCTGATATCGAATCGAGTTGGGCAGGCTTGAGGCCGTTGATTCATGAAGATGGTAAATCAGCCTCCGAGCTTTCGCGTAAGGATGAAATTTTTGAATCACCCAGCGGACTCATTTCTATTGCAGGAGGGAAACTTACCGGCTATCGCAAGATGGCAGAGCGGATTGTAGACCGGGTGATGAAGAAATATTTTGAAGAAAAATTCACTCCCTGTAAGACAGATAAAATCATCTTCACAGGTTCTGATTTTAAAAACAATAAAGAGGTAAAGGAATATATTGCGGCTGTTGCATTTCGTTTGCGCATGTTTGGTTCAGAAGAGCAGGCATCTTATCTCGTTGGTAATTATGGCAAGCAATGCAGTACAATTTTATCCCTATTGGAAGAGATGAATGATAATGCAGGAGTAGAAGCTCTATCCCGCGCTGAATTGCAATTTTGTATCGGACACGAGATGGTAATCAAACCATCTGACTTCCTGGTGAGACGCACAGGATTACTTTATTTTAACAGGCCTCGGCTCGATGAAATATTGATTCCTGTTTTATTCGAATTCAAACACTTGTTTAGCTGGACTGATCAAACTTATGAAATGGAAAAGATGGAGATGGACCTTTTAATTGATAAGACAAATAACTTTTGAATGGAATGAAATTTTTTCTTTTTCTTTTGGGCATTCTTGTTCTGGTTTGTGCAGAAGTGGCAAGGGTATATTTTATCATGCCCTTTCCGGGTAGCCAGGAGGATAATGTGATTGATATCGCTTACTTCTTGCAGAATAACATCAATCTATTTCGCTTGGCAGGAATTCTTCTGATCGCCTATCCTGCGTATCACATCATCCGATTCAGTCAGCCTGCATGGAGATGGACGGCAGTTTCATTGCTCGTCTTTTGGTTGTTCGTGTTTTATAATTCAAACTTCCGCCTGCTGGCAGATAAAATGTTTTATCAGCCTGAGAATAAAATTCTGGTGAGCGCTGCCGAAAATAAAGTTCCTGATCGGGCTTTGGTATTAGGTGTTTATATCAATGAGCAGGCAAAGGCCTATCCGATTGAAATCATTGGATATCATCATCAGGTGCGCGATACCGTAGGAGGAGAACCCATTATGGTTACGTATTGCACCGTCTGCCGCACAGGTCGTGTGTATAGCCCGATGGTAGATGGAGAACCAGAAAATTTCCGGTTAGTAGGTATGGATCACTTCAATGCCATGTTTGAAGATAGTCGCACAAAAAGTTGGTGGCGTCAGGTGAGTGGTGAAGCCATCACAGGTCCACGTAAAGGAAAGCAATTAGAAGAACTTCCTTCTGAGCAGATGACATTGCAGACGTGGTTATTACGTCATCCGGATTCATATATTCTGCAACCCGATAGTTTGTTTAAAAAAGAATACGATGGATTAGAAAAATATGACGAAGGAAAAATGGAAGGCAACCTGGAGAGAAAAGATTCGCTTTCATGGAAGGATAAGTCGTGGATAGTAGGTGTGTCGCTCGGGTTGTTTGCCAAGGCATATGATTGGAATGACTTGAAAAATAACCGTGTCATTAATGATGAAATCCAACAAACTCCATTGGTGGTAGTCCTTGAAAATGATACGGCATCGTTTCATGTTTGGAGTAGGATTGTTGTGAATGACACGTTACAATTTTCGTACAGCGATAGTTTAAAAACATTCTTTGATATCAATACCAATTCTGTCTGGGATTGGAGCGGTCATTGTACCTGGGGAACATTGAAAGGAACTTCCCTGAATACTGTTCAATCCTATCAGGAATATTGGCATTCGTGGAAAACGTTTCATCCGAATACGGAACGCTATTTACCAGGTGAAAATAAATGATTGTGGTTTTTTTTATTTATTATTTAAGACGGCTTCAAGCAACAAGCTTAAGGCTTCACCCTTTTTTTTTGAATTGTCCAAATAAAGCTTGTGGCTTACAGCCTGTATCCTGCAGCGTTAATCAAAGCACACTATGAAAAATCGCATTTGGTGGAAAGAAGCCATCGTATATCAGATCTATCCACGCAGTTTCAAAGACTGTGATGGTGATGGTGTTGGTGATCTTCGCGGCATTATTGAAAAACTGGATTACATACAAAGTCTTGGTGTTGATGCCGTGTGGCTCAACCCGATTTACAAATCACCAAACGATGATGGAGGCTATGACATCAGCGATTACTATTCCGTGCAACCGGAGTTTGGCACGATGGAAGATTTTGACGAGTTGCTGAAAGGTCTGCATCAGCGAAAGCTAAAATTAATCATGGATCTGGTGCTCAATCATTCTTCTGATGAGCATCCCTGGTTTCAGGAGTCACGAAAATCAAAAGACAATCCGTATCGTGATTATTATTTCTGGAAGCCCGGTAAAAACGGAGGGCCACCCAATAATTGGCCTTCGTTCTTTGGAGGAAATGCCTGGCAATTGGATGAAGTTACTGATGAATATTATCTTCATTATTTTTCGCGGAAGCAACCCGATTTGAATTGGGAAAATCCCGTTCTGCGCGAAGAGTTGAATAAGCTGATGAAGTTCTGGTTGGACAAAGGCGTAGATGGTTTGCGCCTCGATGTAATCTCTGCAATCTCGAAGCGCACCGATTTCCCGGATACGGATACGCCCGACTTCAACGAAACTATTCGTACGTATTACGCTAATGGGCCACGACTAAAAGAATTTATTAAAGAGTCGAGAGAAAAAGTGTGGGATCATTATAATGTGATGACGGTTGGCGAGGGCCCGGGCATCAATCCACAAAATGCGAAAGATTACCTTGACGATAAAGATGGACTCAACATGATCTTCCACTTTGGTCATATGTTTATGGATCAGGGGGCGGGTGGAAGATTTGATCCCATTCCATGGACGATGAAAGACTTTAAGAAGGTATTCAAAACCTGGGATGATGCCTTTAAAGAAAAGGGTTGGGGCAGTGTGTTTCTGGGTAACCATGATTTCCCTCGCATGGTGTCGCGGTGGGGAAATGATCGTGAATATTGGGAGCAGTCATCGAAACTACTGTGTACACTTCTGCTTACCATGCGTGGCACTACGTTTATTTTTCAGGGCGATGAAATTGGTATGACCAACACGCATCTTTCTTCGGTAAGTGAATCCAAAGACATTGAAACACAGAACGGGTGGCGTGAAGCTCAAAAGAAAAGCATAAAAGAAGAAGACTTTTTGAAGGCAGTGAATTATGCTGGTCGCGACAATGCTCGCACACCCATGCAATGGAACAATGAACAGAATGGAGGATTCACCCATGGGGAGCCTTGGATGAATGTGAATAAGAACACATCGCGCATCAACGTGGAGGCCGAGCAGGGTGCCAGCGATTCTATACTCAACTATTTCAGACAGATGGCGTCCTTCCGTAAGGCCAATCCAATCCTCACCTATGGCAACTATCAACCGCTGGAAGATACTCTTGATTCGCTCTTTCTTTATTTCCGCGAAAGCGATAAAGAAAAATTGCTGATTGTTCTTAATTTTTCTGATCAGGTTACTAACTTACCCGACCTTGTGAGGCCTTTGATTTCCGAACGGTTAATAGGCAATTACCCGGGTCCCGGAAACGCTGATATCGTGCGCGCCTGGGAAGCAGTAGTTTATCGTTGTGCAACTTAAAACAGAACAGATTTCATGAACGAAAATATTTGGGGAATTGACCTGGGCGGAACGAAAGTAGAAGGCGCTGTGCTTAACTCTGCCTCTAATCCTGATGTACTTTTTCGTGACCGGTTGCCTACGGAAGCTCATAAAGGCTACGATCACACTATAGGACAAATCAAAGCGGTGGTGGATAAGATGGAGGCTGCGTTGGGTTACCGTGCGCAAAAGATTGGTATTGCAACACCGGGCACGATGGATCCAGGTCTCGGCCTTCTTAAGAATTGTAATTCTACCAATCTTAACGGCAAACCATTAAAGTCAGACCTGGAGCGTATTCTTGGATTAGAGGTGCGCATGGCCAACGATGCCAATTGTTTTGCTTTGGCCGAAGCCAGTATGGGCATTGCCAAAGAAAAATATCCGAATGCCAACGTAGTGTTTGGTGTGATCATGGGCACGGGCGTAGGTGGTGGTGTAGTCGTAGATGGGAAAGTAATCAACGGCTTGCAGGGAATAGGGGGCGAGTGGGGCCACAACTTCTTAGATGAATCAGGCGGACCATGTTATTGTGGCAAAAGTGGATGTGTTGAAAAAGTATTGGCCGGACCAGCATTAGAAAAATATTATACTTCGATAAGCGGACAACAAAAAAACATGCGGGAAGTGTATGATCTTTATAAAGCAGGCACGGATCCGTTTGCCAAACAGACCATAGATAGATTGAATCATTTTTTCGGTTTGGCATTGAGCGTAGTAGTAAACATTTTAGATCCTGATGTCATCGTCATTGGTGGAGGCGTAGGCAATATCGGCATCATCTATTCTGAGGGCGTAGCATCTTTAAGTAAATATGTATTTAACAACCGGCTCGATACGCCTGTGCTGAAACCTAAGTTAGGTGACAGTGCCGGTGTTTTTGGTGCAGCATTTTTAGTAGCATAACTATGAAAAAAATAGCAGTAGTAGGACCCATCCCGCGCGACCACATTGTTACGCACCAAGGCGATCTCATTCAGAAATGGGGTTGCGTAACGCATCCGGTAATTGCCTTGTCGGTGTTGGCAGGTAATGACCTTGAAATCATTCCGGTGTCGCATGTGCGCAATGTTGATAAAGACAATGTTGCTGAAGTGTTCAAAGGATATAAAGGAATTAACCTTCAACATGTCACCTCTGCTAACGACCAGGGCGATATTATCAGTCTTCGGTTTGTTGATCAGAATAATCGTCTTGAACGCCAAACCGGTTTCATGGATCCGATCATTCCAGCGGACATGACCAACCTGTTGGACTGTGATGCATTTGTATTTATTCCCATCAGCGATTATGAAGTTGCGCTTGACACCCTGAAATATCTCAAGAAGAAAAGTAAAGGCACGATTATTTTCGATGCACATGGCCCAACGACAGCATGCCTTGTCAATGGTGAGCGGCAACGTAAATTCTGGATAGATCGCGATCTGTGGTTGCCATTTATTGATGTGTTGAAGATGAACCTGGAAGAGGCTCACGCCTCCTGGTTTAAGAAAGAATATGAAACGGAAGATTTCTCTTCAGAAGAATTGGAACGGGAAGCCATCCGCGAGTTTGCAGATCATTGTCTTTCGCTTGGAGTGAAGTGCGTGTATGTAACGCTGGATTCGCGTGGCTGTCTCACCTACTTTAAGAAGCGAGGCAAAACAGTTGAGGAACTTGTTCCTTCCATTAAGGTGGATAAGGTGGTGGACACGACAGGCTGTGGCGACTCTTTTGCGGGAGGTTTGTCTTACGGACTGGTAACGGATCCCAAAAATTACAAAAGTGCTGCCCTTTATGGAAATGCCTTTGGAGCCATGCGCACACAAGGGAAAACATTTGAAGTATTTAAATCATTAGAGGAAACTAATAAGATTATAGCCAATGGTCATGTGTAAGAAAGTAGTTGCGTATTTAGTCAAATTGGTTTCTCACGCATGATAAGAGCCGCCATTTTCGATCTTGACGGTGTAATCATCGACACGGCCCATTATCACTACATCGCGTGGAAGCGCCTGGCCAGTGAGTTTAATATCAATCTTACCAAAGAACACAATGAGTTGCTGAAAGGAGTGAGTCGCATTCGCTCGCTGGAAATCATATTGGAATTGGGCAACGTTCAGCTTTCTGAAGAAGAGAAAGATCGATATGCGAATAAAAAGAATGCGTGGTTTGTAGAATATATTGAATCAATCAGGCCAGAAGAAATATTCTCCGGTGTGACACAACTCATTCAAAGCATGAGAGACCAGGGCATCAAAGTCGCGTTGGCATCCTCCAGCAAAAATGCACCCCGCGTGATTGAGCTTTTGAAAATTAAAGACTTGTTTGATACGATGGTAGATGGTACGATGATCACGCATACAAAACCTGATCCTGAAATATTTTTGTTGGCTGCATCAAGACTTGGTGTGGCTCCCTCGGAGAGTGTAGTGTTCGAAGATGCCGAAGCAGGTGTGGAGGCAGCCATTGCCGCAGGTATGAAGTGTGTAGGTGTGGGTTCCGCGGAGCAATTAGGTAAAGCCAACAAAGTGATTGCAAAGACAGGTGATTTTCGGATAAGTGAACTAAGTGACTTGTGAAAAATATTCTTAACAAGAAATAGTAAACATTGAACCTTGAATTTGAAATCCTGAATTATTAGTTATGAAGCAATATCTCAAACAAGATGAGTGGAAAATCATCGAAGAAGGATTAAATCCTCACTACAACAAAATTTCTGAAAGCGTATTCAGTTTGGGCAATGGCCGAATGGGCCAGCGCGCTACATTCGAAGAAGACTATTCCGGTGAAACCCATCAGGGGAGTTATGTTGCCGGTGTGTATTATCCCGACAAAACCAGGGTAGGTTGGTGGAAGAATGGCTACCCGGAATATTTTGCGAAAGTGTTAAACGCTCCCAGTTGGATCGACATCAAAATAAAAATTGAAGGGCAAACACTTGACCTTGCACAATGCCAGGTAGAAAACTTTGTTCGCGTGCTGGATATGAAAACCGGTTTATTACACCGCACCTTCACAGCTACATTACCCGATGGAAAGAAAGTAGCTGTTGATGCGAAGCGTTTCTGCTCGATGGCCGATGGCGAAATTGGTGCCATCCGTTATCAGATTACGGCATTGAATTTTTCTGGCGACATTGTACTTACCCTTTCGGTGGATGCCGATGTGGTGAACAAAGATTCTAACTACGATGAAAAATTCTGGGATGAAGTATACAAAGAAGCAACACCCGGTTCAGCCCTTGTATCTGCACAAACACGCAAAACGTTTTTCCATGTAACTACCGCCATGACGTACAAGGTAGAGACAGATGGAAAGAGCGTAGTATCAAAAGTGAGCACGAATACACGTGAGAAATATGCTGACAATGTTGTGCAAACTGAATTGAAACAGGACAAACCATTGGTGATTTATAAATATGCAGCCGTATTGTCGTCTGAGAATCACGTGAAAGAAAAAATGGTGGAGCATGCCAAAGCAAAATTGGCTGAAGCTGTTGCTGCAGGATTTGATGTATTGTTTGAAAAGCATGCAAAAGTATGGGCGCACAAGTGGGAAGAGTGTGATATTACCATCGATGGGGATATCGCTGCACAGCAGGGCATTCGCTTCAACATCTTTCAATTAACACAAACCTATACCGGTGAAGATGAACGTTTGAACATTGGCCCCAAAGGTTTCACCGGTGAGAAATATGGTGGCAGCACGTATTGGGATACCGAAGCTTACTGCTTGCCTTTCTTCTTAAGCACAGCCGAGCCAAAAGTGCCACGCAACTTGCTTGTGTATCGCTACAAGCATTTGCAAAAGGCCATTGAAAATGGTATGAAGTTGGGCTTCAAAGATGGCGCAGCTTTTTATCCGTTCGTAACGATGAATGGTGAAGAGTGCCACAACGAGTGGGAGATCACCTTTGAAGAAATTCACCGCACCAGTGCCATGGCCTATGCCATGCGTGATTACATTGACTACACAGGAGATCAGCATTACTTCACGGAATATGGATTGGAAGTACTCATCGGCATTGCCCGTTTCTGGTCGCAACGTGTTAATTGGTCTACAGACAAAAACAAGTATGTGATCTTAGGAGTAACTGGCCCTAACGAATACGAAAACAACGTTCATAATAACTGGTACACCAACTACCTTGGTGCGTGGACACTCCGCTTCGCACAACAGGCTGTCGATTATGTGAAGAGTAATGATGCAAAGCGCTTTGACGAGATTGTAGCGAAAACCAATTTCAAAGAGAAAGCGGAAACAGAAATGTGGAAACACATCTCTGATAATATGTACTATCCGTATGATTCAAAACGCAAAGTGATTTTGCAGCAAGATGGTTTCCTCGACAAAGAATTGATGCACGTCAAGGATCTGAAGCCGGAAGATCGTCCGATCAACCAGAAGTGGAGCTGGGATCGTATCCTGCGTTCATGCTTCATCAAACAAGCTGATGTGTTGCAAGGTATCTTCTTATTTGAAGATGACTTTGACCTTGACACTATGCGCAGAAACTTTGACTTCTACGAGCCAATGACGGTGCATGAATCTTCGCTCTCGCCCTGCGTGCACGTGATTCTTGCCAGCAAGTTGGGATACAAAGAACAAGCCTACCAGTTTTATCTGCGCACCGCGCGCTTAGATCTCGATGATTATAATAACGATACCGAAGAAGGCTGTCACATCACATCCATGGCGGGCACCTGGATGAGTGTGGTGAAAGGCTTTGGTGGCATGCGTGTGCGCGATGGCAAACTACACTTTGCACCTTACCTGCCAGATCAATGGAAATCGTATTCCTTCCGCATTGAGTTCCGCGATCGTGTATTGAAGGTGAAAGTCTCCAACGAAAAAATTGAAACTGTATTGGAGCACGGTGATCCTTTGGAGGTGATCATGAATGGCAAGCCTGTGCTGTTGAAGTAAGATTCAATACGAATGTGTTGAATCTATCTGGAAATTGGTGAAGGATCAGTAAAGTCAAAATCAGGAACAAATCTATGTCTAGATTCAGTACAATAGGAGTTGTGGTGTTCATGTTCGTTATATTATCGTGTCAGGATAATACAAAATCTACTGAAAGCGGAGAGTCAAAAATTTCATTCGAACGAATTTCAACTGGGCCCAATGTTGCAAGAACGGCCAATACCTTTTACAGTAAGTTAGTGGCCAATCCTGCGGTAGTAGAGTTTAAAGGAGAAACTCATTTTATTTTCAGAGGCCAGGGTGAAGAGGGTCAGGACCAGATTGGCACATGGACAACCCCATCCGATAAAGCAGATGGTCTTCATTGGGAAAATCATGTTCCATCGCCAGTCATTCCGGTCTCTGCTGATCCTAATGCTCCGGATAGTCAACACATACTCGATCCGGGTGTAGTAGTAAAAGATGATTCCCTGTTCGTTTATTATACCGCCAAATCTTCCAGGCCTGATCCTAATTATTCAATTTGTCTTGCTATATCTACTGATGGCATCACGTTCAATAAACATCCCTCTAACCCGGTACTTGATCTCGCCATTGCACCAGAAGTAGTGTATCATGATGGATTGTTTTATGTATTCTATCAGGAGCAAGTGGACGATTATTGGGAAGTGTATGTAGCTATTAGCAAAAACGGCATTGATTTTAACAGGACTCCAAAACAAAAGATATTAAGTCCTTCGCACACACCAGGTGCATTTGATGAACACAGCGTAGCCACCGTGCGCATTGTTAAAGAAGATGACTATTTCTACATGACTTATGGTGCCTGTACCAAGTATATTGATTATCCTGAAAGTATTGGCCTGGCGCGAAGCACTGACTTAATTCATTGGGAACAGTATGTACATAATCCTGTATTCGAGCGAGGTGATGCCGGAACCTGGGATGAAGGAGCACTTTGGTTTCCTACTGTGAGAAGAATGCAAGATCAGTATGTGATGTGGTATGAAGGATGTGGCACTGGTTTAGGGTTGCAAACTGCTGAGGCACGAGAAGCATCCGCAAAGGCACGCGAAGAAAACTATGGCGGATATACGAACACTGCATTCTCACAAATAGGCACTGCGGTTTTTAAAGGAAAGTTTAAAGACTATTGGAAATAGATTATTCGTGATAACTTTTATACGCCCCTAACCAACTTCGAGCTTACCCTCGGTCTGTGTCTGCACAGACCGAAATATCACAGGAAGAATCAATACTAATTGGAAATTGTGTTTTTGAATATCTTAATTCTTTATCCATGCCCCTAACCAACTTCGAGCGAATGATTCAACTGGCAGATGAAGTGTTCGCCACCAAGAGCGATCCCAATCAGCTTGACATCAACGAGGAGGTACTTGATCATTTGCGCAAGATTCATCCGGCCACCGTTTCAGAGTATGACGATGGCAACGGCCCGGTCGCGTGGATTTTGTTGATTCCCACCACAACGGAATTAATGAATCAATTTATCGAAGGAACCATTTCTGAAAAGGAGTTATATGAAGTGACTCCATTGAATACAAAATATGATGCCTTGTATTTATGTTCTGCAATGGTGTTGGAAGAATACAGGAGAAAAGGAATTGCAAAGCAACTCACCCTAAAGGCAGTAGAAGCCATTCGCAAAAATCATCCGATCAAATCACTCTTCGTGTGGACATTCAGTAACGAAGGACTCATCGGTGCTGCGGCACTTGCCCGCGAAACTTCATTGCCATTGCGCCAGCGGATTGATGGATGTTAAAGAAAATTCACCCAATAATATTTTTAGATAGAACTCAACGAGAAACGATTTTCCTAACTCATAATTATCCCGTACCAGTGTGCCCCTTTTTCATCCATTAAATGATTACATGCGGAGTTGACTTTGGTACATCTAATTCAAGTGTCGCTACTTCGCATGCTGGTGCTGTAAGCCTGGTGCCGGTGGAAGGACAGGAGCCTACCATTCCCAGCGCACTTTTCTTTCAACGCAAAATAAACGCACCTTTTTTTGGGAGAGAAGCCGTTGATCTTTTCTTTGAGCGCAAAGAGGGTCGCTTTATGCGCAGTCTTAAGCGCGTGTTGGGCACTTCGCTGATGGACCATGGTACATCCGTGAATGGGAAGCCTATGAAGTTTGATGTCATCATCGCATCATTCCTCAAAAACCTGAAAGCTAAAGCCGATGTGTTTGCCGGTGAAGAGTTGCAACATGTGGTGATGGGTCGGCCTGTGCACTTCATCGATGACGACACAAAAGGAGATTACCGCGCGCAGCAAGAGTTGAAGAGCATAGCACAGCATGTTGGCTTTAAACATGTAGAGTTTCAGTTTGAACCTATCGCTGCAGCCTTTGCCCATGAAGTATATGTGAAAGAAGAGAAGCTTGCGATTGTGGCCGATCTGGGTGGCGGTACTTCCGACTTCACCGTAATTCGTTTATCAAATCAATACATTAAAAAATCCGATCGCACTTCAGACATACTCGCCAACACCGGTGTGCGTGTCGGTGGCAACGACTTCGACAAAGACTTAAGCCTTGCCGCTGTGATGCCCGAAATTGGCTACAAGACCACTTATGGCGATAAGCACCTCGAAGTACCAATTAAACCTTATCATGATCTGGCCGAATGGAGCAAAGTAAATTTACTCTACACCGTAAAAACACGATCACAGATACAACAGATATTTCATGAAGCCCACGATAAGACTAAGTACCAGCGCTTGCTAAAAGTACTTGCGCAAGAGACAGGTCACGCATTGCTGGCCGCCACCGAAGAGACCAAGATTGCATTAACATTGATGAATGAATTCCATGCACCGTTAGGTTTTATCGAAGAAGGTTTACGCGTTGCTATTCAACGAACTCTTTTTGAAGAAGCGATACGAGCACAGGTCGATAAAATTTCAAGGTCGGCAATACAATGTCTGCAGCTCGCACAAATAAAAGCAAGCGATATTGATCTGGTTATTCTTACTGGCGGATCTACGGAAGTGCCCACAGTACAAGCTGAGTTTAAAAGACTCTTTCCCACGGCAGCTGTTGCCGATGAGAACAAACTCAGTAGTGTAGGGCTGGGGCTGGCTTATGATAGTCAGTATAAGTTTGGTGTGTAATAAACGTGATCCGACATCACCAGTGGAGATGGAGGAGCTAGGCGGTGACGAGCAGTTAGTAACCTGATGGGTTAGCGCCAGACTCCCAGTGGACATGGAAGAACATAGGCAGTAGTCAGGCAGTACACACTCAGTTGGGAAGCAAGTAACAGGCAGTGGTAAGATGCATTAAAATCTTAGCCTTATAGGATAGCGTTAATAAGCATAACACCGGCAAGTCCACAAATAGCTACAATGGTTTCCATCAGCGACCACGAGCGAATGGTGTCTTTAATGCTGAGGTTAAAATATTCTTTGAAGAGCCAGAAGCCGGAGTCGTTCACATGCGAGAACATCAAACTTCCGGCACCTACCGAAAGCACCATCAGGCTGGGATGAACTTCAGGGTGTGCAATCAATAGGGGTGCAATAATACCCGCAGCCGTTAGACCGGCAACCGTAGCTGAGCCAACGCAGATGCGAATTACACCGGCAATTAACCAACCAAGAACCAATGGATGGATATTCAGGTTATCCAACATTCCTCCGATATCATTGCTGATACCACTTTGAATCAATGTCTCCTTCAGCGCACCGGCACCACCGATGATCAGAATAATCATGAGCACGTCTTTTACGGCATCGGAATAGATGTTCATAATATGATTCATCTTTTGTCCTCGGCCAAGGCCCAACGTGTAAGTGGCAACGGCTAACGAAATCAGCATCACAATGGAGGAGTCACTGAAAAACCTGGCAATGTCTTTAAAGGGCGAGCCATCGGTAATAACAAAATTCAAACCTGTGGTGATGGCAAGTAAGAGTACCGGCAGCAACGATGAAAACAAGCTGTTGAATAAGCCTGGCAATTTATCTTCCGGCAATCCTTCCGATTTAAATGTAGAAAGCAATGTGGCATTAATATGTTTCAGTGTTTTCGAATAAAGCGGTCCGGCAATGAACACGGTAGGAATGGCAATCAGGGCACCGAATAGCAAGGTTGTTCCCATGTCGGCATGAAACTGGGTAACCAATGCAACAGGCGATGGGTGAGGGGGAAGAAAGCCATGGGTTACCGAAAGGGCTGCAACGATCGGGAGCCCAACATACACCGCGGGAAGTTTATAGCGATACACTACCGAAGCGATGATCGGAAATACTAACACGAAGCCTACATTATAGAAGAGTGGAATACCAATCACGAAACCGGTAATCGTTAAGGCCAGTTGTAAATACTTCTCGCCAAACACAGCCATCATTCCCGAAGCGATCTTCTGCGCTGCTCCGGTTTCAGCAACTAATTTCCCCAACATCGATCCTGCAATGATCACGATCACCAGCGACCCAAGCATGTCGCCAATTCCCTTTTGAATCGTGCCTCCAATCTGAGCAGGATTGATGCCTAATAACAAGCCCGCACAAATGGATACAATCAGGAAGGACAAGAATGCATTTACCTTGAAATAGGAAATGAGTAAGATCAGGAATATGATGCTGAACAGAACAATCAGAAATGACATGCGGCTTCTGAGTTACTGTTAATGCTGATCAGGAATCTGTACAATTTTGACAACCACCTCATGGTGATCGCCATCGTTATCCACAATGCTGAATTTAACCGATGGGTTATCCTGGGTAACATCCGCTGTTGCCTGACTTATGCTTTTGTCTTTTAAGTGTTTTTCAATTTCACTTTGAAGACTTACCATCGCGTTGGCGATTTCAGTTTCAATAAGGCTTGGATTATAAACGGCAGTTTTCATAACACTATTCAATAGTTAAATACAATCTTACCAGCGAATCAGTGCCGAGGCCCATGTGAAGCCGCTGCCAAACGCTGCTAAACAAATTAAATCATTTTCTTTGACTCTTCCTTCTGCCCAGGCTTCGCTCAGTGCAATAGGAATGGATGCTGCCGTGGTATTTCCGTATCGCATGATGTTGTTATACACTTTGGAATCCGGTAGCTCCAGTTTATGTTGAATAAACTGACTGATTCTTAAATTCGCCTGGTGTGGTATCAATAAATCAAGGTCATCTTTTTTCATGTTGTTCGCAGTGAGTGCTTCATTGATTACCTCCATGAAGCGAACGACAGCATGCTTGAATACCTGGCTACCATTCATCACCACCTTAAAGGTAGTGGTATCCAGAATTTGTTCAGGCTGGCGCTCTTCTCTTGGGCGGCTGCTGCCGGGATCGCGCACATACAACTCTTCGGCAAAACGACCATCAGAATGTAAATGCGTAGAGAGGATACCTGGTTTATCAGTCGGTTGAAGAATGGCAGCTCCTGCGCCATCAGCAAAAATTACGGCTGTATTTCTTCCACGAGTGGTCATGTCAATGGCGGTGGATTGAATCTCGGCACCCACCACCAGGATGGTTTTATACATGCCCGATTTGATAAACTGATCAGCAACGGATAGTGCATAAATAAATCCTGAACATGCATTGCGGATGTCTAGTGCACCAATGCTTTCCAACCCTAATTCGCGCTGAAGCAAAACGCCCGAACCAGGAAAGAAATAGTCGGGCGTGATGGTTGCAAATACAATGAATTCAATATCCTTTTCGGTTAACTTGGCTCTTTCGAGTGCCATGCGTGTCGCCTTGGCCGCCATGTTGGCTACCGTATCCTTGGTGGGATCGATGTATCTTCTTTCCTGTATTCCAGTGCGCTCAATGATCCACTCATTGTTCGTATCCATAATACTGGATAGATACTCGTTGGTAATAACGGTTTCCGGCACGTGATGCCCCAGGCCAACAATCTTAGAATAGCGCATATAAATGATGTTAACTGCGCTAAAGTTATAAATAGTTACCTAATGACTGTAAGGTTTTACACTTACTTCCTAAAGTTTTTTCTCCATGAAGGCAAAGAATTCACTTTTGAATGAATTGAATGTTTTCATGAAGGCACCCAGTTCTTCCAGCAATGCGCCATGTTCTTCATAATATTCCTTGTCGCTGCCTTTTAATTGCTGTAGCAGATCGGCTAATCTATGTTCGTGGATTTTGATTTTTTTTCTAAGCGTGTCAATCAGTTCGCCACCATAGTAGGTGATCACATTTTGAAAGTGACTTACTTTCTTTTTCTCGTCAGCAGAAGTGCCTTTAGCTACATAAGAATCCAACAGTTTTTGAAAGAAGGCAACTTCTTGTTTCCAGAGAACAGTAGTGGAAAGCCATTCCAAACTGCTGTGGTGCATGTCCATGAGACTAGGCTCTAAAATGTATTTTCCAGTGGTTGATAATACGGAGATCATGGCTGTATGTGTTTAAGTTTAACATGATGGAAGGTGGGATATTGATTTAATGAATGTAATGATTTCCGTCATGTTTTAAAATAAAAATCATGCGTATTCTATTAGCATCCGATGTGCAGGGGCAGGCTTCTTGATTTAATGGTATCAATGTTTTGGAGTTGCCCGATCATAACAAAAAGAAATCCCTGACTTTTAACAAATCAGGGATTTAAAAGTGATTGACAACGGATCAGGAAGCTGGTTCGTCTTGCTTCTTTACTAATCCTTTCGTGTTGTCATTCGAATGCCGGTCGATGAGTTTATGCAAGGGATCAATGCCGGCCTTGCGGGGCTTTGATGTTACAGTGATCTTATACTCGTTTTCCTTCTGTGTGATTTTGTGTTTCTTCAAATAGATCAGGCTGTCTTTACCGGCAACATTTTTTCCATACACACCAATATCAATCCAATCGTTTATTGGTATGGTGGACTCAAGGCCTGTGCTATCGGCACGGAATTTTTCGGCCGTTACTTTCAAAGTAACTTCAAACTCATCTTTTGATTTCTCTTCATACTCCGCAGTTTCCGTTTTGTTTTCGAATAGTGTAATGGTCTCAAACATATCATGAATTAAATACTGAAGACTATCCGGTGTCACCTTTCGGATTTGATTCAACAAATCTGCTGAGTTGGGATAGGGAGCATCTTTGAATCGCCATGCTTCATTGAATCTTTTGAAGGCTGCATTCACGCTGTCTTCGCCAATGTAATCCTGAAGTGCAAAGAAAATCAGCGATGCCTTTTGATAATGAATGTAGCCTTGTCCTTCCACAAACTCCAGGGGTTGTTCTTTCTTACGCTCACTGGCACGACCTTGCAGGTAGCGGTCCAGTTCATACTTCAGATAGCGCTCAATGATTTCAGGTGTAAACTTATTCTTCAACACCATCAGCGCAGAGTATTGCGACATACTTTCACTTAACATCGCATTTCCCTTTACACCGGCCTCCATCACCTGGTGGCCCCACCATTGGTGAGCCACCTCATGGGCAGTCACATAGTAGGTAAAGTCAATGTCCTTATCGGGATCGTCAATTTTGGCGATGAAGCCTATGCCTTCTGAAAATGGAATCGTGTTGGCGAAGGATTGTGCAAAAGATGCATATCGGGGAAACTCCATGATGCGCACCTGGCGATATTGATAGTGACTGAAATGTTGCTCATAGTAGGCCAGCGCATCTTTCATTCCTTCCATCATGTGGTCAAGATTATATTCATGGCCTGGGTGATAGTAGATTTCAAGGTTAATATCATTCCATTTGTCTTTTCTGATGGCATAGTTGGCTGAAATCATGGAGAAGAAATTACACATCGGTGCATCCATGTCATATTGAAAATAGACACGATCACCTTCTTCCCATTGCTTTGCCAGGTAGCCGGGCGCGATAGCCGTTTGCCCTTTGTCGGTGCTGAGTTGTATTTTGAATCTGATATGGTCCGCATCATCACCAAATAAACTCTGCGCTAACCCACGCGGGTCGTTGCGCTCCATCATGCGCTCTTTCTCTGGCAATTTCTTTTCCTTTCGTTTATTGTCATCACCTAGTTCATACCCTTCGTTGTATCCCAAAGAAGGGAAGTACATATTGTTGAAAAAGGTGCCATTGAAAATAACTTGCGTATTCGACTTACTTGTTTCAACAAAGCCTTGCGTAACAAAGGTGGTTTTAAAATCCATGCGAAGACTATCACCGGGTTGTAGCGGTTGTTCAAGCTTGTAAATGGTGTATTTAAACTTGTCGAACTTTTCTTTTATCCCATTCTTGCGATCAAACTTTAAATACTCGGTCTTTAGTGTCGATTCCGCGTTTTCCTGGATGTGAATGTCCGCAATGGGCTCAGTGGTTTTGTTCTTTAATATGAAATAACCTTCAGCAATAAAATCACGCTTCGATGGATAGATATCTACCTTCAGGTCGATACTGGTGATTTTGGGTTGTGGCAGGAATTCAAATTTCTTTAACGTATTCTCATAGTCAACCTGGAGGTCTTCGCGATCATCAGAGTTACTGTATTCGTTCAGGATGTTGGTGTTATAGAAAATATAAAATCCAGTGGAAGCAAACAAGATAACCGCCATCGCCATCAGGCGCACCAATGATTTTGATAAGCGAAGTTTTCCGGACTTCCACCGCATGTTCATGACCGATTCAGAACCACGCACCGAAAAGATAACAGCAACAGCGAACAGAAATACCACAAAGGCAAGCCAGTACACCTGCAACCACGTGAAGGGCGTTACGAAATGACCATACACGTTCATGTCGGAATAGGTGCCCAGGCTACCACTGCCAAACTGAAAGAGTGGATGCTCCAATCCGATCTGACCAAGGAAACCAACAAGGATAGAGAATGCAATCGCGATAGCAAACCCTAAAAACTTATTGTTCACCATCACCTGGATGAACATCGATAACAGTGTATATAAAACCAGGAAGGCCAATGTTTCAGTATAGAGTGATCCAAAATAAACTCCGATTTCAAATTTGTAATAGCCATAGGATGTCTGGATAATGATTCCACAAATGATCAATCCAAAGAGCAGCACGAGATACACCAGTAACAAACCCAAAAACTTGGAGATGAGACTGATGAAGTCGGGCATGGGCATCGCATCGATGATCAGGTTTAGGTTAACGGCCCGCTCTTTCCAGATTAGCTCACCCGAGTAGAGTACGGCAATGATGACAAAGAACAAATTGAAACCCGATAATAAACCCAACACTGAATAGGTAGTAGGATAGGAGCTGGTGCCATAGAGTTCGTTCATGTTCATGGCATTCAGAAACATCAGCAGCATTCCGGCAACGACAATCGCGATGAACGGAATTTCTTTAAACACCATTTTAAAATAGAATATCGTGAGCTTCAGCATTTGCCCAAGGTGTGTGGCAAAGCCGGTGAACTGTTGAGCAGCAGGTATTTTTATTTCCTCTGGTTTTATAGTGAGGCGCTCATCCTTCAACACGCGCGTTTTGAAAATAGAACCACGCACCACATTGAAGCTGAAGGCAAAATGATTGATGATCAAAACTAAAATCCCCACGCCAATCCAAAGTAATCGGTTGTAAAGGATGTATCCTTCAAAGGGAATCTGAAGAGAATTTCGTTCTCCGGGTGTCCAGTACTGGGTGTGAAACCCGAAGGCGCGCACACCAAACGGATCGAGTAACGCAGCAATTTCTTTTTGCTCCAGATCGCGCAGCATGCTTTGACTGGCAAGATACAATACCAACAGGATTATCCCTTGTGTGTAGATGACGATTGATTTTCTGCTCAGCGCTCCACTTGCAAAAAAGATAGCCCCGCAGAAAAACATGTTAGGTACCACAAAAATGAAGAAGGGTTTCCAATAAGTGTTCAGGTTGAAGGGCAAAAGGCGTTCTGCCTCGCGGGTAGGCCACAGATCTCCAATCATGAATGCCAATGGAAGACTGCTTGCCACCAACAGCAGCACTACAAGTGATCCCCAATAGCGACCCATCAGGTAAGCGAATTTCTTCATCGGTGTGCTGAAGAGAATAGCTTCAGTGTTGTGTTCAAAATCGCGGAGTACGGCAACGCCCATAATGGCCGAAGCAATCAGTGAAAGAAACACAGCCATAATGCAAACCATCTGCCCGATGACGATCGGAGCATTTTCTTTCACTTGCCCCACACCACCACCAATCTGAACGATATCGGTAGTTACGGCTAGTATGCACATCGTGAACATGATGGCGAAGTAAATGTAATTTGCGGCTCGTGCCTTCCTGTATTTCAGTTCGAATAGGAATATATCTTTAAACATAAATGGAGTCTTGAATAATTAGTCGTTGTGTTTTAGACCTTAAACAATCAGGCAGTCACTTCTTTGGTTGTTGTGCCGAAGATGTGGGTGAAGTATACATCCTCCAGATCAGCTGCGGTGTGATCAAAGGATGAGTCAGGTTGGCTATCATTCAATACCGTTATCTCGGGTCTTCCGGCTATGAGTCGCTCAGAGATGATGTTGAACGATTTGCGATATGCTTCCAACTCAGATTTGGCGATTCGTTTCTTCCATACTTTGCCTTCCACTTCTGCGATGGCATCCATGGGGCTACCCTTATATAATACTTGCCCTTTATTGATAATCGCCATATCTGTGCACAGTTCTTTCACATCTTCTACGATGTGCGTTGAAAGAATCACTACCGTATTTTCTCCAATTTCCGAAAGTAAATTCAGGAAGCGGTTACGTTCGGCAGGATCTAATCCGGCCGTTGGCTCATCAACGATGATCAGTTTTGGACTAGCGATGAGTGCCTGCGCGATACCAAAGCGTTGTTTCATACCACCGGAATATCCACCAAGATTTTTATGGCGGGCGGCCCAAAGATTGGTTTTATGAAGCAATGCTTCCACTAGCCCTTTGCGTTCAGTCTTATTGGTAATACCTTTTAGCACCGCTAGATGGTCTAGTAATGTTACTGCATCGATTTTCGGATAGACACCAAACTCTTGTGGCAGATACCCTAATAGTTTTCGCACCTCTTCTTTTTGTGTGAGCACATTAAGATCACCCAGGGTAATGCTGCCACTATCTGCTTCCTGCAAGGTGGCAATGGTGCGCATCAGTGACGACTTGCCCGCGCCATTCGGGCCAAGCAAGCCAAACATGCCCTGGTTGATGGTGAGGTTCACGTCTTTCAGTGCCTGCACTCCGTTGGAGTACGTTTTGTTCAGGTTTTGGATAATCAGTTGCATAGTGGGGGTTTCAATTCGTAATAAGTAGCAGTAATTGTGAATTTGTTACAAGTACCTAATCAGAAAATTAATCAAGCTCAAAAGTTCAGCTTTTTTGTTGAAAAAGGAAATTGATCCAAGAGGTGAGACCAGGTTTATCTAAATCCAATGCTTCTTCATGGCCAACCGTATGGCTTGAGCTTTGGAGTTCACGTGAAGCTTTTGGTAGATGTTGCCGATATGCTTGCGAACGGTATTCGGACTGATTGAAAGTTTTTCGGCTGTGCCACGGAAATCATAACCCTCCACCAGCAGTTTCAGTATTTCCATTTCACGATCACTTAAATCGGTCTGGTCTTCACTAGCTTTTTCAGATAAGCTTGCTTTTGATAGTATGGCGAACGCTTTTCGTGCAATGCCTGGCGACATCGGTGCCCCGCCTTCTTCTATCATTTCTTTTATGCTAGTGATGATTTTCTCCACACGTTCATCTTTTAACAAATAGCCGCTGGCCCCGGCCTGAATGGCTTCGAATATTTTGTCCTCGTCATCAAACACCGTGAGCATTAAAAATTTTGTTTCCGGATACAAGGAGGCGCCAATCGCTACGGCTTCAATTCCATTAATGAGTGGCATTTCAATGTCCATCAGCACAGCCTGCGGACGACCTGCTTTTGA
>JAYVTC010000038.1:0-36711 GCA_043774745.1 Cyclobacteriaceae bacterium | reverse complement strand
TAACGCTCTTCTTTCCAATTCACGAGCAATGACATAAGTTTTTGATGTGCTTACAAAAAGACCGGTTAGGTTTGGTGTGCTAAGAACATTTTCCATTTGTTTTTGTAATTCTGATGGACCAGAACTCATAAGTGAAAATGTTTTGACACGGTTAGTACAGTTGCCTGAGGATTCAAAATAACTTTTAAATCCTCTTTCTTTTTCTAGTACGTGAATGGAATTAGACAGGTCTTCATCGATATGCAAAATCCCAAAAGTTGCTTCATTTGGTTGGCCAATTGAAATTAATTCTGCGGCCAACTTACCGCTTTGAAATAGATCCTGGCCAATAAAGCTCAAGCCTTCTGCCTCTTCTATTAAGGTATTAAAAAGAATAAATGGAATTCGACTTTCCTTCAGCACTTTGAAAAATGGCATGGATGCGTAATAGAATTGGGGCGCTATTAATATTCCATCAGGCTTACTATGAAATGCTTTTAGGGTCACTTCCTGGAATGATTCCTTTTTGTGCGAATCGTAAAACAGGTAATCCATGGATAGCGTTATTCCAAATTGTGCCAATTCTGATTCAGCTTGCATAAGACCCTCAAAAGACTTTTTCCAATACGAATCAAACTCAGGGTTGGGGATAATGATGGCAATGTGATACGTCCGGTTTGTGCCAAGAGTACGTGCAATCAGGTTGGGGGTATAATTGATTTCAGTTAAAATGCGATTAATCTTATCGGCTACTGTCTTAGATACTTTTCCTCTGTTATGAAGAACCCGATCAACGGTTCCTTCCGAGACTCCAGCCATTTCTGCAATGTCTTTTATCCGAATATTCTTTCGTTCCATCTATTTAGATAGCATGGCAGGCTACGTGATTAATTATAATTAAGATAGTGCTTGTTTTAGTAAATCTATATGTTTGCGCCAACATATGTCATGTGTGCGGACACTAGAGCCTGTTAAGACTAATAATCGTTAGCCATTTTGTTGAACTTCCAGCTTACTCAAACGGCTTCGCTACCGTTTCCGGAATCGATTGCGAAATCGATTGATAAATTATTTATATCCTTTTTTTATACATTCCTGTATAATAATTTTATTTTGCTACGTCATAAATAACCATATGATGTTTTGTGAATAGTTTCTTAAACCTTATTAAATTTTCTTAACCCCAAACAATTAACTTAATTAAATGACCATGGAAAAACTGTACAACAAAGTGAAGCGATTTGTTCTTCTCTTTTTGTGGCTAGCCTGCTCACATGCGGTTCTGGCTCAGGAAAGAGTGGTATCAGGTACCGTCAAGGATGAAAACGGGAGTGGTATGCCGGGTGTAAACGTCCTGGTAATGGGAACCTCTAATGGTACCGTAAGTGATGCAACTGGAAAATACTCGATTTCAGTAACAAGTGGAGCCCGATTATTATTCTCTTTCATCGGCTATACTTCGCAAGAGGTTAGCGTTGGCTCCAGCACTGTGCTTGATGTGAGTATGAGAGTAGACGTTACGGAGTTAAGTGAAATTGTTGTTACGGGTTATGGCTCAGAAAAGAAAGCAGATATTATTGGTGCTGTTTCTGTGGTAACTAGTAAAGAACTTTTGCAAACACCAACAGCCAATCTTTCAGCTATGCTTCAAGGACGTGCTGCCGGTGTTGTTTCCAGTGGTGGTGGAGCTCCTGGAGAGGCTGCTAAAGTTAGAATAAGAGGATTCTCCTCATTCAATGGTTCCGACCCGCTTTATGTTATTGACGGTGTACCAACCACTGACGCTAACCGTGTAAACCCAAATGATATTGAATCAATACAAGTATTGAAGGACGCAACTTCTGCTTCTATCTATGGATCAAGAGCTGCTGGAGGTGTTATTATTGTTACCACTAAGCAAGGCAAGACGGGTGGTGCTATGCAAATTGACTATAATGCTTATGGTGGCACTACGTTCATTCCTAATAGTTACCAGCCCAGCATGTTAAATACGAGTGAGTATACTCAGTATTTAAAATTGTCAGATCCTAATGCTAATCACCCTCTTTTTGGAATCCAGGGTAATATTAACCCTAATAGTCTTCCTGCTTATTATGTAACAAGCAATGCATTAAAAGCTGGCTTTCCAGCTGGAGCACCTCAGGTAGACCCAAGCCTATATACGATTGCTAATTACTCCAATATTTATCAGATCACCCCAGTGAGCTCTGGCACAAATTGGTTTGATGCGGTTACAAGAAATGCTGGTATCCAGAATCATCAGCTTCAGGCTAGCGGAGGAACAGATAAATCTAATTATTCAGTTTCTTTCAATTATTTTGATCAGAAAGGTGTTTATGTTAACTCAGGATATAAGAGATATTCAGTTCGTGTGAATACTGCTTTTAAGCCTAATAAATATATCAGATTAGGAGAGAATTTTCAGTTTAGCAATGAATCGTTTCAGAATGCTACTGGTAACGGAGCTCGCGGAGAGGCCAGCGCATGGGCTCAATCATTCCGCATGGTTCCTTACATTCCTGTTAATGATATCGCAGGAGGCTGGGGAGGAAATGGTATAGGAAGTTCTGGTAACGGTACCAATCCTGTAGCACAACTTTATCGTGATAAAAATGATAAAAACCTTAATTATAAGATGTTTGGTAACGTCTTCGCTGAATTAAACCCAATTAAAGATCTTACATTAAGAACATCTTTTGGTGTGGATATGGGAACCTATTTCGGTAAAGATTATGTGATAAAAACCTATGAGCGTGCTGAGAATACAGGTACTACTGGATTGAATCAGAATACGTCTTATAGACTTAACTGGACTTGGTCAAACACGATTGCCTACTCTAAAAGATTCGGAGATCACGCTCTTAAATTCTTAGGAGGTGTTGAAGCGATTAAGCAGAATCTGGGAGATGGTATCTTCACTCAAAATGTTAACACATTTGATTTTGAAGACCCTAATTTTGTGAGTCTTAACACTGACCAGGGTACTGGACAGAATAGCGGAAGCACTCAAGGGCAAATCAGAACTCTTGCATCTTATTTTGGAAGAGTTGATTATACCTACCAGGATAAATATCTTTTCAATGCAACAGTTAGAAGAGACGGTTCTTCTGCTTTTGGTAAGGAAAATACGTATGGCGTTTTCCCTGCGTTCGGTGTAGGCTGGAGAATTTCTGAAGAATCCTTCATGCAAGGATTAGATTTCATCAGTGATTTAAAATTAAGAGGTGGATGGGGACAATTGGGTAACCAAGGACCAGTAAATGGTCTTAACCAATACACCACGTTCCGTTCCAATGCCGGTTTATCCAACTATGATATCAACAGAGCTCAGAATTCACTTGCCACAGGATACTCTGCCTATAACGCAAGCAGCCAAACAACCAAGTGGGAGACTTCCGTATCAACCAATGTTGGACTCGATGCGTCCCTTTTTGATGGCAAGATTGACTTCTCTTTTAACTACTTTAACATAGACACCAATGACTTATTAGTGGGTGCTCCTGCACCTCCGCTCGGTGGTCTTTTGTCACAGCCAGCCATCAACTTAGGTAAAATGCGTAATCGTGGATTTGATTTTAACATTACTAATCAAGGTAAAATCACTGGTGATTTAAATTATAATGTTACCATGACCTTCACGCATTTCAAAAACACAGCCATTGATTTGGACGGTAACCCTGAAACGTTCTTTTCAAATAATGCTTCTCGCTTAAACAACGTATGGCGCACGCAAGCAGGTCATCCTATTTCATCTTTCTACGGTTATGAGTTAGATGGTTTCTTCAATACACAATCTGAAGTGGATGCGTTGAAAATGGATGGTGCAAAAGTTGGAAGTTGGAGGTTCAAAGATTTGAATAGTGATGGTAAAATTGATGATAAGGACAAAACCTTCATAGGAAGTCCCCAACCTAAGTTCATCATGGGTCTTAACCTTGGACTTAGTTATAAAGGATTCGATTTTTCAACATTCCTTGTTTGGAACTACGGAAACGACTTATTTAACTACACCAAATACTGGACTGATATGCGCGTGTTTGTGGGTGGTGTGAGTACCCGTGTGTTAAATGATGGATGGACTCCTTCAAATCACAATGCTTTATTACCTCAGCTTGGAAGTGGTGCAAATGATGGATATACAACCTTTATTCGTGCTAACTCAAATAACTACTACATTGAGGATGGCTCATACTTAAGAGGTAAAACAATCCAGGTTGGATATACTGTTCCTTCATCGATAGCCTCTAAAATTGGTTTAGTAAAGGCCCGCATTTATGCACAAGGACAGAATTACTTTACAATATCAAAATACTCTGGACCAGATCCTGATATTTCAATCCAAGGTGGTGAATTGTCAATGGGACTTGATGATGCGGCCTTCCCTAACCCAAGACAATTTCTTGTAGGTTTAAATTTAACGTTCTAATTTTTTAAAATTTAAAACATTATGAAACTAAAATATATTTCATACATAACACTAACGAGCAGTTTACTCTTCATCGGAGTATCTTGTAAGGACTCTTTTCTAGACACACCGCCTCCAGGTACATATTCTGACGCCTCACTTCAAAACCTTAAAGGTGTTGAAGGTATGTTAATCTCTACATACGCAGCATTGGATGGTACTTACTTCGAGAGCTGGGATAATAACTATTTCAACCAGGTTGGTGGAGCATCAAACTGGGTATGGGGTAGTATCAAAGGAGGTGATGCCTATACTGGTACAGAGCCTTCAGATGGTATTGATCAGAAGCCGGTTGAGCGCCACGAAACGCAACCTAGTAACGGAACTCTTTTAAATAAATGGAGAGGTTCGTACGATGGCGTTGCGCACGCCAACCAGACGCTAAGAACGTTGTATGGTGCCGTTGCATCAGGTGAAATCGATGCTACTACTGCTAAAAGAATTGAAGGTGAGGCCAAGTTTTTACGCGGCCACTTCCATTTTGAAGTGCAAAAAGTATTTGGAGTTGCCGCCTACGTGGATGAAACTGTTACTAATGATCAATTGAATTCAATCACGAATGAAACTCCAATCTGGCCTCAGGTTGAAGCTGATCTAAAGTTTGCTTATGACAATTTGCCTCCAACACAATCTGCTGCTGGTAGAGCAAATAAATGGGCTGCCGGTGCATACCTTGCTAAAGTTTACATTTATCAGGCTAAATGGGCAGATGCTCTTGCCCTGCTTAACGTAGTTAAGGGTGGAACTACCACTAGTGGTGCCCCTTACGGATTGGAACTGAAGTATAATGATAACTTCAGAACCTCCGCTGAAACAGGTAACAAAGAATCAATTTTCGCTTTTGAAGCATCTGCTATTGATGGTACGATTGCCAATGGTAACTATGAGAACACGTTGAATCAGCCTCATGGTAGCTCAGCTCAATATGCTGGCTGCTGCGGTTTCTTCCAACCTTCTTATAGCATGGTAAACTCGTTTAAGACGGATGCCGTAACAGGTCTTCCATTAATCGATACCTATAACGATTCTGATATTAAAAGTGATGAAGGTCTACTTTCAACAGATGCATATACTGCAGACAACACAACTCCAGTTGATCCAAGATTGGATTGGACTGTTGGTAGAAGAGGTATCCCTTACCTTGATTGGGGAGTGCATCCTGGTAACAACTGGATAAGACAAGTTGCTAATGGCGGACCATTTTCACCAATTAAGAATGTTCCTTATTTAAATGAAAAGAGTAAAACTGCTGCTTCAGTAGATTGGGGCTTTACATCCAATGCAACCAATGTGAAAATCATCCGCTATGCAGATGTATTACTTTGGTTGGCCGAGGCGGAAGCTGAGGTTGGATCCCTGGCCAACGCAGTAGGATATGTTAATCAAGTTCGTACACGTGCGGCCAATGTTGCTGGATTTGTACCTGCCTCTACGGCTAATTATAAAATCGGCAATTACACATCCTTTGCATCTAAAGCAGAAGCACTGAAAGCCATTCGATTTGAAAGAAAGCTTGAGTTCGGAATGGAAGGTTATCGCTTTTTTGATCTTGTTCGCTGGCATAATGCGACAAAAGCAGGAAAGACTGCTTTATCATTTGACATTGTGGCTTATTTGAATGGTAAAGATTATTTGGCTAAAGAATTAGGTGCTAATCATAAGCGTAATCACCTCATCGGTGCAACCATGACCTTAAAGTACAGGTATGAGCCACTGCCCGAATACGTGACTACACAGACGAGAAAAAATGTGGATCAAAGTACAGATTGGGGCGGAACCAGAAACCCAGAAAATTAATTCTAGTATTTAAGAATAGTAAAAGGGACTGCCAACGGCAGTCCCTTTTTATTTTATTATCCTTAAACTAACTTGTGTCGATTTATTTGAATTAGGTTTATATAGTTTGAGGGATTGATCGCATGATTTTACTATTCAATAGGTTAGATATTTGATAAATAAGTATGATGATATTAAAAGGAGCTATTTTGTGTTGCTTAGGTTTACTTATGGCATGCGAGTCAAAAGACAAAACACTTTTCAGACTTGTTCCCAATGATGAATCTGGCCTTGATTTCAGAAATGACATTTTTGATAATGAAGAGTTTAACATTATTACGCAACAATATATTTATAATGGGGGAGGTGTTGCGATTGGTGATTTTAATAATGACGGATTGCAGGATATATTTTTTACTGGCAATATGGTGCCGAATAAACTTTACCTCAATACGGGAGATCTTAAGTTTAAAGATATTTCAGAAGAAGCTGGAATTGGTGGATTAAATAAATGGAAATCAGGTGTAGCGTTAGTGGATATCAACAATGATGGGTTACTGGACGTTTACGTTTGTTCAACGATGTCTGCGGACTCAACCCTTCGATCAAATATGATGTTGGTCAACCAGGGAAGTAATAAAGATGGCATCCCAACTTTTACAGACAAAGCAAATGATTATGGTATTGAATTTAATGGATATAGTGCCAATGCTGCTTTTCTTGATTTTGATTCTGACGGTGACTTGGATCTATATATACTGACTAATTCCAGGCAGGCTGGAGTGCCAATCAAATACATGGAAAAAGTTAATGATGGCACATCTACAAATACCGATAAACTTTTTCGGAATAATAGCGATGGAACTTTTACTGAAGTCTCAAAAGAAGCTGGAATATTATGCGAAGGCTTTGGACTAGGATTGGCTTTTTTTGATGCTAATCATGATAATAAAACAGACATCTACGTTAGCAACGATTATGTAACGAATGACTTATTATACCTTAATCAAGGAAATGGTAAGTATAAGAACGTGATTGATAATTATATCAAGCATCAATCTAAGTTTTCAATGGGAAATGATGTAGCTGACATTAATAATGACGGGTATCCGGATATTATAACGGTTGATATGATGCCAGAAACCAACCTTCGTAAAAAGACGGTGATCAATAGTGTTGGCTATGTTACTTATCTAAATGACGTTAAGTTTGGCTATACGCATCAGTATGTAAGAAACATGCTTCAATTAAATAATGGAAATGGGACATTTAGTGAGATAGGGCAGTTGGCCGGTGTTTATCAAACTGAGTGGAGTTGGTCTCCTTTGTTTGCGGATTTTGATAATGATGGATTTAAGGATTTGGTTATTACGAACGGGTTTCCTTTTGATATTAATGACAGAGACTTCATCAGTTTTAGGGAGAAGGTAAGCAGTGTTATGGATATCGATTACCTCTTGACTCAAGTGCCTTCCGTAAAGGTTCCAAATTATGCTTTCAAAAATAATGGTGACCTGACTTTTTCAAACATGTCGGAGGCATGGGGTTTCAATACCCCATCATTCTCTAACGGTGCAGCATTTGCTGATCTTGATAATGATGGAGACCTTGATTATGTTGTTAACAACATTGATGACTTGGTATCACTTTATGAAAACAGACTTTATACAAAGAATAAAGAAATCTCAAATCACTTTTTGAGAATTAAACTTCACGGTAGCAAAGGAAACTTGTCAGGATTGGGGACTAAAATCACACTTCATCATTCAGGAAATAAGATTCAATATCACGAACACGCCATTTATAGAGGATACGTATCGACTGTTGAGGATGTAGTTCACTTTGGGTTAGATCAAATTACTCGGGTGGATTCTGTTCGTATTGAATGGCCCGATGGAAAAAGGCAATGGCTAACGAATGTAAAGGCTGACCAGGTTTTGTTAGTCGATCATAAAGAGGCTAAAGAAGGGGATACACTTGAAACACCACGGAGTGAAACGAAATTAAACCAGGCGATGGTTAAGAATGTTTCAATTCAGCAGGGAGTGATATATAAGAATACAGAGGAGGATAAAATCGATTTTAATATTCAGCGGACACTACCCCATAAGTTCTCTCAAAGCGGACCTGGAATAGCAGTAGGTGACATGAACGGTGATGGCTTGGATGATTTTTATTTAGGAGGTTCATCAAATAATTCAGGTGTCGTCTTTACTCAAAAAAATAGCGGAGGTTTTAAGTCTCAAAATTTACTACTAGGTACACCTAAGATTGAGGAGGAAACAGGCTTGCTTTTATTTGATGCCGATAACGACAACGACCTTGACCTGTATGCGGTAAGTGGAAGTTACGAATTTGAACCAGGTAGTCCACGATATCAGGACAAGTTATACAAAAATGACGGACAGGGCAGGTATGCTCTGGATAATAATGCTTTGCCTCAAATTCGTTCTAGTGGTTCATGCGTCCGTGCTGCAGATTTTGACCAAGATGGTGACCTTGATCTTTTTGTTGGAGGTAGGGTTACGCCAGGCAGCTATCCGTTTTCTGACGAAAGTTATTTACTCCAAAACGATAATGGAAATTTTACTAATGTAACACCGGCAATTTGTAAAGATTTGATTAAACCGGGAATGATCACCGATGCTTTATGGACTGATTTTGACGATGATGGTAGGGTTGATCTTGTCGTTGTGGGTGAATTTATGGCTGTTACTTTTTATAGAAACCAGGGTAGCTCATTGGAAAAAATTGTTACAGATATTGATAATTATAAAGGATGGTTTAATAGTATTGTAGGAGGTGATTACGATAGCGATGGAGATACTGATTATTTGGTGGGCAATTTAGGACTCAACAATTATTACAATGCTTCCTTTAGCCAGCCCGTTAGCATTCGTGTGAAGGATTTTGATAATAATGGTAGTGTAGATGCGATTTTATCGAGCTATGCAAGGGCTGAGGATGGAACAATGAAATCATATCCGGTGCATTTTTGGGATGACTTGAATTCACAAAGTCCTAAATTCAGAAGAAAGTTCACCAAGTACAAAGACTTTGCTAGTGTAGCTACTGAGCAATTCTTTACCCCTGAAGAATTAAAGGAGTCAGTAACTCTAGATGCTAATTATATGGCAACCAGTTATGTTGAGAATCTTGGTGAGAGTAAATTTAAGATGCACCAATTACCCATATTAGTGCAAGTAGCCCCTGTCAATGGAATGGTTCCTTGCGATATTAACGAAGATGGAAATCTTGATGTGTTGATGGTTGGTAATGATTATGGCTATGAACCCACCGTAGGTCAATATGATGCTTTCACCGGATTAGTATTGTTAGGGGATGGAAAAGGAAATTTTAGAGTTATTTCATCTGCAAAAAGTGGGTTTCTTGTAAACGGTGATGCGAAAGCATTAGCAAGAATTTCAGGAGTTGATGGTGATCTATTTATTGCTACTCAGAATAGAGATAGTGTTAAAGTATTTATGAAAAGTAAAGTGGAAAAATTAAACGTGCTAAATCCAGAGCCACTGGATAGCTATGCCGAATTTCTTTTTACTGATGGAAAAAAACAAAAAATTGAATTTTATTATGGCTCTGGGTATCTATCGCAGTCAACCAGAAGCGTGAGGATTCCTGAACAAATCAAAGAGATCATTGTTTTCAACTCAACGGGAAACTTCCGCAAAGTAGATCATTAGGTTTACCTGTAAACTTGTTAAGTTAATTAGATGCGTTTTTAGATTTTCATATGAAACGATATTTTCCTTTTGCTGCTTTATTTGTTGGATTATTAATTAGCTGTGACAGTGACGAGCCTGCGGATAAGATTACGCCATCTAACTTAAAGCTAAATGCTACGATTAGCACTGATGGATCTGGTCTGGTAACCTTTGAGGCAAAAGCGGATAATGCGATAAAGTATAATTATTTTTTTGGCGAAAGTACCGCTGACCCAATTTTTGAATCCATTGATGGCACTGCCAAACACACCTACCTAAATACAAATACATTCACCGTAACGGTTGTAGCTTATTCCTCAGATAATTTTTTTATAAATAAAGAGTTAGTTGTGTCTGTCGAGGTTAAAGAACCTGTTATCTCAGATTTAGGATTCTCCACTCCCTTAACTTATCCCAACATGACTTTAGTGTGGCAAGATGAGTTTGCAGGAACCGAACTTAATCCGGCCAACTGGACACACGAAACTGGAAATGGAGTTGGTGGCTGGGGTAATAATGAACTACAGTTTTATAAAGCAGAAAATACTTCGGTGAAAGATGGCTATCTAGTAATTAAAGCGAAAAAAGAAGCGGGCATTGGCGTTAATTACACGTCATCAAGAATTATTACGAAAGGAAAAAAAGAGTTTAAGTATGGTCGTATTGATATTCGGGCTATTCTGCCTAAAGGGCAAGGTATATGGCCCGCGCTTTGGATGCTTGGATCTAATTTTAATGACGTTGGGGTGGGATGGCCCAAGTGTGGTGAAATTGATATCATGGAATTAGTTGGCGGCAATGCGGCAGGAAAAAATGACAAAATTTATGGAACGGTGCATTGGGATAATGCCGGAAGTTATGCCTCCTATGGTGGCAACAAAACATTAACGAATGGAAAAATATTTGCTGATGAGTTCCATGTCTTTTCCCTTGTTTGGGATGAGAAATTCATCAAATGGTATCTGGATGATGTACAATATCATGTTATTGACATTAGCCCTTCTGAACTTAGTGAGTTCCAGGCAAATTTCTTTTTTATATTCAATGTTGCTGTAGGTGGCAATTGGCCTGGTAGTCCTGACGGTACTACAATTTTACCACAGCGTATGGTGGTGGATTATGTTCGGGTATTTCAATAGGTAAATGTGACAGCAATTACTTATTGAACTGTGATGCATTAGCGAGTTGTGTTCTTAAGAATTAAAATTGATGTTTGATCTCTAATCCATTGTTGGAATAAGAATTCAGGAACTCTACTATTAAAATCAAGAGCCCCCAGAAGAATATCTTTGTCTCCGTCTCCCTCAATATCAGCAACCTCCATAACAAGCCATCTTCCGGATGCGCCATCAGCTAATTTATAAGGCTTGAATTCCTGATTCGTGTTTTCGAAATAGAGGAACCCTTCATCAGGATGATTTTCATAGTCTGAGAAAAAGGAAATCGCAGCGATATCCAGGTCACCATCTTGATCATAGTCGAAAGCAATGGCTTGAGATGCCCCATGCATTTGATAAAACCAGGACTCATTAAAATTTCCATTTGCACCTTGTGTGAAGATTCTGACCCCATGATACGGTTTACGAATTAATGAATAATCTGAATTGTCTCCATTGGTATAGAGTATATCAAATCGCCCATCTCGATTAAAATCTACAACCTGGAAATAACTTGAACCATAAACAGGAGGGAGCCTCACGAGAGTCTTCTGCTTGAAGTTGAAGTTGCCTTCATTGGTGAACAATGTAATCTGCTCGTCACCTTGAGTAAGCAACGATATGATATCTAATCTTCCATCATTGTTAATATCCTTTAAAACTGTTTTGCGCGATCCTGGTAAATTGGAAATCGTATGTTTGATAAATTTGGAATTGCCTGTATTCTCATACACTAAAAGTCCACCGGTATAATTGCCAAAGGCGCAGATCACAAAATCTTCAAGCCCATCTGAATTTAGATCGGCCTTTTCGAAATAAACCGGACGCTTCAAAGAGTCAATTAAGACTTCCTTTAAGGAACCGTCTTGATTTACTACTACTATTTTACCGAAAGGTCTGTCATTGGGATCCATGATCCCCATCAAAGACATCGTTAATTCCATATTTTTATCTGTGGTTATATAAGAAGTCGGGCTGGTTAATTGATGTGTACTTTCAAGTTCAAACTGATTATTCAGAATATACAATGCTCCGTTTCGTGTTCCTACAATAATTTTTTGGTTAAATGTATCTGCTTTGATCAGGGTAATGAGAGGCAGAGATTCTTTGCTATTTTTATATCTCGATGGTTCAAACAGAGTTAACTTTTCTATATTACGAGTATCAATTTCAGGAAGTTCATCGGGTGCATTTTTTTCAAAATAGTTTACGATAGCCCTCCACTCTGCTTCACTTACCATAGGGTGTTCCGGCAAGGTGCTTGCAACAGTTAGTAGATCCTCTCTGGGAATATATTTTTGGGCATCCATTAAGTCAACAAGTCCCATGCGAAATGCCATGTTGGGAAGCACACTTTTAGTCCATGTTGCTTTGGGCAAAAGGTTGGGCTCTGGAAATACGTGACAGCTTGCGCAATATTGTTCTGCTAACCGTTTCTCTTTTTGTTCCACACTTTCGCACGAAAATAAGAGAGGCAGAAATACAACCAGCGCTATGGATCTATTCATGTAGAGAACTTATTTTAAAAATCAGGATCAGAAAATAATGAATCTTATAAAAAAAATTTATCTTTAAAAACATGAATTGTTTTGCTTCAAATTTAATATTTAAAAGTTGTATATGACTAAGGAAAGATCATCCCGCAGGAATTTCATCAGGAAAATTGCAGGCACAGCACTGGCAACTTCGGTCGCACCTTCTTTAATGGCTTCTTCACATGTGGTTCAGTTTTTAGAATCTCCTTACTATGAAAAGAAGAGCTATGGCCCAAATGATCAGGTAAACATTGCCATCATAGGAATGGGAATCATGGGCTTCAATAATGCTCTATGGACATTGCAAGTGCCTGGTGTAAAGTTGGTGGCTGTTTGTGACCTTTATGCTGGAAGATTAGAGCATGCGAAAGAAGTATATGGCAAAGATCTATTTGTCACCAAAAACTATAAAGAGATCCTTGATCGTAAGGATGTAGATGCTGTGATCATTGCCACATCCGATCATTGGCACGATCGCATCTCCATCGAAGCAATGAACAAGGGTAAGCACGTGTATTGCGAAAAGCCAATGGTGCATCAATTAGAAGAAGGAGCTGCGGTAATCGAAACACAAAAGAAAACTGGAAGGGTATTTCAGGTAGGAAGCCAACGGGTGAGTTCTATTGTTACTGATAAAACCCGTGAGTTATTTGAATCAAAAGTAATCGGAGATCTTATGGTGGTTGAAACCTGGATGGATCGCCATAGTGCCAATGGAGCCTGGCAATATTCGATACCTACCGATGCCAATGCCAACACCGTAGATTGGGCAAACTTTGAGGGCGATGCGCCCAAGAGAGTATATGATCCATTCCGTTTTTTTAGATGGCGCAACTATCAGGATTATGGAACGGGTGTAGCCGGTGATTTGTTTGTGCATCTTTTTTCAGCCTTACATGCCGTTACCAGTTCAAAAGGACCCAATAGAATATTAGCTACCGGTGGACTACGTTATTGGAAGGATGGCCGTGATGTTCCAGATGTGATCATGGGCATTTATGATTATCCTCAAACAGATAAACACTCCGCTTTCAATCTTCAAATGCGGGTAAATTTTGTGGATGGCAGTGAGAATGGTGAAGGCTTGCGTTTAATTGGTACCGATGGTGTGATTGTTATGGGGTGGAATGATGTGAAAGTAATTCGTCACAAGATCAATAACGATCCGGGTTATGGAGGCTGGGATTCATACAACACGTTTAGCGAAGCACAGCAAAAGGAATACGAGAAATGGTATAAGGCAAAATACACTCCTGCCAAGCCTAAGATCAGTGAATCAGATATGGAATTTAAAGCGCCAAAGAATTACAGTGCTAACCTTGATCATCACATTAATTTCTATAAAGGTATTCGTGAAAACGCTCCGATCAGAGAAGATGCTTTGTTTGGGATGCAGGCAGCAGGGCCGGCATTGGCCACTAACAAAAGTTACTTTGAGAAGAAGATTATTAATTGGGATCCGGATCTGGCAAAGCTTATCTGATTTCACTCATTTATTTTATCACTATTGGAAAGTCTCTGAAAATTTCGGGGACTTTTTCATTTTAATTATCAATGGGTGATTTTTAATATAGTATACTTTTTTTGATCGTTTGGGCAATACAAAACCAATCGGAATGTTTTGCTGACATAAATCATAAAATGGCCTGATTACTGACAGTACGGAGAGGGGCAAATAGGGCTAATTTTCGTTCATAAAATTAAGGCCCGATGAAAACAAAACCCCCATACATTAATACAGATGGCAACTCAGCGGTTGCCAATATTGCCTATGGTTTCAGTGAAGTTGCTGCGATCTATCCCATCACACCTTCTTCCGATATGGGAGAGAAAGCAGATGCCTGGTCGGCAGAGGGGCGAAAGAATATTTTTGGTGAGAAGGTAGAGGTCGTGCAGATGCAATCAGAAGCTGGGGCTGCCGGAGCTATTCACGGAGCTCTTTCTGGTGGCGCAATGGCTACTACATTCACGGCCTCGCAAGGTTTAATGCTGATGGTGCCCATCATGTTTAAAGTGGCCGGTGAAATGATCCCAACAGTCTTTCACGTGTCAGCACGTTCTTTGGCTTGTCAGGCCTTATCTATTTTTGGTGATCACTCGGATGTGATGGCCACTCGCGGAACCGGCTTTGCCATGTTATGCTCAAGCAACGTGCAAGAAGCTCAGGACATGGCCGTGATCTCACACCTGTCTACCCTTGAATCACGAATTCCATTTTTACATTTCTTTGACGGATTCCGCACCTCGCACACGATTCAAAAGATAGTACCCATTAGTTATGACGAGATCAAGTCAATGCTTGATATGAAGTATGTGGAAGAGTTTCGTAAGCTGGCACTAAGACCGGAAGATCCTGTTTGTAAAGTAGGCGCTCAAAATCCGGATGTGTATTTCCAGGGCAGGGAGACCGTGAATAAATATTATGATGCATGCCCGGGCATTGTGAAGAAGTACATGGAAGCGTTTGAAAAGAAAACGGGTCGCAATTATAAACTGTATGAATATGTAGGCGATCCAAAAGCGACTAAGATTATTATTTCAATGGGCTCATCCACAGAAACCATTGAAGAGACAATCAATTACCTGACGAAGAAAGGCGAGAAGGTAGGAGCTGTGAGGGTAAGGTTATACAGACCATTTGCTCTTGAGGATTTCCTTTCTGTGATTCCTGAAAGTGTGAAGAAGATAGCCGTACTGGATCGCACTAAAGAACCAGGTGCCCTGGGTGAACCTCTCTTTTTAGATGTAGTTGTTGCCTTACGTTCACGTCCAGACATTCATATCATAGGTGGTCGTTATGGCTTGTCTTCAAAAGAATTTACATCTTCTATGGTGAAAGCCGTATTTGATCATCTTGATAATAAGGGATGGCATGGTTTCACGGTAGGCATTAATGATGATGTTACTAAGCTATCCATTCCTGTTAAAGAAGAAATAGACACTGAACAGGAAGGAATCGCACGTTGCAAGTTCTGGGGTTACGGATCGGATGGAACGGTGAGTGCCAACAAAAATTCGATCAAGATCATTGGAGAAAGCACAGACCTCTTTGTACAGGGATATTTTCAATATGATTCAAATAAGTCAGGCGGATACACTGTTTCGCACTTGCGTTTTGGCAAGAGACCTATCCAATCTGAATACCTGTTAGATAAAGTTGATTTTGTTGCTTTGCATAGGCCGCAATACATCGGTCAGTATGATATTCTGGAAGGAATCACACAAGGCGGCACATTCCTGATCAACAGTAGTCAGAAGCCTGAAAATATTTTCCGTTTGTTTACCCGCGACATGCAGGAGACCATCTGGAAGAAGAAAGTAAAAGTGTATGCCATTGATGCCTCTAAGATTGCTAAGAGCGTTGGCTTAGGTGGTCGCATTAATTCGGTGATGCAAACGGCATTCTTCAAAGTTTCTGGTGTGGTGCCTGAGCAGGAAGCGATTGCACTCATCAAGAAATATATTGAGAAACAATTCGCGCGCAAGGGCAAGGAGATTGTAGAGATGAACTGGAAAGCCATTGATGTTACCTGCGATTCCATAATAGAAGTTCCGGTTCCTACTGAATCAGAGAAGTATGCCGAGATCACTCATGTGGTTCCTGAAAACTCTGGTGAGTGGGCGGATAAAGTAATCGATCCGATTCTTCGCCTGAAAGGTGATAGCATCCCTGTATCGCGTATGCCGTTGAATGGTGCAGTTCCTACCGGTACCAAGAAACTTGAATATCGCGGTGTGCCTGGTAATCCTGCTGCCTGGATTGAAAAACTTGATTTTGTAAAAGAGGTGAACGTATCCGAACCTTATATTGAATATCCTCCAAGCTGTTCAGGTTGTGGTGAGGTGCCCTACATACACATGGTTACCCAGATGTATGGCGATCGCATGCTTATTGCAAACGCTACCGGTTGCACTTCCATTTACGGAGGAACATTCCCAAGCACGCCTTATACCAAAGACAAAAACGGAAAAGGTCCGGCATGGGCAAACTCGTTGTTTGAGGACAACGCAGAATTTGGTTTCGGTATGCGCATGGCCGTTGATTCCAACCGCAAGCAACTTAAAACAAATGTGCATGCCTTAGTTCCATTGCTCAGCAATGCAGCGCTTCGTCATGCACTCGAAAAAGGATTGATTCTTTTCGATGCCGTAACACGCGAAGCGAGAGACCATGCTGAAGTTATTAAAGCACTTTTAGCAGAGGAAAAATTGAGAAGTTCTGGTAACAAAGAAATCAGAGTGCTGCTTGATAAAGTAATTGAGCTTCAGGATTATTTTGTTGACAAGAGCATCTGGATCATCGGTGGCGATGGCTGGGCTTATGACATCGGCTTCAGTGGACTGGATCATGTGATGGCTTCCAACAAAAATGTAAACATACTGGTGGTGGATACAGAAGTGTATTCCAACACAGGAGGGCAAGCTTCGAAATCAACACCTCGTGGCGCAGTTGCCAAGTTTGCATCCGATGGTAAAAAGTTAGCCAAGAAAAACCTGGGCTTGATGATGACCAGCTATGGAAACGCTTATGTAGCGGTAGTGAACATGGGTATGGATCGTGAAAAAACCGCCCTCGCTTTTGTAGAAGCAGAGAAACATAATGGTCCTTCCTTGATCATTGCGTATTCTCCTTGCATCGCTCATGGATATAATATGCAACAGGCGAAAAAGCAATCAGAGAAAGCGGTGAAGTCTGGCTACTGGCCCATGTATCGCTTCAACCCAAACTTGCGTGCCGAAGGAAAGAATCCATTTACCTGGGATGTTCCTGAAACAGAACAAGTGGCCTTCAAAGATTATCTGGAAGAAGAGATTCGCTACAAGACGCTTACATTATCCAGTCCGGAAGAAGCGGAACGCCTGACCGGGTTAGCCATCAAGGATAATGAGCAGCGCTTCAAAGACATTATGCACTTATCGGAAATATAAAAACTCTAAACACTAATCATCATGATAGATTTAAAAACTAAATACTGCGGGTTAACACTTAAAAATCCGATTGTGGTTGGAGCCAGTAACCTCGTTACCGATATCGATAACCTCGTTAAGTTAGAGAAAGCAGGAGCAGGTGCTATCGTTTATAAGTCCTTGTTTGAAGAGCAGATTCAACTGGAGTCATTAGAGATGGAGCAATCTCAGGAGGCGTTCAGCAACTGGGATGCAGAGCATGATTCATTCTTTCCTAATATGAAACACGGTGGCCCGGCAGAGCATTTATTAAGACTGCGCCAGGCACGTAATGCGGTATCCATTCCATTGATTGGAAGTCTTAATTGTGTGTATCACGACACGTGGTTAGAGTATGCGCAAAAGATGGCCGAGACCGGTATTGATGCACTCGAATTGAACTTCTATGCCAGTGAAATTGATTTTGAATCGGATGGAGCTGCGATCGTTAATAGTCAGATTGAAATTTTGCAAAGTATACATCAGGCAATTCGTATTCCGGTGATCGTAAAACTAAGTCCTTATTATACGAATACTTTGTCGGTGATTTCAAAAATGGATAAATCTGGCGCAGCAGGGTTTGTTCTTTTTAACAGATTATTTCAATCAGACATAGATGTTGATAAAGAGATTCATCACTATCCCTATAACTTCAGCAATGAGAATGACAACAGGCTTGCCTTGCGCTATGCCGGATTGTTGCATCGTAAGATTGATGCAACCATCATCAGTAACACCGGCATTTTTACAGGACATGATGTGATCAAAATGTTATTGGCTGGGGCCGATGCCGTGCAGGTGGTGAGCACCATTTATAAGCGCGGTATCAATTATATCGAAAGTATGCTCATCGACATGGAGAAGTGGATGGAGAAAAAGAAGTACACCTCTATTGCTGATTTCAAAGGAAAGCTTTCGAAGGAAAATATGATTGATCCGTTCTCGTACAAGCGCGCTCAATATGTGGATATTCTAATGCGCTCTGAAGTGTTTATGCAGTATCATCCAAAAAGGGGTGAGTTGAATAACGAGCATGAGGATTATTAAATCAGAATAACTAACTGGACTGGAACAAAAATTAAAACTCAAATAACTATGACAAAGATTGGTATTTTTTACGGCTCTACGGAAGGAAACACAGAGCGCGTAGTAACAAAAATTCAGGAACTATTGGGAGGGGAGGCATTGGCTGCGTTGCATAACGTAAACTCATCATCAGCCGATGATATGCAGCCTTATCCTTATTTGATTTTGGCATGTCCTACGTGGGAAATTGGCCAATTGCAGGAAGACTGGGATTCATTCATTGATGAACTTGCTGATGTTGATTATGCTGGTAAAAAAGTTACCTATGTTGGAGTAGGGGATGCGGATGGTTATCCTGACACATTTTTGGATGCGATAGGTCTTATTCATGATCGTATTAAAGACAGTGGTGCAACGTTTGTTGGCGCCTGGCCAACCGAAGGCTATAACTTCGAAGCATCTAAAGGTGTGGTAGATGGAAAATTTTTAGGATTAGGTATTGATGAAGACAATCAAAAAGATCTTACTGCAAAACGATTAGAGGGTTGGATTGCCTTAATTAAACCAGAGTTTCAATGATAAGATCATGGGAGACATTCGGTTCAAAAAACCCATATTTCAGGTTAGCAATCAGTTAAGAAATTACCTGATTGCTACAAACCGCGAAATCGATATACCGATTGGCTACCAGGATTTATTACGATTTAATAGCTCTCTTACGCTCTTTGATAAGAAGGGGACCGACACACTCTGGGAGACACTCATCTATTCTGAATCGGATCGGCAATACATCCATGATGATCTTCGAAAGATTTACTCTCAGTTAAAGGTAGGTGGTGATCTCTCTGTGATCGAGCACTTATACATCGATCGTGTGGATTATTGTCTTTATGCCAATACGCATCCGATCCGGGTTCGCATCGTGAATAAACTCAATGATTTGTTTGACTATTTCTATATTAAACAAGCCGATGCTTCACGGGTGTATGGAATGGAACTTGAACATCTTCTCTCGCCCAACAAAATCAACTATCTCACGAAAGGGGATACGTTCATTGAAGAACATATCCAGGGCATCCCGGGAGATACATTTATTAATCACTACCTGGTGGAGAATCACGATTTCAATCCGCTTCGGATTTCTAAGGAATTTGTAAAATTCAACGAGCGTAGTCTTGTTCAGATTTTGGGTGATATGCGCAGGGATAATTTTGTAGTGGAAATGATTCCTGATTTTGATGAACTTCACTTCCGGTTAAGAGCCATTGACTTTGACCAGGAAGCGTATGAGGGTAGCAGTCGTATTTATATGCCACAATATTTCAAGGAGAATAACCCGATCATCAACCTTGGCTTCAAAAGTATGTCACCGGTATTGGAACTTCAATATCAGCGGGAAGAACGCATGCGCTTACGCAATAGGGTATTGACTTCTTATGGTCAACTTACTTCTCTTACAAGCACCATGGCAGCGGATACCTTATCAACACCAGAAAATGTTTTACAGTTGAAAACGGAGTTGGCCGAATTATATCTAGATGATACATTTCTTAACTGCAAATCCATGGGGCAGATCTTGCGAACCAGTTTGCACATGCTGGAGAAGTATCCGGTAAGGAAAAGAGTAAAGGTTAAGTTCACCGCTTATGACTGAAGAACCATTCCATCTTGAATATGCCGGATTAGTGACCGATTCTCTCAATGTTTGGGTGAAAATTTCTCTTATAGGTTCCGGATGCTCTGGTTGCCATAAAAATCTGCGAGGTTAACTATCAATCTAACGAACCAGAGCTATCAGTGGAAGGAAACAACTTCCTGGGCTTTCTCTTTAGGGTAGAGCTTCATATAAGACAATTTGTAGGTAATTGTCTTTCGTCTATGCATTTCTGAATGTTCGCCCTCAATCAGATCCAGCGAACTTGCGGCCATTGAAAAATCACTTGACGTTCCATCGGGTTCTATGTGCTTATAGATATATGCTTCGCCTGCCGAAAGTGTGCTTAACTCCCCCATAATTGGATACTTATCGGTTACATGATAGCTAAGGGAGACTTCGATAAAATCACGGTTTGCGCCTGGCCAGTCTTTGAGAATGGCTACGCGGGCATAGTTATCTTTTCGTTCTACGACCTTTACTTTAAGCTGACCAGTAAAAAAGGATTTACTTGATTTTGTAATCACGCAAGAAACAGAGTAGATGCCCTCCAACTTATTGAAGCTGCCGGCCTCTTTGCCAAAGTAGCGGTGCATTAGATCTTCAAAATCCACCCCTTGATAATGAGATTTTTTAAAAATAGATTTTGATTTAGACTGTGAGAATGTGGGTTGTGCTAAAAGCAACAAACACAAGAAGGTGAGTAATTTCATTGTCATAGCCGATACCGTTAGACTATTATAAAAATAGCTAAAAAGTAGTACTTCAATGTATACTTAAGAATGCTTTTTCTTCAATTCTTTTGGATTTAAGTCAGTATCCAGTGGTAGTTATGCCATCCCAGAAATACTCACGAATCAGTGGCAATACTTTTAAATTTCCCAATAGCTGCCACCTAATAATAATTGCTCCAGATTGCCAACACCTTTGGTTTCCACCTCGTGTTGAATCTGCTCAACCACACGGTCGTCATAGCTACTGCGGCTATCCAGATTTTGCAACGTACCCATTGGGCGTGGTAATGTTTCAGAATATGTCATGTTGGCTAATATGAACGCCAGCGTAGAGTCCTTCTCATTGTGTACTAACACATCGTTGATGCTGTGGCCACCTTCGGTTAATTCTACTATTTTGGGTGTAAAGCCATCCATGATAATCCCTTTTTCTTTGTTCTTACCAAACACAAGAGGCTTACCGTGTTCCAGCCACACGGTGTGATCTTCGCGTGATTCGGCATTGGTATATAAATCAAATGCACCATCATTAAATATGCGGCAGTTGGTGTAGATCTCTACAAAAGAAAAACCTTTGTGCTGATGTGCCTTCAATAGCAATTGTTGCAACTGTGCGCGATCTTTATCATGACCGCGGGCAACGAAGGTAGCACTGGCACCCAACGCTAATGCAACTGGATTGAACGGATCATCCAAGGCTCCAAGGGGTGAAGATTTGGTAATCTGTCCGCGGTGCGAAGTAGGTGAGTACTGACCTTTGGTAAGACTATAGACTTCATTGTTGAACATCAACACATTCATGTCTACATTTCTGCGACATGCATGGATGAAGTGGTTTCCACCGATGCTCATGTTGTCACCATCACCGGTAACTACCCAAACACTTAAGTCGGGGCGTGCAATTTTCAATCCGCTTGCTATTGGCAATGCTCTTCCATGAATGCCATGAAAGCCATATGTATCGATATAATATGGAAAACGTCCTGAACATCCGATGCCCGAAATGAATACAATTTTTTCTTTTGGTATTCCCAACTCAGGCATCAACCGCTGTGCAGGAGATAATACGGAGATGGCTCCACAACCAGCACACCAGCGCACATCCACATCTGGTTTAAAATCCTTGGAGGTCGTGTGTGTATCTCCAGTATGCGGTTTCTCTATAATTTGGTCTATGATTGTTTTCATTTTATGTCAATTCAAAGTTTAAAGTTTGTATTTCATTTGCCTACTGCATCCTGCCTACTTTTACTAAAGATCAACAGGTATATCTTGTCTTGATTTATTTGCTTCCCAGTTTTTCAGGTTCTCCAATGAAAGCAGTACAGAAAGTTTTTCTTCCAGTTCTACCGCCTTGAATGGTTTGCCCTGCACCTTATTGATGCCGATCACCGGTTTCAGGTATTTTGCCTGAATAAGATTTTTCAGTTGGCCTAAGTTCAATTCAGGGATCACCACGCGATCAAACTTATGAAGTACCTCTCCCAGATTTTTAGGGAATGGATTGAGGTAGCGCAAATGAGCATGAGAGATTTTGTGTCCTTGTGACTGCATTTTCTCAACGGCAATCTTGGCGGCACCATACGTACTTCCCCAACTCAACAATAGTAAATCACCTTCTTGTTCGCCTACTACTTCGAGTTCAGGAATATCGTTGGCGATGTTATCCACTTTCCGCTGCCGCAGTTCAACCATCTTCTGGTGGTTCATTGGGTCAGTGCTTACCACACCGCTGCCATCTTCTTTTTCCAATCCTCCTATGCGGTGTTCCATACCTTGCATGCCTGGTATTGCCCACTGACGGGCTAATGTTTCAGGGTTGCGTAAGTAAGGTTTAAACGTTGAAGCATCCTGTGCAAACTGTGGAGCTATCTCTGGCAATTTTTCGATTTCAGGAATGCGCCACGGTTCTGAAGCCTGGCCAATGTAACCATCGGTCAATAACATTACAGGCGTCATATACTTAAGTGCGATACGAGCTGCTTCCAACGTCATATCAAAACAATCAGTAGAGCTGGCCGCTGCCAACACAGGCAAAGGAGCTTCTCCATGTCTTCCATACATGGCTTGCATCAAATCGCTTTGTTCAGTTTTTGTTGGTAAACCGGTGGATGGGCCTGCGCGCTGCACATCAACAATTATTAATGGCAACTCTGTCATGATCGCTAAACCAATCGCTTCTGTTTTCAGTGAAAGTCCCGGACCACTCGTTGTCGTAACGGCTAAGCTTCCTCCAAAGGCTGCACCAATGGCGCTGGTGATACCAGCAATTTCATCTTCAGCTTGCAAATGTTTTACACCGTATTTCTTATATCCTGAAATAGCATGAAGGATATCCGTGGCCGGAGTGATGGGATAGGAGCCAAGGAAAAGCGGAAGGTGTGCTTTGGTTGCTGCCACCACAAGTCCTAATGCAACGGCCTGGTTGCCGGTGATACTGCGATACTTGCCAGGAGGCAAATCTGATTTATCGATAATATATTGTTTCCTGAAGCCAGAATTTTTTTCAGCGAAATTCCATCCGCCTTGCAGCGCATGTACGTTGGCCAGGATCACATCTTCTTTGCCTTTGAATTTTTTATTGATCCAGTTAACAGTTGGTTCCAATGGACGGTTGAAGAGCCAGTACGTAACACCTAATGCGAAAATATTTTTGGTGCGTTGAATCAGCTTGGAAGGAACGTCTAATTCAATGAATGCCTTCTTCAGTTCTTTCGACATATCAATGCCAAAGACCTGGTATTTTGAAAGGCTTCCATCTTCGATCGGATTTCTTACATAGCTGGCCAGTTTTAAACTCCGGTCATCAAAGCCTTCGGTGTTTACAATGATCATACCTTGCTCACGCACATTGGCCATATTGACTTTTAATGAAGCGGCATTCATCGCTACGAGCACATCAATAAAGTCACCGGTGGTGTGTATGTTCTTCGATCCGAAGTGAACCTGAAAGGCACTCACGCCATAAAGCGTGCCTTCAGGAGCGCGTATCTCAGAAGGATAATCCGGAAAGGTATTTACTTCATTGCCGGCAAAGCCAGAAGTATCAGAAAATTGAGTTCCTACTAACTGCATTCCATCTCCGGAGTCACCGGCAAAACGCACGGTTACTTCTTCCAGGTGTTCAATAAGTTTATTCATGGTGATGTGCATTAAATTTCAGTCGTATAAGATTCCGAAATTTCAAGGTTTCAATCCATGACCAAAGTCATTTCTTTGGATGATTATTTAGAGGAAATAGGGGTGACTTTTGTTCGAGGTATTTTTATATTGACTAAATTGAATGCCAACATACCTTTATTAAAAATGAAATTAAGACTGTTATTATTATGCGCATGGTCATTATTGATGATGTCAGCGCAAGCACAAAAAATGGATGGGCTTGATAAAAGTCCGATGGACATGGCTTATTATCCTGACAATTTTGCTCACGACCGGAAATTTGCACCTAAGTTAATTGCGGATATGCCAGCGATGGTAAGGGTTACATACAGTCGCCCACCAAAAAAGGGACGTGAAATATTTGGAAAGCTAGTTTCTTATAATCAAGTATGGAGAGTTGGTGCGAACGAAGCTCCTGAAATTAAATTCTATCAGGATGTGACTATACAAGGAAAAGCCGTGAAGGCAGGAACCTATTCACTTTTCACCATTCCCAATGCAAATGAATGGACTATTATTTTAAATAGCGATCTGGATGTTTGGGGTGCGTATAGTTATAATCAAGCCCAGGATGTTTTACGTGTCAATGTTCCCGTCAAAAAATCGGAAGGAGTAATTGAAGACTTTTCCATCAAGTTTAAAAAGGGAATGGATAAAGAAGCCATTATGATGATGGGCTGGGATACTACGATTGTGGAAGTACTTATTTCATTTTAGATCACTTGACTGATCAGACACAAAATTATAATCAAGCGCTTGGTAATTCAGGCGCCTGATTAAAAATCAATTTCCCGCTTCAATGCCAATTCCATCAATGAGATAAGGCTCCGTTTTTTCGAAGCGAAGCTTGAATGTACCGATGAGTCCTTCGCCATTGTTGAGAACCATCTCAAGATTTTCTTCTTTGGATTTTATTGATACGATTTTACTTCCGCCAAAATCTTCATGAAGGCGGGCAAACATTTTGGCTTTGGCCTCCAGTTTATCTTCTTCTTTCATTTCATTTTTTGACGTGGACACATTGCCATTTTCGTTGGACTGCACTTTCATAGTTTGCTGTTTATCAATCAGCGCTTGTGTGTAGTTTTCCTTAATGAATTTGATCCATTGTTGTTTGTCATCGAGGCCAATAACACGATGCATTTCACGGGCACGTTTTTCCATTGTTGAAGACTCCTGTGCAAATGCTGTTTGATTCAGGACAAGGAATACAAGTAAGGTATATATCGATTTCATGCTAAGATGGGTTAAGATGATCTATAGATGTATTACATTCAAAGATAGTTGAAAATCAGAGCCTGAAATATACATGGAAATTTACATTCAGCCTTTATCCTCAAAGTACATGTCTGTGATCCATGTTACATAAGCCTATGATAGTAATCATCTTCGGTTGTGATTCCTTTCATAGTATCGATAGAAATAAACATCAACCTTGAATCCCATAGAATCTACGCATACACAAACTTAACTAGTACGAATTATGAAAAATTATATCGTTGTTTTATGTCTGTTGCTGATATCCGCATTTGGTTTTGCACAGACTGGTCATATTATGCAGGGAGTTGGAGCTGTCAATATGTCGATGGGCGGAGCGTCTACGGCACAACCCTTAGATATCAGCGGAGCATTATTGTGGAATCCTGCTGCGATTTCTAAGTTCGACAGCAGAATAATTTCCATTAATGCCGGGGCTTTTTTCTCTTCCCCAAAACTATCTTCTTCACTACCTGCCAATATGTTAGGACCAGGTGCACCTGCGGTTAGCGGCACTACGCATGACGACCGTGGCACTTCCATCATGCCAGCAATTGCTATGGTTTTCGGAAAGCCAAAAAGTAAACACACGTTTGGCGTTTCTGCATTTGGAGTCAGCGGCTTTGGTGTAACTTTTCCAGAAGAAGCAAATAATCCTTTAAGCGATAGCTTTCATCCGACTAAATCATCTAACCCAATAAACTATCCTCAACAAGCAGGTGGCTTCGGACGTTTGCAATCCGATTATATGTTATTGCAAGTTGGATTAACGTATTCTTATGAGCTGTCAGACAAAGTTTCCATCGGTATTCAACCTACATTCAACTATTCATCCCTGCAGCTGATCCCGAATCCATTGTCATCACCCAGTATGACACTTGGTTATCCCACCAGTGATAAGGCATCAGCCGTTGGTTATGGAGCGCAGGCCGGCATTTTCTTTGATTCGCAATCTGGCTTTAAACTGGGTGCAGCCTATAAATCACAACAGTATTTCAACAACTTTGAATTCAAGAATACTTTTCTGGATGGATCTGCAGCAACAGGTAATAATTTTACTATGAATTACCCGGCCATTGCATCCATCGGAACCGGATATTCAAAAGGTGTTATTGATTTTGCACTTGACTATCGTTATGTGTTGTATTCAAAAACCGATGGCTTTGAAGCAAAAGGATGGACTCAAACCGGATCTGTGCAAGGTTTCGGATGGAAAGATATGTCCATCGTTTCAGTCGGTCTGCAGTATAAAGGTTTTAGTAAACTGCCACTTCGTGCAGGATATACCTATAGCACCAGTCCAATTGAAAGCGAATTAGCATTCTACTCGACACCGGCAACGGCTGTTATTAAAAATGCATTTCAACTTGGATTTGGCTATGAGCTATCTGACCGTCTTGTTTTAAATGGAGTGTACCACTATGGAACAAGTAGTGGCGACACTCGCGGGCAATTACTCAATCCTATGGCAGTTACTTTAGGCAATCCCTATGGAGCAATTCCAGGAACCTCCGTTTCATATTCAATGACAACCAGTATGGTTATGTTTGGAATTAACTACACGTTGAAATAGTCCAACAGTTAAATAATATTCTCTGGCTTCTACTTCGTACAATTCTGAGTAGGAGCCAGGGATTTTTTTTATCTAATCTATTTCACTTAACCAGTCTTTGCTCTTTGGATACTTTTGAGTTGAGGCAAACTTAAAACTGGTACACGACTGCATTGATATTCATGCCTGCTCCTACGGAAGCAAAGACAACTTTGTCGCCTTTATTGATGACCTGATCCTTTAATTTGCCGCGCATGATGAAGTCGAGCAGAGTAGGAATAGTAGCTACCGAACTGTTTCCAAGCCATGATATGATCATGGGCATGACAGCGTGGTTTTTAAATTCGAGGCCGTATAATTTAAACAGGCGGCTAACAATGGCTTCATCCATTTTTTCATTGGCCTGATGAATCAATATCTTATTGATTTCGGAGAGATTTACGTTTGCTTTATCGAGCGCAGTTTTAACCACATGTGGCACATGAATCAGCGCGAATTCATAGAGTCTGCGTCCATTCATTTTAATAAAAATGTTTTTGTCTTTGCTTTGCGGATCATAGGAGTGATCCATGTTTAGCAATAAAGCATGTTCACTGGCATGGGTCTGGGTCTTGTGCGATAATATACCTTCGCATCCCTCCCGACCTTCTAAAATTACGGCACCGGCACCATCAGCATAAATCATGGAGTCGCGATCGTGGGAATCGATTACTCTTGACAATGTTTCGGCACCAATTACCAGGCAACGTTTTGCATCGCCCGATTGAATATAATAGTTGGCTTGAATGACACCTTCCAACCAACCCGGGCAACCAAATGGAATATCATAGGCAACACACTCGGGATTCTTTATCTGCAATAAATATTTTATACGTGAGGCCAGAGAGGGCACGATGTCAACCCGGTTACTGTTGTGGGCTACATCACCAAAGTTATGTGCGACAATAATGTAATCGAGCGACTCTTTATCAATCCCTGAATTTTGAAGTGTATTTTGAGCCGCTAAAAAACCCAGGTCAGAAGCTTTTTGTTCTGGCTTGGCATAGCAACGCTCTTCAATACCGGTGATGTCTTTAAATTTTTCAACGATACTGGCCGTGTCTTTCTTGATGGGCGAACCATCTTTTTCGAAAAAAGTGTGATTCAGAAAATCACTGTTCCTTATTTTCATTTCTGGAATATAACTTCCAGTGGCTACAATCACTGATTGAATAGAAGGGGTGGCCATAACAGGAGGTGCGATTAAATTTGCCTTTAGGTTTAGACGCGTCCAAGATAGTGGCAACATCTGCGAAGCGCAATAATTTTGATTAATTACTTTTATTAATTAACGATCGTAAGGTTGAATGTTCTGTTTAAAATTTACTGTCATACGACTAATTGTTAAACATCCGGATTACTTACCGATCACAACCTTTCACCTGATGGCAAATGGATGATTACTATCAAAGATGTAAAAATCAATAAGTCTGCTTCGGAATTTTTATCCTGACTTGTCCAAAGCCAATGTTAAAATCTATGAAGGCTTTCGTATCGCTACCCGCACGGATATGAATCATGCAACTGGACTTTATACTGTTGATTTGGTAAAGGGAACTATGGCGCAGCTCTTGCATGTCAATGATGCTTCCTATAAAACATCGGCATGAGTAAAGTAGAACGCAGTTACATGACTACTGCCGATAACAAAAAGATCCATTTTACATCAACCTCATTGCACAGCTGTTGGTGATTTACCCACCTGGCTTTGATGCAACTAAAAAATATCCAACCCACTTGGTAAAGCGATAAGAATATAAGAGCAACGTGGTTAAAGCCAATATAAAATCTATTTCTTGAGGTTAAGCTTCTGTGCTTGCTGCTGTGCTTTAAGGGCAAGCTCGGTCGCCAGGAAGCAATGAGCTTGTGACATGGCCGTCTCCGTTCTATTGGCAATATCATTTACCAGTTGCTCACCATAGGGGAGAAGTACATTGCTGCAATCAATATAACGCGTCTCTTTATTATCAACAATAAAAAGATGGCTGCCACCTTCACGTCCTCCAATGTCAACGTTTTTTCTAATCTCAATGAAGCCTTCAGTGCCTAATATGGTTAATCGTCCATCGCCCCAGGTGTTGAGGCCATCTGGCGTGAACCAGTCTACACGCACGTAACCTGTGCCACCATTACCTCTAACGGTTGCATCTCCGAAGTCTTCGAACTTTGGATATTGTGGGTAGTGCACGTTGCCCACTTGTGATACCACCACTTCGGCCTGTGTTGATCCTGTAAAGAACAAGAACTGATCGAACTGATGAGAGGCGATATCACAAAGGATTCCACCAAATTTTGATTTATCAAAGAACCACTCCGGTCGCGATTTAAGATTCATCCGATGAGGACCAAGTCCAATTGTTTGAATGACATTGCCTATGGCGCCAGCTTTCACTAACTCTCCGGCTTTTATTGTTGCTTTATTTTCAAGACGCTCACTATACATGATCGAGTAAATGCGTTTGGTTTCTTTCTGCACTTTTCTCACCTCAGCCAGTTGCTGCAATGTGATGATGCCGGGTTTATCCACCATAAAATCTTTGGCGTGCTTCATGGCCTGAATGCCCAGTGGAGCGCGATCAATAGGAATGGATGCACTTACAATTAATTGAATCGAGTTGTCTTCCAGAATTTCCTGTTCACTTCGCGCGACTTTCGCATCCGGATAACGCTTGGTAAATTCTGCAGCTAAATCAGGCTCCTTCGCATAAAAAGCAACAAGTTGTCCTCCTCCACGAATGATGGCGCCAACCTGGCTATAAATGTGGCCGTGATTGAGCCCTATTACTGAAAACCGAATGGATGAAGCGGGATTAGAGGGCATCCTGTTATAATCAATCTCATACGAACTTCTTTTAAGAGAGGCACCAAAGCTATCCGGAATGGCGGTGGCAGCTAAACCTGCCGTGGTAGCGAGTGAAAGTTTAAGGAAGTTACGTCTGGGGTTTGTGGTTTTCATCTTACTTAGTTTTGGTATCCATTTCATGACGACAAAAAATGTGTCTTGCCCCTAAGGGATTTTTATTTTACATCAGCAATCTTCGTAGTAAAAATCGATAAGCTACCCTCTATTCTATTTGAGCGGTAAGGTTTCCTTTTAAAGTTCAGCGATCAGGAGGCTGTTCTCGCGGAGGAATCTATTCAAATATTACTGGGTTATTCACCTTGTTGAAAAATATATTAACATTAACTTCGCTAATAGTTTACGGCACTGAGATTGTTTTATTGCTCAAAGAAATATAATCACAGTCTGTTTTTTTCGGTATTTATTACTTCTCTGTTCACAGATAACCTATGTTATGATTTCATTAAAAATAAATGGCACTGATCACGAAGTCGATGTTGATCCACGCACTCCGTTGCTTTGGGTCATTCGCGAGCAATGCGGTCTTACAGGCACTAAATTTGGTTGTGGCATTGCCCAATGCGGAGCCTGCACAATCCATCTTAATGGAAAACCAGTGCGCTCATGCATGACACCGGCAAGTGTTGCTTCCGGTATGGAAATTACTACCATCGAGGGAATCACTTCAGACAATAATGGTTTACATGCGGTGCAACAAGCCTGGATTGATGAACAAACTCCGCAATGTGGATATTGTCAGTCGGGTCAAATCATGTCGGCTGTGGCTTTGCTGAATACAAATCCATCACCCAATGATGATGATATTGACCGTGCTATGAAGGGAAATATTTGCCGATGCGGAACCTATCCCAGAATTAAGACAGCCATCAAACGTGCAGCAGCAACGCTTACCTCTAATTCAAATAACTAATACGGAGTCATATGAACAAATGGACTAGGCGTGCCTTTATTACAACGGGTGTTCTGGCAGGGGGCACACTCATTATCGGCATTGCTATACGCCCGGGTAACAGATCTGATAAAGTGGCCGGGCTTATTGCTGACAAAGGAGATGCGGTACTAAACATCTGGCTTAAAATATCTCCCGACAATATTATTACCGTGATCATTCCTCATTCTGAAATGGGCCAGGGTGTTCACACCACACTAGCTATGATGCTAGCTGATGAAATGGATGCAGACTGGTCGAAAGTTCGCTTTCAGGAAGCACCTGCCAACAAAGAGTATGCAAACTATGCCTTGGCGAAAGGCTTTCTGGCTGGTGAAGCCAACTTCCCCAAATTTCTTGTTGAAACGGTAGATGGTGTCATGCTGACGGCTGTTAAGAAGATAAATATGCAACTAACAGGAGGGAGCGCTTCCGTTCGCTTTACAGGGATGCATGCCATGCGGATTGCCGGTGCGGCAGCAAGAGCAATGCTTCTTCAGGCAGCGGCAGAAACGTGGAATGTTTCTGTGGATGAACTCTCGGTTAAAAACAGTAACATCATTCATACATCAAGCAATCGTTCTGCACCTTATTCTGAATTTGCAACATTAGCGGCAACACGTTCAACTCCGGCCAAACCACGGCTTAAGTCTGAAAATGAATTTTCACTTATGGGCACTTCATTGCCACGACTTGACATTCCGGTAAAAGTTACTGGTGAAGCTAAGTTTGGAATTGATGTTTCATTGCCGGGGATGAAGTATGCTACCATTAAAGCAGCACCGGTTTTTGGAAGCAAGGTAAAGTCAGTAAGCACAAACGCTGTTGAAAACTTGCCAGGTGTACGCAAAGTAGTAAATCTGGGTAATGCAGTTGCCGTGATTGCAGACGGATACTGGCAAGCGAAAAATGCCTTGGAAGAATTGCCTGTTGAATTTGAGAAAAGTGAATATGACCAGATCAATCAAAGTAACATCTATGAACAATATAGCGATGACATGGATGCTGCGTTACGCGATGATGATCTGAAAAAACATCACCAATCCGGCAACGTAAAAAAAGCGATGGAGGGAGCGGGTAAAATAGTGGAAGCCGAATACCAGGTTCCTTTTTTAGCACACGCCACCATGGAGCCCATGAATTGCACCGCATGGATTCATGATAACACGTGTGAACTATGGTGTGGAAGTCAAAACCCATTGGGCTTTGCCGGTGATGTTGCTGAATTACTGGATATGGACATCGCTAATGTGATCGTGCACAATCAATTTCTCGGTGGTGGTTTTGGCAGGCGCGCAGAAACTGATGTTGCCAAACAAGCTGCGCTTCTGGCGAAGGAAGTAGACTATCCAGTGAAACTAATCTGGTCGCGCGAAGAGGACATCCGCCATGACGTGTATCGCGAAGCCAGCATTAGCAGGATGAAGGCGGCATTGAACAGCGATGGTGTGCCCATTGCCATTACACATCAGTTTCTATTCAAACATCATCCGCCTGAAGCGGCCGATATTACCTATGATATAGAAAACCAACTCATCCATTATTCAGACAGCAAAACCCATGTACCCTGGGGCAACTGGCGAAGTGTAGATCACTCTACCCATGGATTTTTTATTGAATCGTTCATGGATGAACTCGCCTATGCCAGCGGTAAAAATCCGTATTCATTCAGGCATAATCTATCTTCGAAAGATCCAAGATTTCAGAAGGTGCTTGACCTGGCTGCAGAGAAAGCCAATTGGAATGCACCATTGCCTCCTAATTGGGGCCGTGGAATTGCCATTCAAAAATCATTTGGATCTATCGTAGCAGAAGTCGCTGAAGTAGAAATATCCGATGAAGGAAAAGTGCGTGTACATCGGGTAGTATGTGCCGTAGATGCAGGATTTGCTATGCACCCTAATGGGTTAATAGCACAAATGGAAAGTGGAATTATTTACGGATTGACAGCTGCATTGACGGGAGAAATTTCCATTGAATCGGGTGCCGTTATACAAGGTAACTTTCATGATTATCCGGTGATGAGAATGAACGAAGCACCCATCATTGAAACGCATATCATCAATAGTGGTAACTGGCCTGGTGGTGCCGGTGAACCAAGTACACCGGTGATTGGTCCTGCTGTTACCAATGCTATTTTCAATGCCACGGGAATTCGCATTCGGAAACTTCCTATTAAGCAGCACGATTTAAGTCGCGATAAGTGGAAGAATGTTTACGTGGGTTGAATCTTAGCGAAGAGTTCGGTATTGCAAAAGATAAACAAAGAAGATAATCCTGAATCTGGAATTATTTTATTATTCCAACCGGAAAATCATTACCAAAGGAATATCCGGATGGAAATTGTGGAGTGCCTTTATACTTTTCTGATAATTCAGGAACGCGGTTTTCAATGTAGGCGCTCAATTCTTTAATCGTGATTCGCTTATCTCCATTGTCAGCTTTTCCACTTAAGCCTTCGATCAGGGAATAGGTAAAAACACCATGGCCTAATTCAGCAAACTCTGTTGCAAATTGTTGTGTGCCGGTAGCAGTGATCCAGAACGTGCCTGTGCTTCGTGCCAATTGTGCCAGTGCTTTTTCTTCAGCAGCACCGCGTACGGCAACGGACTCCAGTGCGCCAGAGGATTGACACGCATCCAGAATAAAAACCTGTTTCTGTGCATTGATGCTTTTTGAAAGTTCTTTCAATTCCGCTGCTGAAATACCTTTTCCAGCAAGTAGGTCATCACGACCATATAGCTGTGTAACATCGTGCGGAATCAGGTAAAACTGCGATTGGGAATTGGTGCTTTCCGACATCACACCATGGCCTGCGTAGTAAAAAATAAAGAGGTCTTGCTCTTTTGCTTTGGCTTGCACTTCCTTTAGAGCCGTGGTGATGTATGCCTTGGTTACTTTACTATTGCGCAACGATGTGACAACCACGTTATCAAATAACCCTTGACTCGATTTTTTCACTTGCTCCTCAAATCCTGTTGCATCGGCAACGGCAAAGTTTAGATTGTATTTTGGATTGCGATATTCGTTTACACCAATGGTAAACAAATACAACACTGCTTTTTCATCAGTCTTGCCATCGTACGCAACAATGAAGTTTGTCTTTTCCGAATCAAAGCCTTGCTTGCTTTTAGCGGTTACATAAAAATAATTCTCCTGGCCAAAAGCATCGGTTAGGTTGACATTGAAATTCAGATCAGGCGGTAATCCATCTTTATTGCCAATGGTATTAACGAGTTTACCATTCTGATAAAGTCGTATCTCATCGATCTGATGTTGATTTTTATCAACGGCCAGTTTAATGTTGATCAGTTTCTTAGCGCTACGCATAGCGGTATTCCCAGCATTTGCGATGAACGGCTTGCCATCAACGGAAAGTATTTTAATTACAGGTATTTCTTTGGCGGCCTGCTCCACTTTAAATTCACTTTGTGCAGCCTCCTGTGCTATTAATTGGGTAAGAAGACGTGGTGTAAAACTGGCATCAAATGTATTTTCAAGGGGCATGCTTATTAAGCCTTCAGACCATGAAAGGTTTTGAATAGCAGGCAAAGAGCCATCCATGCGTCCATCTGCTGCGACCACGGCCCAATCTTCATTGTATAAATGGATGTAGCCTGAGATACCTTTCTTTTCGGCATTGTAGATATAGAGTAAACTCTTGTTGAATCCGCCAATGATGAAGTTCTTTCCTTCATTCACGCCAAAAACATTCCTTGGAAAATGGTCAAGCTTACGAAGTAAACGCACTTTGGAAGGAAACTGCTTAGAGATAATTTCCTGGCTTTGCAAATCGTAAATCTGAATCGATCTGTCATCTGTGGTGGTCACCAATACACTGTTCTTTTTGTCGATATCAATGCACGTGAAACCGGCTAGTGAGATAATATTAAAAACAGCATTGATGATGGTTTCCTCTCCCGTGGATAAATTCCATTTTGCTAATGTTCTTGAATTACTTTTGTGACCGGTATAAAGCGTTTGGCCATCGTAGCTAAAACGCATGGCAGTTGTAGCGCCTTCAAGACCTTTTAATTTCTTTATAATTTCTTTTGAAGCAAAGTCTAAAATAAGGATCGGATTTTTTTTGATCATATATCCTACCGCGATGCCTGTGCCCGCTGCGAGTTGTTTGTAGTCGGGACTGAATGCTACTGAGCTAACCTGTGGTGCGCCAGTATTAATCTCTTTAACTAGGAATCCTTTTTCGAGATCGATAAAACTGATAAATCCTTTGTTGTCACCGACTACGGCCATTTTACTTTGCCCATCAATTTCCAGACACCGAAGTTTATTTTTAAGTGTGATGGTTTGCTTGAGCGAGCCTGTCTTCAATTCAATGATGGCGATTTTGCTATCAAGGCCAACGGTAATAATAGTTTCATTATTGGGTGTGATGATGATCTCTTCAGGTGAGGGATGAAAACCTATTATGCGTTTTAAAAATTTTCCGGTTGAGCCATCATAAAGTTTTATTATTTTATTTTCATTGGCCACCACGATGTAACGCTGATCCTTACTCACAGCGAAATCATTCATTTCCCCATCATTTCCTTCCTTTAAAATCCGCAAGGACGAAAAATCTGCCACGCTATTTGTCTGGGCAATCATGTTTCCGGCTATTGCAAGACAGAGTAACAGGTTCAGTATTCTCAACATGATATAGAGTTTCCTATTCAATTTACAACATGTTTCTGCTTGTTTACAATTTAGGGTAACAATAAATTAAAAACCTATCTTATTACCTGGAGTTTCTTGATCCGAAAAAGTCGCCCTCATTCCACTTGGGCCGTTCTTTGGTTTGCGCGATGGAATAGCTGATGAGGAAATTCAACTGTACATATTTTCGTGCTGCATCAAAATCAAAGTTATTGGTGATCTCATCGGAAGGTCGGTGATAATTTTCATCGCGCCATTTTTTGGTGAACGCTACCAGGTCAAATGAATTATCCTTCGTCAGTGTTCCATATTTTACATGCAATGCGGGAATTCCTTGCTGCACAAAACTATATTGATCACTACGGATGAATCTTACTTCTTCTGGCATAGGATCTTCTTGCCTCACAATGCCTAATTGGTTGCAGGCAAAATCAACATTCTTTACCATGCTGGAATGTTCTGCACCCAAAGGAGCGACAGAAAGCAATGGAACAATCAGCGTAGGCATGTCTGTATTTACATCCGCAACAATCTGTGATTTAGGAACCGTAGGATTGCCAGCAAAATAGGCAGAACCCAATAAGCCCATCTCTTCGGCAGTCACCATGACAATCAAAACAGAGCGAAGTGGTTTGGTTGCCTGCTGGTAGATTCTTGAAATTTCCAATAGTGATGCTACTCCCGATGCATTATCATGAGCACCATTATAGATCGAGTCACCCTTGATCGGTTTGCCAATGCCCACGTGATCCAGATGGGCGGTGTGCACTACATATTCCTCCTTTAATTTTTTATCGGTTCCGGTTATTTTTCCGATTACATTATAACTCTCGATATCCGTAAAAAATGATGTATAATTCAACCATAACGAAGAAGATAGATCAAACGAAACAGAAGTTCCTTTCCTCAAGTCGGCTAATGATTGCTGCAGATTTTTGTTTGAGTTGAAAAATAATCGTTGTAGAGTTGTATAGGGTACACGGCTAAAGGCCTTCAAATCGCCTGCTACTGATCGCCCATAGGCGGTGGTCTTCCCGGGGTTCAAAGCGGCAGTGGTTGTGCCTGAAGAACTAATTGCGGCAGAGGGAGAGGCAGGAGCGATGATGGCTCCAACGGCACCTTTCTGTGTAGCGATTTCAATCTTGGAAGCGGGGTTGTTAAAATGGGCCATGATGGTAGAAGGCAAGTCGAGACCCTGGGGTGAGCCATTGAGAAACACAACGATTTTTCCTTTTACATCGATGTTGTTATAGTCT
>JAYVTC010000037.1:0-49604 GCA_043774745.1 Cyclobacteriaceae bacterium | reverse complement strand
GATCGATAATTTTATCAAACGCACTGAAATAATAATCTATGCTATGTACTAGTTTTTCCGGGGATATGGCTTCTGCCAATTGGGTAAATCCTTTGAAGTCAGTAAAGAGAACTGTTGCTGAATCAATTTTTTTTGCGATTACTTTGCCACTCAACTTCAGTTCTTCAGCAGTTTCTGGTGGCAATATATTTAGAAGCAGAGAATTAGATTTTTCTTTTTCAATCTCAGCAATTTTTGCAAAGCGGAATTCACCATATCGCAGGTTTTCCTCCGATTGTGAGACTGTGAGACAAGCACCCATCACGCCAATCACATTACCAAACTCCACCAAGTCATAAACGGAAGCGTGGTATTTAAAATAAATAGCAATTACAGATAATGGAATTGGTATATAATTGATAAGCAGAATCCTAAAACCTCCATAAGTACCCATATAAACAACAATTACAGCGGCCAGCATTCCTATTATGGCAGTTTTGAACAACGGAGTATCATATAGTTCGTAGGTAATGCCCGCCAACATGACACTGGCGGAAAACATAAATACATTGTAGTAAATAAAAATCCCGGTTATGTTATTGCGAAAGTCTGATTTCAGTAATACCAACATCAATACACACAGCAGCAACGATGGAATCCGCCAGATAGAAACATATCCAATATCGCGTATAATAAAGTCAGAATACATGAAATAGCCACCGATAATAATTAAGTATGCGGGGCATGAGTATTTTGCGATGGCTAAAATCCGATCATTAATCCTTCCTCTGTATTCCCATAAGATAGAGCCCTCATTATAGATTGTTGAATAGTGTGACTCTGAATTGTTACTGCCAAATACTGCCTTTCTCATCGTCAAGTATTTAGGTACGATGCGGATAATACAATTAAATGTAACTCAATTATTCTTACTCCGGTAATTCAATTACCTCTATTCCTATTTATTTACATGCTACCCGGCAAATAAATCTATCTAAGATTTATTTTTGTTGCAGGGGATATCACGATGATGGATATTTGAAAATACTAAAACCGGAAATTCTTGCGCTATCTTATTTATTTTTCCTCCCTATGTCTAATCATCCTTTTTTGCTCATGTAGTTCGCGTAGCAAAATTAAAAGTCATCACATACGCGCTGCGCAGAAAATCAATGGACTTTCCTTTTCCCGTGAGGAAATAAAAACGATGATGGCCTATCTGAATGAAAACAGGAAAGGCTATGACTCCATGCGTTCGTATTCATTAGCATATGAAGTAACCCCTTCTTTGTACTTTGATCCGCGCCCAGATAATTTTGAATTCAAAAAAAGGAATACTATTTCTGATTGGAAATATGCGGATACCGTTTCGTTGCCATCCAGCGATGAAGAAATTGCTTTCATGACCGTTGCGCAGCTCAGCACATTGATCAAACAAAAGAAATTAACTTCTACACGGCTCACAAATATTTATCTCACCAGAATTAAAAAATTTAAAGACACATTATCATCAGTAGTTACCGTTACAGAAGAGCTCGCTTTGAAACAAGCAACGCGAGCAGATGAAGAAATCTCGCAAGGAAAATATCGCGGCCCTTTGCATGGTATACCGTATGGCATCAAAGATCTTTTCGCTGTGCCCGGTTATAAAACTACTTGGGGAGCTGAACCTTATCAAAATCAAATCATAGATGAAAAGGCTGAGGTAGTAAAAAGGCTTGAAGATGCCGGGGCAGTTTTGGTAGCCAAGTTGACGTCCGGAGCATTAGCACGTGGCGATATCTGGTTTGGTGGCATCACAAAAAACCCCTGGGACCTTCGGCAAGGGGCAAGCGGGTCTTCGGCCGGTTCTGCCTCCTCAACTTCTGCAGGTCTGGTTGCGTTTTCCATAGGCACGGAAACATTAGGATCTATACTCGCCCCATCTACACGATGTGGTGTCACCGGATTTCGTCCATCCTTTGGTGCCGTGAGCCGAGCAGGGGCAATGACGTTGTCATGGTCGATGGATAAGGCAGGACCTATCTGCAGGACTGCTCAAGATTGTGCTATTGTCTTTGATATTATCCGTGGAAAAAATCCAGCCGGTGAAAAAGATCGCGCTGTGATTGATTACAGTTTTTCTTTTAATCCACCCGATAATCTGAAAGGATATAAGATAGGCTACGCTAAAGAATTGTTTGATAAAGACACTACGAGCACGGGTGCAAATAATTCAGAGATACTTAAATCATTTGTTGAATTAGGTGCCGATTTAAAAGAGGTGAAACTTCCAGGACAAGTACCTTACAATGTGTTTGATATTATTCTAAGGTCAGAAGCGGGTGCTTACTTTGATGACCTGGTGCGCAGTCATAAAGAGCGCGAATTATCGGAACAAAATGCCGAGTCGAGGGCAAACTCATTGCGACAATCATGGTTCATTCCGGCTGCTGAATACTTGCAAGCCAATCGTCATCGAAAAGTATTGATTGAAAAATTCAATGCCACAATGAATGAATATGATTTTATTATTGTCCCCAGCGATGGGAGAAATCAATCACTTCTTACTAACCTAACGGGACATCCTGCCATTTCTATTCCTAATGGTTTTGATAAAAAAGGGCACCCTACGTCTGTGATTCTTATTGGAAATCTTTACGATGATGGCCCTCTCTTAGAAGCTGCATTTATTTTTCAGAAAACAACAGACTTTGAGGATAAACGTCCGCCTTACTTTATTAAATAGGCGGACGCCTTCAAAATGATTTTTTCTAATTCACGTTGTCAATCACCCTTCGAAGTTTTTGCTGGATCTCCGTGGAGATACTTCCCAACGATTCATTTTTAACAGATATTATAGAAGCGATGGGATCTACGGCTGAAACTTCAACATTTTCATTTTCCTCCACCACCACATTACAAGGAAGAAAAATTCCAATTTTATCCTCACTTTTCAACGCTAATGTGCAAAGTGAGGATTGCATGCGCTCAGAATCTTGCACTTTCTAAAATCAACATCAATCTATTTTTTCAATGTTTCTTTTACGTCAATTTCGGTAAGTACGCCAAATCTTTCTCTCTTGAGTTGAGCTGTGACCTGATCAATTGCTTCGGAAAAGTCTTTGCCCTTCAGTACTTTGCTATAATAGTAATTCATAAAATATGTTCTTTATGTTAAAAAATATAAACTTATCGAATCCATTATAGAATACTCCTGACAAATCCAATAAGTTCCATTCAGACACAGTAAAATGGCGTTGGCAAGTCTATTGTGTAATTTTTCCGGAAGCTTTCGCAGAAGTGCAAATAAGCTATATCTTAAAACAGGAGAGCAAGGATGACTTTTAATAATGACTTAAATCAATTATCATTCTTCTTCTTAGGTAAATTCTCCTTTCTGAAATACTTATCCTCTTCATCTTCGTCTTCTTTTTTGATGAGCTGACCTATTTCAAGAATTTTAAATTCAGTTCTGCGGTTGCGTTGGCGACCTACGGCATTATCGCTGCCATCAGGATTGGTGTTACGCGCAATCGGCTTGGATTCACCGTAACCTTTCGCCACTAACCGACTTGGATCAATTCCTTTTTGAATCAAATAATTAACCGTTGACTCCGCTCTACGCTGTGAAAGCTGAATGTTGTATGCATCGGAAGCGACACTATCGGTGTGCGAACCCATTTCTATTTTCAAGTCGGTGTTGTCGTTTAAAAGTGTCACCAACTTATTAAGTTCAATAGCAGCATCCCGCCTGATATCAGCCGAATCATATCCAAAGTAAATATTTTCAAGCACGAAAATCTTGTTACGTTCCTTTCTATCCAGAACCAGGATAGTATCGAGTGTGATAGTCGTGACCAATTCCTTCAATGATTCCAGCGGCACCGATTTTCCTACGGTCGTGTAGGCTTGTCGCTTCGTGATGAATCCATCCGTTTCGCCCAGCAACGTGTAGTTTTCATTTTCATAAACACGGAAAAGAAATTTGCCATCATTGCCCGTCACAAAATCCTGCATCACATCACCATCCGGATCCATCAGCGATACTTTTGTGTTTGGTAAGATTTCCCGTGTACTGTCTTTACGAATCAGGTATGTGATACCTTGTAAAAAATAGTTAACCACTTTCAGATTAGGATCTTCATTGATGAATGTATAAATATCATCATCACCCTTGCCGCCTTCACGATTGGATGTGAAGAACCCACGGTCAGCTTTAAATAGAAACAACCCAAAATCATCGGCCGTAGAATTTACAGGTTGGCCCAGGTTGTCAACCACTGTTTTTCCATTCGCTCTGTTCACCACAAAAATATCGAGCATGCCATAACCTGGATGTCCATCGGATGAAAAATACATTTTACCATTATCAGAGATATAAGGAAATGTTTCAGCCCCGGCTGTGTTAATCTCAGTTCCCAGGTTTTTTACTTTTCCAAAGCGACCGCGGGAATCCATTTGGGCAGAGTACAAATCCAAATCACCATAACCACCTTTGCGATTAGAAGAAAAATAAAGTGTGCGTCCATCTGCACTCAGGGCAGGTGTTGATTCCCATGCATCAGGTAAGTTAATATTAATGGGAAGCGCCTCTGACCACTGTCCATTCCGGTAACGGGATATATATAAATCAACATCGTTGGTGCCTTTGCGTTTTCCGGTGTTGCCCTTGGCAAAAATCATAGTCTTCCCATCCGGTGTGAACGTGATGCATCCCTCATTAATATTTGACTCATTAATCAGGTCAGGTAACGGAGTAATCGTACTTGCATTTACGTTAGCCCCACTGGTTTCTGCCTTATAGATATCGGTAAACGGTGTGCCGGTGGCCTCATAAATTTTGGCATTGGCGCGTGACGAGGTGAAATAAAGTTCGTTGTTGGAATAAACAGGATTGTATTCGGTAAATGGTGTATTGATCGATTCCAGATTCTTTACTTTGTAATAACTTTTCTTTTCCGAAAGCTTTTCCAGATAGTTGAGACCATCTATTTCTTTTTGTGCACGGTCTTTTAATTTCTCATCCTTGGCATCTGACTCTAAAGACTCCAACGCAGTGCGGGCTTCATCATATTTAGAATTTGCCTGAAGAGATTTGGCGTAAAATAATTTCACTGAATCCGCATTGATGCCGCGACCCCCTGCCTTCGCGTAAAAAGGTTCGGCTTCCTTAATGCGATTGGATAACCGATAGGATTCTGCAATGTAATAGTTAGCGGGACCATTAGCCGGTTCTTTGCGAAGCACTCCTTTATAATAATTGATTACGCTTTCGTACTTACCGTACCTAAAGGACTTCATCGCATTCTTCTGTGGGCTACATGCCGCGATGACTATTACAATACCTAAAAGAATTACACCTCTTGCTCTCATGCGTGCTTGCTAATACTTTAAAAGTACGAAAAAATAAATGCTAAGAAATTAACGCTGTTTTGGGTAAATATTTTGCCATCCACGACTTTTCTACCAGTATCTCCCATTTTTCTTCCATTTCTGCTTTGGTGGCAGCCATGGTATTGAACGTTACCGTTGATGCTTGCAATCGACTACTGGTAAAATTTGACTTCAATTCACTTAGCGGTATAAGCTCAATATTGCCATCAATGTAAAATGGAACCTTCGAACGATCTAATAGATCTACCCCGGTAGCTGCCTGAATTTGTCGCATGACACCCACCGAACTATCAATGGAACAGCCGCTGGGATTGTGAAAGTCTTCATCGACTGCCATGATTACAAACTGGTTTTTTTCAATTCTAAAGGAGGATTTCAACGGCTCACCATGGGCATTCCATTTCCCGCAAAAGTCTGCTAATGATGTGGCTATTGTTTTTTCTTCAATGCTGTTAAGTTTTCTATTGGCTTGATATATCCATATTCTTGACTGAGGCGAGAGCTTTTCGAATGGGATGAACATAATCGGTTCGTGTTTATATTCTTCAAAGATACAAAAGACTATTATCAGAAAATTTGTTCCCGCCCGTTTTCATCCGGTTTGCTGCGGACTCAAAATACCATGTCTCACGGATACCCTGCCACTGTTTTTATCTGGATTTTTGAATCCTAAACCTAACGAAATGAACTCAAATTCTTTTTCTCTTTAGCCGTTTTTCTCCTGATCGGAATCCAAATTTCAGTTGCTCAGGATGATGCTGAAATGTCAGCAAAACTCGAATTTTCATCACTGTTTTTAGGCACCAATAATAACTTTGAAACCCTGAACGGTGAAAAATTTAATAAAGACGATAACTGGATTTATTATGGATCTGAATAATGGATTGGGCCAAAGAGCTGCTACCATACTCAACAGCAAAAAAAATACGAGTGAGTGTGGTATTGCTACATTTAGTTTAAGTTAGAAAAAGATCTCACTGAACTTCCTGCAATACAGACTGGCGTTTTTGGAATGCTTAACATGGTTGCGAAAGGTGGAAAAATAAAAGGTGAAGAAGGCAGCGAAGGAGAAACCACGCGCACGGATTTATTTGTAACCAAAGACAATGTTTGGCTTGGCGAAATTGTTGCTGACAATAGCAAAAAGACTTTTCATATTTTCCTGAAGAATAGTCACTGGCCGTAAAAAAGAATTGTGATAGACGAAGACCTTATAAAGACTCCGCAACAATTTCTGCCAGGTCCTTCACTTGAACTTCCGCTTCTTTCTCTTTGTTTTTCATACCATCCGTAATCATGGTCATACAGAATGGGCAAGCTACAGCAACTGTGGTGGCGCCTGTTGCCAGAGCTTCTTCCGTGCGAGCCACATTAATGTCTTTATTCCCTTTCTCCGGCTCTTTAAACATCTGTGCTCCTCCTGCACCACAGCATAATCCGGTTGTGCGAGAACGCTTCATTTCTACCAGGTCGGCATCGAGTGCTTTTAACACCTCGCGTGGAGCTTCATAGATATTATTGGCGCGACCGAGATAACAGGAATCGTGATAAGTAATTTTCTTTCCTTTAAACGAACCTCCCTCAGTCATTTTAATTTTGCCTTCGTTGATCAATTGCTGAAGCAACGTGGTGTGGTGAACCACTTCATAGTTGCCGCCCAATTCAGGATATTCATTCTTCAATGTGTTGAAACAATGCGGGCAAGCGGTTACGATTTTCTTAATGCCATACCCATTCAACACCAGAATGTTGCTCATGGCCTGCATCTGAAAAAGGAATTCATTGCCTGCTCTGCGGGCAGGATCTCCGGTGCAGGTTTCTTCTGTGCCCAACACAGCAAACTTGATATTTACCGCATTCAGAATTTTCACAAAAGCTTGTGTCACACGCTTGGCGCGATCGTCAAACGAGCCGGCACATCCTACCCAAAAAAGAATTTCGGGTGTCTCGCCTTTGGCGGCAAGTTCAGCCATTGTATTTACACTCATAACGCTAGACATTAAACTGCTTTAAATGATGATCAATATGCTTATACTGACTAATGGCCCACTCTTCTGAAGATAACTTTCCAAAAAATGCATGTACATCATTCTTTATCGAATCTGGTCCTTTCGAAAATTCCAATACGTTTTTTTTCAACCTCAGCTTTTCCTTTTCAAAATCAGGTGTGCCATGAATGACGAAGGTAGGATGGGTGGGTGAGTTTTTGCGCATAGGTTTCTCGCTTAAATAATCGGCTTTGAAAAAACCTCCCAGCAATTTTCCTAATAATGTTCGTGGTGTATTCCTTATTCCAAGTGGTGCTTCCAACGCATTTGCGCAGTGTGCCAGCACTTGCGATGCATTCATCTTTCCCCATTGAGCAATTGAATCACTCCTGAGTTGATCAAGACGATTCAGTATTTCTGTGGCTGACTCTGGCTGGTATAAGGTCTTCATTAATGTTTAGTTTTTCTGAATCCAGTTGGCACGATCGGATGGTGAGAATTTCCAGGGAGCAAAGCTCGTTTCGATGTTCTGAAACATGGAGTTCCATTGGGCCGGTGAACCGGATTCTTCCATCGCTACATACCTTCTCAATTCTAAAATAATTTCGAGTGGATTGATCAACACCGGGCAAGCTTCCACGCAGGCATTACAACTGGTGCATGCATTGATTTCTTCTTTGGTGATATAATCGTTCAATAATGTTTTGCCATCGTTCAATCCGGGGCCACCCATTTCTAAACTCTTACCCACTTCTTCCGTGCGATCACGTGTGTCCATCATGATCTTGCGCGGAGAAAGTTTTTTTCCCGTAAGGTTGGCCGGACATTCAGAAGTACATCGACCACACTCGGTACAGGAGTAGGCAGCCATTAAATTATTCCAGGAAAGATCGTTAATGTCTTTGGCCCCAAATCTTCCGGGCTCACCGGCTGGTGCCGCTGCCGTTTCCAAACCCAACATGGATTTCACTTCGCGGGTAACTACGGGCATATTATTAATGTGACCTTTCGGTTCAACCTTGGCGAAGTAGGTATTGGGAAATGCCAAAAATATGTGAAGGTGCTTTGAGTACGTGACATAAATTGCAAAACCCAAAATGCCGATGATGTGAAACCACCAGGCGGCCCGCTCAGTGAATATCAAAAAGGGGGTGCTGAAATTTTCAAAGATCGGCATCAACCATGAGCTGAAAAACAAAGTTCCTGTAAAGGAATAGTGTTCCACTCCCCGCATCTGTAGTACCTGATCTGCTGCATTCATTTTTAAAATAGCCGACATTAAAACAATCTCTATAACGAGAATCAGGTTGGCATCCAATCTTGGCCATTTCGTCATCTCAGAAGACCAGAAACGAGGAACCTTCAATACATTTCTTCTGATCAGGAAAACCACACAGGCCAACAATACTGCTAAGGCCAGAAACTCGAATACATTCATCAACACATTATAAAAGCCACCCAGGTAAGGGGCAAAAATTCGATGAGTACCCAACAAGCCATCAATGACAAACTCAAGGACTTCGAGGTTGATCACAAGAAACCCTACATATATAAAGAAGTGAAGAAAGGCAGGGATAAAGCGCTTAAACATCTTTTTTTGACCAAAAGCCACCAAAAGCATGTTGCTCAATCGCTCGGAAAGATGGTCTTTGATTTCGTTCTGCTTGCCCAGGTTAATGTTGGCTTTAATGCTCAATACCCGCTTTCGGATAAAATACGTTGCGACACCCAGCGTGATGACGAATAGAATTTGTTGCAGATAATGCATGCGAGAGAAAGAATTTGACGGGAATTTAGTTTACGCCACCTTTTGAACCTATAATTTGCATTCAAAACCTTAAAATTTCGAACTGAGTTTGCAGCAAAACTAAATTTCCATAGTTTTGTGGCCCTGTTAGAAAATGACAGAATAAAAAGTGTCGGTGACGTAGCTCAGTTGGTAGAGCAAAGGACTGAAAATCCTTGTGTCGGGGGTTCAATTCCCTCCGTCACCACAAAAATTAAAGCCTCAGATTTCTGGGGCTTTTTTCGTTATGGGAGTATTTTACGTGTATCTGCTTCAAAGCCAAATGAACGGTTCCTTTTATAAAGGATCAACCAATGATCTTTTAAGGAGATTTCATGAACATGATTCAGGTAAAGACAGAGCTACTTCTCGTTATACTCCTTGGAGTCTTGTTTGGTTCACTACAAAACCAACTAAAGAGGAAGCGGTGCAACTTGAGAGAAAGCTCAAAAACCTTTCCATCCAACGAACTATCGAGTTCGTTAAGAAGTATCCAGTTACTGAAACCATTAAAGGGTTAACGCTTAATGTCATTCGGGTTCAACCCTGACGAGGCTATGCCTGTCAGGGTGCTGACCGAAGCGTCAGCATTCCCTCCGTCACCACAAAAAAATAAGCCTCAGGAATCTGAGGCTTTTTTCGTTATGACTATTTCTATGGCTGCATTTTATAAAGCTTTATCTTTTGTCATTGAATAGGCCGCAACCCACGAAGTTGTCCACGCTGCCTGAAAATTAAATCCTCCGGTTTCGCCATCGATGTCGAGTATCTCACCGGCAAAGTATAAACCTGGCACTTTTTTACTTTCCATTAAATTCAGATCGATATCGTTCAGTGAAACACCTCCACAGGTAACAAACTCTTCTTTAAAAGTGGTTTTGCCTTTAATGTGAAACGGGCAGGCAAACAACAACTCAATTAACCGATTGATCACTTTATTGGATTGATCACTCCAGGTTCTTCCTTCTTCGGCTCCGGCTTTCAAGCACAGAAACTCCCATAATCTCTTGGGAAGGCCGAAGAGTGGATTGCTAAGTACTTGCTTTTTGCTGTTTCCGTTTTTCAATTTCATTAACACACCTCGCAGTTCTGTTTCGGGCTGGCCTGTCCAATTGACTAACGCTGTAAATGCATAATGAACTTTATGAAGATCTACTGCGGCCCATGCGGATAGTTTAATGACTGCCGGACCACTGAGGCCCCAATGCGTGATGAGCACCGGACCATGTTGCGAAAGTTTTGATCCGGCTATTTTCACTTCGGCATCAGGAACAGCAATCCCCATCAGGTCAGTAAACTCTTTCGAGGAATCATTGAAGGTAAATAAAGAAGGAATAGGTTGAACAATTTCATGACCAAGATCTGAAAGCCACCGGTAATTTTCTGGCTTGTTATAGCCACCTGCTGCAACAAGAACATTAGTCGCTGTATACTGTTGCTGATTGCACCATACATGAAATATTTTTTCTGTTTTTTCTATGCTCGTTACTTCCTGACTGAGTTTGATTTCAATGTTTAGTCGTTCTGCTTCTTGCAGAAAGCAATCGATAATAGTTTGGGAATTATCGGTGATCGGAAACATGCGACCGTCTTCTTCGGCTTTTAGTTCCACTCCGTGATTCTCAAACCAAGCTACGGTATCTTTCGCCTGAAACTTCTGAAATAAACTTTTTAAAGCTCGTTGTCCGCGTGGATAATGCTTCGACAGAGGAGTCGCTTCAAAACAATAATGCGTTATATTGCATCTTCCTCCGCCCGATACTTTTACTTTCGATAATAGCTTAGATGTCTTTTCAAGAATTAAAACACGAAAACCTTTCTTGCTTCGTGCCGCTTCAATGGCTCCGAAGAAACCCGCAGCGCCACCTCCGATTACAAGTAAGTCATACCGAGAGGGCATCGTCATCCTGCTGAAATTTTATTTATTCAAAGGAACCGGAACAGCGGCCAGTTTTTTGATCACGCGTTCATTCACAAACCAGATAAGCCCTATGGTTATAAAAGTAGTGAACGCTACCACATATCCAAGAACATCATAATGCAATAGTTCACCCGAAGGAGATTGCACAACAATTAATCCTGCCACGTAGGCGGCAACACCTCCGGAGATTTGCTGAACGGATGAATTGATACTCATGAATGCCCCACGATCGGATTGGTTGGGCACAGCAGATAAAAGTGCCTGAGATGAAATCATGCGCGCGGTGATGCCGGCAAACATAATCACGTTCAGCACCATCACAACCCACAAGGGTGTAACACCCAGGTTGCAATAAATTACTACAATAACAATCGTCACTAAAGAGCCTACAAAAAAAGTACGATATTTTCCCCAGCTATCGCTGAACTTTCCAATCAGCGGACCGATGACCATCGAGCACATCCCGGTAACGGTGTAAAGCAGCGGCAAACTATCGGGTGATATCTTCAAATTGTTTACGCCAAACACAGTACCGAAGGGCATCAGCATAAAACCACCCGTGGCGAGTAATGCAGTGGCTGCAAAAGTTTTAAGGTACACCGAGTCAGAAGCAGTCTTCGCCAGATGCACAAAGGCATTCCTGTCGGATTTGATTTTCAAATGAGCGTCAATGGGTTTTAAGTACATGATGATTGCGCCCATCACCACCACACTCACGATGACAATCATGATAAAAGGAGAATGCCAATCCCACAGGTTAGCAAAGTATAAACCGATGGGAAGCCCTAATACCTGGCTGGATGCAAATGCCATTTGCACAAAACCCATCACGCGACCACGCACTTCTATGCGAAATAAATCCGTAATGATGGCTAAGGTGATGGAGCCGATCACTCCTCCAAAAATTCCAGTTACAATGCGTGCCATCAATAATAATGGATATGTGGTTGCTAATCCGCAAAACAGAGTGCCCACGATAAAACCAGTATAAAAAAAGATCAGTAATTTTTTTCTGTCGTACTTATCGGCAAAGCCTGCCGCTAAAATTCCAGAGAGGCCCGCGCTGAAAGCATAAGCCGACACTACCATTCCAAATTGTTGGGGTGTGATGTTGAGATCGGGCATGAGAAAAGGGCCGAGCGGTGAAAGCACCATAAAATCCAGAATGAGTGTAAACTGGAGAATAGTGAGTATCGCCACTACAAATATTTCGTATTCTGAAAATGTCTTTTGTTTCATTACATGATTTTGTTCAGATGGCAAAGCAATCTTTAGTGATGCCAACAGTATGTCAGCAGACACCAAGACACAACTTTTATTTTCTTGATCAGATCACATCAATTTGTCCACGCAACAGATCTTCAAACGTATCGCGTCTGCGGATCAGCTTAGCTTCTCCGTTGATGATCAGAACTTCAGCTGGCCTGAGTCGTGAGTTATAGTTGGAAGACATGGAGTAACCATAAGCACCTGCATTCTTAATCGCGAGCAAATCACCTTCTCTCACTTCATTCAACTTGCGATCAGAACCAAGCGTGTCTGTTTCACAAATATTACCCACCACGGTATACATTTTGGGTGAGCCTGTTGGGTTAGTCACGTTTACGATTTCATGATACGCATCATACATCATGGGGCGGATCAGGTGATTCAATCCGGAGTTCACACCAACAAAGGTTAATGATGGTGTCGGCTTTACCACATTCGTTTTCACAAAGAGATAACCCGCTTCACTTACGATATACTTTCCGGGCTCTACCCAAAGTTCCAGCTTTCGGCCGTAGCTCTGATAAAAATCAGTGAATGCTTTACTTAACTTCAAACCAAGGTCATACACATTTGTAACCGTGTCACCTTCTTTGTAGGCCACTTTAAAGCCACCACCAAAATCTATAAATCGCAATGAAGGAAAATCGCGGGCAATGCCGAAAAGGATTTCTGCCATCTTAAGAAACACATCCGTCTCGGTGATTTCAGAGCCGGTATGAATATGTAATCCACTAATGACAATGTTATAATGCTCGGCCAACTGCATGATCTGCGGAAGCTGATATACCGAAACTCCAAACTTTGAATTACTGTGACCGGTTGAGATTTTATAATTTCCTCCTGCCATGATATGCGGGTTCAATCTCACGCAACATGGATACGTGTTGCCATATTTCAGGCCGAATTTCTCCAGGACAGAAAGGTTATCGAGGTTGATGTTCAATCCCAATTCAACGCCTTCCACGATTTCTTCAAAGTCAACACAATTGGGCGTGAACATAATTTCTTCGGGCATAAAACCGGCACCTAATGCCAGGTGTGCTTCCTGGATAGAAACCACATCAACCCCAGAACCATACTTCTTGAGCAACTTTAAAATAGAAATATTGGTAAGTGCCTTGGCGGCATATTTCACTTTCACATCGGTATCCCGAAAAGCACTTTTAATGCTTCTTAGCTGGTGAATGATTTTTTCAGCATCATAGGCATAGAGCGGTGTACCAAACTGTGCACAAATTTCTGATACATCAAGATCCTGTATCCGGTAGGTGTTGTTTACTAATTCCATAAAAATTGAAACCGCAAATATAGCGGTACATCGACAGCCATTAAGCAATAGACGTGTTTTTTCTTTGTTATCTTCGCGCTCATGAAATCTCATGGCAATCCCTTAAATCAAAAAATTGATCTGAGATTAGAGATTTCATTTGACCTTAGATAAATGATTATTAGCAAATGAAATTGTTTTATAGAAAATCTGGCCAGGGCAACCCATTGATTATACTACACGGCTTGTTTGGTTCATCCGACAATTGGTTTTCATTGGCAAAAGTATTTGCTGAACATTTTACCGTGTACCTGGTGGATCAGCGCAATCATGGCCAATCGCCACACACAGATGATTTCAATTATAAATTGCTTACAGAAGATTTAGCAGCCTTTATTCAAGAGCACAACATTGTTAAGCCACATATCATCGGCCACTCCATGGGTGGGAAAACAGCGATGAATTTTGCGGTAAAGTATCCGGGAAAGTTAGATAAGCTGATTATTGTAGATATCGCACCCAAGCAATACCCCGTTCATCATGACCATATTCTGGATGGGCTTCATGATATTAATTTAAACACACTCACTTCGCGCACCGAAGCAGATCAATTGCTTAGCCGGCAAGTGCCAGAACCCGATGTGCGTCAATTCCTTTTAAAGAATCTTGCCCGCGGCAGCGAAAGCAAATTTGAATGGCGTGTGAATATTCATGCCATTGATGAACATATCGAAGAGATTGGCGCAGGTATGCAATACGAAGGTCAGTTTACTGGCCCAACACTTTTTATAAAAGGTGTGCGCTCTGATTACTATGCTTCGGGTGATGAAGAAAGTATTTTAAAAATATTTCCTTCTGCACAATTTGTTACTCTTAACACAGGTCATTGGGTGCAGGCCGAAGATCCTAAAACTTTTGCAGAAACAGTTTTTGATTTCTTAAAAGCGAATGACTAAAGGCAAACTTTATCTCATACCTAACATCATCGCAGTTGAAACTCAATCATCTGTAATACCTCCTCAGGTAAGAGAAGCCTTGCCCTCCATCCAATACTTTCTTGCTGAAGACATTCGCACGGCAAGAAGGTATTTGAGTGGGTTAAAGATCTACACTTCCATTGAAGCATTACAATTTGAAGTTTTAAACAAAGAAACACCGGAATCAAAATTATCAGACCTAATGAAGCCAATCTCAGAAGGTCACCATGTAGGTGTGATTTCTGAGTCGGGCTGCCCCGGTGTTGCCGATCCTGGCGCTTTGGCTGTCAAGTTTGCTCATGATAATAATATCCAGGTTGTTCCATTAGTCGGCCCCTCTTCTATCCTGCTGGCATTAATGGCATCGGGATTAAATGGGCAACAATTCGCATTTCAAGGTTATTTACCAATAGATGCCAAGGAGGCTACTCAAAAAATAAAGGAGCTGGAGCGTGAATCAAAAATCAAAAATCAAACACAGATTTTTATAGAAACTCCGTATCGCAATAATTCAGTATTTGATCATCTCTTAAAAAACCTTCACGCTGAAACCAGGCTAACGGTTGCGCTCGATATTACCGGTGAGCATGAGTTCGTTCGAACTCTAAATGTGGGTCAATGGAAAAAAGAAAAAGAAAACTGGCCTAAAACCCCTGCTGTTTTTCTATTCCTCGCCTGAACCTATTAATTCAATAGGCTAATCTCTTGTCATTTAATCTTAGTTATTATCTTTGCCTCCTTAAATTGAAAACATAATTTAACTATGCCATATTTATTCACTTCCGAGTCGGTTTCTGAAGGCCACCCTGATAAAGTAGCCGATCAAATTTCTGATGCTCTTATTGATTATTTCTTAGCCTATGATGCCAACTCCAAAGTTGCCTGTGAAACGTTGGTTACCACAGGTCAGGTGGTGCTTGCTGGTGAAGTGAAATCCGAGGCTTATCTTGATGTACAAGACATTGCCCGCGAAGTGATCAAGAAAATTGGTTATACGAAAAGCGAATACATGTTCGAAGCCAATAGCTGTGGTATTTTCTCGGCTATTCACGAACAGTCAACGGATATTAATCAAGGTGTAGAGCGTAAGAAAAAGGAAGATCAGGGCGCTGGCGATCAGGGAATGATGTTTGGCTATGCTACTAATGAAACGGATAACTATATGCCGTTACCCTTAGAACTGGCTCACCTTTTACTAAGAGAACTCGCTGTTATTCGCAGAGAAGGAAAAGTAATGACATACCTCCGTCCTGATGCAAAATCTCAGGTGACGATTGAATACAGCGATGATAACAAGCCTCAGCGCATTGATGCCATAGTGATCTCAACCCAGCACGATGACTTCGCGAAAGATGCGATCATGCTGAAGAAGATAAAAGATGATGTTATCAATGTTCTAGTTCCGCGCATCATGAAGAAACTTCCTAAGCGCGTGCAGAAGCTTTTCAATAGTGAGATAAAATATTTTGTGAACCCTACTGGTAAGTTTGTTATTGGTGGTCCTCACGGAGATACTGGTTTAACAGGAAGAAAAATCATTGTTGATACTTACGGTGGAAAAGGCGCACACGGTGGTGGTGCATTCTCAGGAAAAGATCCTTCTAAAGTAGATCGTTCTGCTGCTTATGCAACACGTCACATTGCTAAGAATATGGTAGCAGCCGGATTGTGCGATGAGGTATTGGTGCAGGTTGCATATGCCATTGGTGTTGCAAGACCTGTAGGTTTGTACGTAAACACCTACGGTACTTCTAAAGTGAACATGACTGACGGAGAGTTAGCAAAGAAAATTGAAAAAATCTTCGACATGCGTCCTTATTTCATAGAAGAGCGTTTCAAACTTCGTACTCCCATCTATTCAGAAACTGCTGCTTATGGGCACATGGGCCGTGAGTCAAAGGTGGTTGAAAAGGTTTTTAACAAAGGAAAAAAGAATGAATTGAAAGTGAAAGTAGAATTATTCCCTTGGGAGAAGCTGGATCACGTAGACGCTATTAAGAAAGCTTTTAAGCTTAGCTAAAATAAGAAGGGCTCCAAATCGGAGCCCTTTCTGTTTCTATACCCTTCCGTCCATTTGTTTTGTTTTAAACTTTTGTAGTTGTGCCTTCAACGCTTCAGTGGCTAAATCCGCAGCCGCTTCAAATGATTTTGCTTGTTCTTTGGCAAAGAAATTTTGGCCGGGGGCATTCAATTTAATTTCTACCGTTTTATTCTCTATTCCTTCATTGTTGATGCGAAGGAAAACTTCTCCATCCACCATTCGGTCATAAAATGTTTCCAGTTTATCAACTTTTTTCTGAATGAAGTCGATGAGTTTTTGATCTGCATCAAAATGAATAGAGTGAACTTGCAGTTTCATAAAAAATAATTTAAAAGTTTAACATAGAATTTATTCCGGCTATTCCAGACCAGCCGGCAAGGTCTGTGGGTAAGATTATTTCATTGAGCGATTTTATGGTACTGATTTCTTTCATGCCTTGGGGTGTGCCTGATCAAACACTTTTTTAAGTTTCTCCATGGAGTTGTGCGTGTACACTTGCGTAGCCGCTAAACTGCTATGACCTAGCAAATCTTTTACGGCATTAATCTCTGCTCCCTTATTCAGTAAGTGTGTGGCGTAAGTGTGTCTCAGCACGTGTGGGCTCTTTTTTTCAACGGAAGTGAATAACTTCATATACTTCTTTACGGTGCGGTTTACCATTACTGGATACAAAGGCTCGCCTGCATCGGTAACCAATAAATAAGAATGATCTTTTTTCTCCACTTCTTTATTTCGCTGGCGGATATAATCCTTAATCAGTATAACGAGGCTTGAAGAAAATGGTATTAAGCGCTCTTTATTTCTTTTACCCAATACTCGAACCGTTCTGGCTCCAAGATTAAAATCACTGTCTTTTAATCCTATAAGCTCTGACAAGCGCATGCCGGTTCCATAAAAAAGTTCTAGAATCAATTTATCACGTTGGCCTTTATGGCCTTCTGGAAAATCTACATTATCCAATAACTTTATGGAGTCTGTTTCATTGACGAAGTGAGGTAACTTCTTTCTTGTTTTCAGGATTTTGATTTTCATCATCGGATCTTTGATGATGATTTCCTGTCGCATTAAAAACTTATAGAATGATCGGAGGCAAGCAATTTTTCTGTTAATGGAAATTGAATCCAGCTTTGTTTCTACAAGACTTACAATCCAGGAACGCACTAAGCCATAGTTGGCATCTTGTGCAAAAGTGCCGTCAAACTCCTTCTTTAAATAAGCTTCAAATTGATTAAGATCGGTCTGGTAGGAGATAACCGTTTTGGGGCTGTACCTTTTTTCGAACTGTATATATTTTAAGAATGACTCAACCATTAACCGTCTCAAGCCCTGTTGTGTCGTCCTAATGTAAAAAAAAATCCTCCCGGGAAAAAGCCTTGGGAGGATTGTATATGTTTAGATCGCTAAAAAATCAATAATTCTCAGAAGCGTACATCTTCTGACGATACGCGGCTCTGATCACCTGGCCTCTTCTTCTTACTGAAGGCTTGGTAAATGAGGTTCTATCTCGCAATTGTTTCAATACACCAGTCTTCTCAAACTTCTTTTTAAAGCGTTTCAAGGCCTTATCGATCGATTCGTTCTCTTTAATGTTAATAATCAGCATGTTTTTAACTATTAGGGCTGCAAATATAGCAGTCTTGTATTCAAATTCGCAAGGGCTACTTTAAAATTGAGCGCGAAATTACCAACTTTTGGATCTCCGAGGTGCCTTCCCCAATCGTACACAGCTTGGCATCGCGGTAATATTTTTCTGCGGGGAAGTCCTTTGTATAACCATAGCCGCCAAATATTTGCACCCCTTCAGTGGCAATTTCTACGGCAATTTCAGAAGCATAGAGCTTGGCCATGGCCGACTCCTTATTCACACTTTTGCCCTTGTTCTTCAAGTCTGCAGCCCTGTATGTAAGTAGAGAGGCAGCCTCAATTTTTGTGGCCATATCGGCCAATTTGAAGGAAATACCCTGAAATGCAGAGATCGGTTGGTTGAACTGATGACGCTCCTTAGAATATTTAAGTGCAGCCTCGAAAGCTCCCATAGCAATACCTAAACTCAAGGCGGCAATAGAAATCCGACCTCCATCAAGAACTTTTAGAGATTGGACAAAACCATCGCCTTCCTTGCCAATCATTTGGCTTTTATGGATGCGGCAATCCGTAAAAATCAGCTCAGCGGTTTCTGATGCACGCATGCCTAATTTATTTTCTTTCTTACCAGCACTAAAACCCGGTGTTCCTTTTTCAATAATAAATGAGGTCATGCCATGTGAATCTCCAACCTCACCGGTTCTGACAATTACCACGGCAACATCACCTGATTTTCCATGCGTGATGAAATTCTTGGCGCCATTAATTACGTAATGGTCTCCGTCTTTAATGGCTACAGTGCGCATGTTTCCTGCATCTGATCCTGTGTTGGGTTCTGTCAGGCCCCATGCACCAATCCATTCAGCTGTTGCGAGTTTAGGTAAGTACCTATGCTTTTGTTCTTCGTTGGCAAATTGAAGAATGTGCCCGGTGCATAGTGAATTATGGGCTGCCATCGACAAGCCGATTGACCCATCTATTTTCGCCAATTCCGAAATTGCTGTCACATATTCTGAGTAACCAAAGCCAGACCCACCATATTCGTGTGGAACCAACACGCCCATCAAGCCTAGCTCACCTAGTTTTCGAAAAAGTGGTCGGGGAAATTCCTGGCTTTCATCCCACTCCATCATGAAGGGCTTTATCTCTTTGGCCCCGAAATCATGCACCATTTGGGCAATCATTTTTTGATTTTCCGTCACTTCAAAATCAAGCACATACTCTGTCATCATCTCAAATAATAGTTATAAAATTCAAAGTTATATAAATAACCCGAACGATTGTTAGGATGAGCTGATTTCCTACTATTTAAATTACTTAAGCCCATTAAATCGTTATTAAGGTTATTTTTGCAACCAAATTTTTAATCTCAAATATGAAAATTGCTGTAGTTGGAACTGGCTATGTTGGATTGGTTACTGGGACATGCTTTGCAGAGACAGGTAACACGGTAACCTGTATTGATATTGACGTAGAAAAAGTCAAAAAACTTAGTAATGGTAAAATAACCATTTATGAGCCTGGCCTCGAATTACTTTTTGAGCGCAACCTTAAACAAGGCCGACTTTCCTTTACAACCAACCTTGCAGAAGGAATTAAAGATGCTAAGATCATTTTTTTAGCATTACCTACGCCTCCTGGTGAAGACGGATCAGCCGATCTTAAATATATTCTTGGTGTAGCCAGTGATCTGGGGCCGTTGCTCGATCAGTACACCGTTATCGTTGATAAAAGCACCGTGCCTGTTGGTACTGCTGATAAAGTAAGAGACAGAGTTGCCGCAAATTGTTCAGTAGAATTTGATGTGGTTTCAAATCCTGAGTTTTTACGCGAAGGAGTGGCGGTGGAAGATTTTATGAAACCCGAGCGGGTGGTAATTGGGACCAGATCAGATAAGGCTAAAAAAATAATGGAAGCTTTATATGCGCCTTTTGTCCGCCAGGGCAATCCATTGGTATTTATGGATGAACGTTCTGCAGAATTAACCAAGTATGCAGCGAACTCATTCCTGGCCACCAAAATTTCATTCATGAATGAAATTGCTAATTTATGTGAGCTGTTAGGTGCCGATGTGGACTCCGTTCGCAAGGGAATTGGAACCGACAGTCGCATTGGAAAAAGATTCTTATTTCCGGGTATTGGCTATGGTGGAAGTTGCTTCCCTAAAGATGTGCAGGCACTTTCAAAATCTTCATCAGATGTAAACTACAACTTCAGAATATTAGAGGCGGTAATGGCAGTGAATGCTGATCAGAAAACAATTCTGGTACCACGCATCAAAGATTTCTATAGAGGAAATTTACAAGGTAAAACGTTTGCCTTGTGGGGCCTTTCCTTTAAGCCTCATACCGATGATATCCGTGAAGCGCCTGCGCTTTATAATATTGAAGAGTTACTCAAGGCAGGAGCCACCATTAAGGCTCACGATCCAGAGTCAATGGAGAATGTTAAGGGAATCATAGGGAACAAAATTGAGTTTTGTGAATCACCGTATGAAGCAGCAAAAAATGCAGATGCTGTATTTATTGCTACCGAATGGCCCGAGTTTCGAACACCTGACTTTGAAAAATTATCTATTCTTTTAAAAAGCAAAGTAATTTTTGATGGCCGAAATCTATATGACCTTGCTCAAATGAAAGAACTTGGGTACACGTATTTTAGTATTGGACGAGAAACGATTTATGGATAAGAAAAGAGTATTAATCACCGGTGCTGCTGGATTTTTAGGGTCACATCTTTGCGATCGATTTATCAAAGAAGGGTATCATGTAATAGCCATGGATAACCTGATCACCGGTGACCTTAGAAATATCGAGCATCTTTTCAAGCTGGAGAATTTTGAGTTTTACCATTATGACGTAACCAAGTTTGTTCATGTACCTGGAAAACTTGACTATATCTTACATTTTGCTTCTCCGGCCAGTCCTATCGATTACTTAAAGATTCCGATCCAAACGTTGAAAGTGGGATCTTTGGGCACACATAATCTTTTAGGTCTTGCCAGAGCCAAAAAAGCCCGAATCATTATCGCTTCTACTTCAGAAGTATATGGTGATCCAACGGTGCATCCACAAACGGAAGAATATTACGGAAATGTAAATACCGTTGGCCCTCGGGGAGTGTATGATGAAGCCAAACGCTTTCAGGAAGCAATCACCATGGCCTATCATACCTTTCACGAATTAGAAACACGCATAGTTCGAATCTTTAATACTTATGGGCCAAGGATGCGCCTAAATGACGGACGGGTATTGCCAGCATTTATTGGCCAGGCTTTGCGTGGAGAAGATCTGACCGTTTTTGGCGATGGATCACAAACCAGATCATTCTGCTATGTGGACGATCTTGTTGAAGGCATTTACCGTTTGCTTCTCTCAGACTATGCCCAGCCCATGAACATTGGTAATCCAAGCGAAATCACCATTAGCGACTTTGCAGAGGAAATCGTAAAACTTACAGGCACAAAACAAAAGGTGGTATATAAAGATCTTCCCAAAGATGATCCTAAACAGCGCCAACCAGACATTACTAAAGCAAGGCAAATCCTTGGATGGGAGCCCAAAGTTTCCAGAGAGGAAGGTCTCAAAATCACGTACAATTATTTTAAATCATTACCGCAAGAAGTACTGTACCAACGGGATCACAAAAGCTTCGACCACTACAACCGTTAACCCATTAGGGTTCTTCGTAATAGATCACATGAAGTAAGGTGGCTCCAACCGCTTTTAACGTCTCCTTATTGATAATAGAAATATTGTCTTTTTGTGTGTGATGATAGTCTCCAAAAAAACCAATGCCTGCCTGGTAATGAACAATATCAACCATTGGAATTTTTGCAAGGCGATTTACATAAATATGATCATCCGTAATAGCCGGCACATTCTGGTTTACAAAATAGTCTGAATACCCTATGCGACCAGCCATCGTCCAGATTTTGTTTACAATTTTAGGTGCATAGGTCATGGAAGCACCTTCGCGAAAGAATTGGGAACGCCTCGCTCCTACCATGTCCAGCAATATTCCGTAGGAAGCAGAGTAGTTTTTCTTGTGCTTATTTTTTGACCAGTATTGAGATCCAAGGCACCACCAGGAATCGAATCCCTTCGGCAAAGAAATGTTACTCTGATCACCATCATGTTCCCCCCAATCTTCTCCATCAAACAAAATAATATCAACACCCACTGATAGAGAATCACGCAGAGTCAAAACACGACCTATCTCCAGCAAAACTCCCACACCACTGGCACCGTCATTAGCACCATCAAAAGATGCACTTCTGTTTTGTACGTCTTTATCTGCAAACGGACGAGTATCCCAATGAGCAGCCAGCAGGATTCTTTTTGGTGCTTCCGGATAAAAACTAGCTATGATATTTCTAAGGTTGAGTTTTTGATTATCAAATGTAGTTGCAACAAATTCCTGTTCAACCACTGTTGCTCCATACCCGCTAAATTGACTCACCAAATAATCACCAGCCTCCTGGTGTGACTGACTGTTGGGTATGCGTGGGCCAAACTTCACTTGCTTTTCCACAAAGAAATAAGCCGAATCAGCATTGAAATCCGGTACATCAACCTGAATAAGTTGCTCTGTTACTTTTTCCTTTTCAACTGTGCAAGAAATTAAAACAATTAAAAAAAGTGAGAGTCTCGATAACCATAACTTCAGCTTTTTCACACTGCTCATGTGATCCAATTAACGCAATAATTTGCTATAAAGTAAAAATCAATTACCTTTGCATCACTTCTTGGAAAAATTCAAAAGAGGGGACCTATAAGTCCCCTCTTTGTTTATAGAAAATTGATGGATGTAGTTGAAAAAATAGAGGATTTGGCCCAATCTCACCTGAAAGACGAGAGTCATTTTGTGGTGGATGTGATTTTGAGCAAGCATAAACCATATAAGGTTACTGTAATCTTGGATGGAGATCATGGTATAACCATTGATAATTGCTCTTTACTAAGCCGTGCCCTCTCTGAAGACCTGGATAACATCGATTTAATCAAAGACAATTATACGCTTGAAGTGGGGACGCCAGGTTTAGATCAACCGCTGAAATTAAAAAGACAGTTTGCTAAGAATGTGGGACGCAGCCTGAAAGTTTATCAGAAAAATAAGGCCATCGTACAGGGTTTGTTACAAGAAACTGACGATGAAAAAATTGTATTGGAAACAGAAGTGAACAGTAAAGGCAGTAAGAAAAAAGAATTTACTAAGATAGAAATATCTTTTAGTGAAATAGAAAAAGCAATTGTAATGGTTTCTTTTAAATAGTGACAGCTATGGATACATCGACACTTATTGAATCGTTTGCCGATTTCGCCAAACAAAAAAACATTGATCGGCCTACCATGATCCGCATTCTGGAAGACGTGTTTCGCAACATGATCCGGAAAAAGTATATCGAGGATGATAACTTTGACATCATCGTGAATGCTGACAAGGGTGACCTTGAAATTTGGCGTTTCCGCGAAATCGTTGATGATGATTCAGAAGATATCTGGGATCACGATAAAATCAGTTTGAGCGAAGCCCGCAAAATTGAGCCTGATTTTGAAGTAGGCGAAGAAGTGGCTGAAGAAGTTCACCTCGAAGATTTTGGTCGCAGGGCAGTAACAACTGCTCGCCAGACCTTAATGCAAAAGGTGAAAGACCTTGAGAAAGATATTTTATATCAAAAGTATAAAGACATTGTTGGGGAAATCATCGCAGGAGAAGTATATCAGGTATTGAGCCGCGAAGTTCTGTTAACAGACTCAGAAGGAAACGAAGTTTCAATTCCACGAAGCGAGCAAATTCCAAAAGACCGCTACCGCAAAGGTGAAAATATAAAAGCCGTAGTTCATAAAGTGGACATGGTGAATGGTAGCCCAAAGATTATTTTATCTCGCACCTCGCCAGCTTTTCTTGAGCGATTATTCGAACAGGAAGTGCCAGAAGTATATGATGGATTGATTACCATCAAGAGAGTGGTGCGCGAGCCAGGTGAAAGAGCAAAAGTGGCAGTTGAATCTTATGATGATCGTATTGATCCGGTAGGCGCTTGTGTTGGAATGAAAGGTTCACGCATTCATGCCGTTGTGCGTGAGTTGCAAAATGAAAACATTGACGTTATCAACTACACTGAAAACCTTGAGCTTTATATTCAGCGCGCATTGAGCCCGGCAAAAATTGTAAGCATTAAAATCGACAAGGATAATAAGCGTGTTGCGGTTTACTTAAAGCCCGATCAGGTTTCATTGGCGATCGGAAAAGGCGGTTTGAACATTAAACTTGCCAGCCGGTTGGTAGAAATGGAAATTGATGTATTCAGGGAAACCGATGAATTGCAGGAAGAGGACGTAGACCTTGACGAATTCAGCGATGAAATTGAGAGCTGGGTTATCGATGAGTTAAAACGCATCGGCTTGGATACGGCAAGAAGTGTGTTAAATCTTAACAAAGAAGAACTCGTTCGCAGAACCGATCTGGAAGAGGAGACCGTTGATGGAATCCTGAACGTGTTAAAGAAGGAGTTTGAATAAGGTTAACACGAATAAAAACGGGTAAAAATAATTTAAATAGCGATATTTGAGCATGGCTGAAGAAAAGTTGATAAGGTTAGGACAAGCATCACGCAAACTCAATGTGGGCCATAATACCATTCTGGATTTCCTGGCCAAAAAAGGGTTTAGTGTTGAAAATAACCCTAACGCAAAACTTTCACCGGAACAATTCGCCATGCTTTCGAAGGAGTTCGCTTCTTCAGCTTCAGAAAAAGCTGAAGCATCGGGCCTTACCATTGGCGTAAAGCATATTGAAGTTGCTCCTGCCAAGCCGGAGCCTGAATTGCATCGTAAAAAGGTTGAAGAAGAAGACAGCGTTCTGATTAAAAATCTTGGTTCAAAAGAGATTTTTAAACCAAAGGAAGAACCCAAATCCGAAAAAGTAGAGCTTGACAAGCCAAAACTTGAAGGCATTAAAGTTCTTGGCAAGATTGAACTTGACAAAGACAAGAAAAAGCCGAAGGAAAAAGAGGTTGAAGCAGAGCCTGAAGCGGTTGCTGAAATCAAACCTGTTGAAGTTGTTGAACCCGTAGTCGAGGTTCAGCCTATTGCAGAGGCGGTTAAACCAGAAATCGTTATTCCTCCAGCTAAAGTAGAAAAACCCCCGGTTGTTGAACCAGAACTTGAGTTGATCAAAGCAAGGGCAGGCCGGTTACAAGGCCTGAAAGTGGTGGACAAAATAGAGTTACCCGTTGAGAAGAAAAAGGAACAGCCTGTTGCCTCCTCCGACTTAAGTAAAGCTGCTGCCGCTCAGAAAAGACCACGGAAACGTCTTCCTAACTTTAATGAACAGAAAGGCCCAGGCGGTCCAAGACCTCCGCAAGCTCCAGGTGGACCTGGAAGTGCACACCGCCAACCTCCAAAACCATTTGCTCCCCGTCAGCCAAAGGCAGAACCGACCGATAAAGAAATTCAGGATCAAATACGCGCTACATTAGCCAAGCTAAGTGGCGGGCAGAAAAAAACAACAGGTGCCAAATACCGCAAGGAAAAACGTCAGGCTATTTCTGAAGCTGAAGAAGAGCGTTTGTTGCAGGAACAGGAATCATCAAAAACACTGAAGGTAACAGAGTTCATTTCCGCCAATGATTTGGCCTCCATGATGAACGTATCAGTGAATGACGTAATCTCGACCTGTATGGGATTAGGTATGTTCGTCTCTATCAACCAGCGATTAGATGCTGAAGCGATCACTGTAATTGCTGATGAGTTTGGTTATGATGTACAATTCACATCATCAACCGAAGAAGAAGAACTACAAGAACAAGAAGAAGAAGCAGAAGTTGATTTAAAAGAGCGTGCCCCTATTGTTACCATCATGGGTCACGTAGATCATGGTAAAACTTCATTGCTGGATTATATTCGTCATACAAAAGTTACCGCTTCAGAGGCTGGTGGTATTACACAGCACATTGGTGCTTATTCTGTAACCACTAAGGGTGGAAATAAAATCGCCTTCCTGGATACGCCAGGTCACGAAGCGTTTACCGCCATGCGTGCCCGCGGTGCTAAACTTACTGATATTGCTATCATTGTGGTGGCTGCGGACGATGATGTGATGCCTCAAACCAAAGAAGCAATCAATCACGCTCAGGTGGCTGGCGTTCCAATCATCATCGCTATCAATAAAATTGATAAGCCGGGTGCCAACCTTGAAAAGGTAAAAGATTCCCTCTCTAAGATCAACATCCTGGTTGAAGATTGGGGAGGAAAATACCAGTGTCAGGCAATCTCTGCAAAGACAGGTCAAGGTATCGATGACCTTCTTGAGAAAGTATTGCTTGAATCAGAAATTCTCAACCTAAAAGCCAACCCCGATAAGCAAGCTATCGGTTCAATCATTGAAGCTTCATTGGATAAAGGTCGCGGCTATGTGACCACATTGATGGTGCAGGCAGGAACATTGAAGGTAGGTGATGTAATGGTGGCAGGCTCAAACCATGGACGTGTAAAAGCCATGTTTGATGATACGGGTAAAAAAGTTAATAAGGCAGGCCCATCAACACCTGTACAAGTACTTGGCCTGGATGGTGCACCTCAAGCTGGCGAAAAATTCCAGGTAATGGAGAGCGACCGGGAAGCAAGAGAACTTGCCAACAAACGTGGTCAGATTATGCGTGAGCAGAGTATCCGTACCAAGAAGCATATTACCCTGGATGAAATCGGAAGACGTTTGGCGATCGGTTCATTCAAGCAGCTGAACGTGATCGTGAAAGGTGATGTGGATGGATCCGTAGAAGCTTTATCGGATTCATTGTTGAAACTATCTACTGAGAAAGTAGCTGTAAGCATTATTCACAAGGCAGTAGGTCAGATTTCCGAGTCAGATGTATTGTTAGCTTCAGCTTCTGATGCGATCATCATTGGATTCCAGGTGCGACCTTCAGTGGCGGCCAGAAGAATTGCCGACAATGAAGAAATCGAAATCAGATTATATTCCATCATCTACGATGCAATCAACGAGATCAAGGCTGCCATGGAAGGCATGCTGGAGAAGGAGATGGAAGAAGTGATTGTAGGTAATGCCGAAGTGCGCGAAGTATTCAAGATTTCTAAGATCGGAACGGTTGCCGGTTGTATGGTCACCGATGGTTACATCAAGCGCAGCAATCCAATCCGTTTGATCCGTCAGGGTATCGTGGTCTACTCTGGTGAGATGACAGCGCTGAAACGCTTCAAAGATGATGCGGCTGAAGTAAGATCTGGCTTTGACTGTGGTATGAGCATCAAGAACCTCAACGACATCGAAGTAGGTGACGTGATCGAGAGTTACGAAAACCGTGAGGTGAAGAAGATCTAATTGCTAAATCAGAATCAATAAAAAAAGCCTGATCGAAATCCGATCAGGCTTTTTACATTATTAAGCTATTGGATTATTTATTAAAAGCATCCTGCACATTAGGAGCATTCTCTGATCCAGCGGCTGCCTCAAAACCTTTTCTCGGGCTAAAGTCTTCATCACCGCCAAACATGTTCAAGGCCATCTTCTTGAAGAAACCCCTTACATAAGAGTTGTATTCCTTAATCGTTTCATTATAGCGCTGGCGTGCCACGTTGATACGATTTTCAGTTCCTTCCAATTGTGATTGCAACTCCTGGAAGTTTTCCGTTGAACGAATCTGCGGATAGGCTTCAAACGCCAGGTTAATGGCAGTATTAATTTTTCTTCCTGCTATATCCAAATCCTCCGGAGTTTTTGCTCCTACGATTCCCGCTCTGGCTTCTGTTACGGCTGTTAAGATTCCTCTTTCATTTTCAGCAGCCTCTTTTACGGTGGCTACCAGGTTTGGAATCAAGTCCGCTCTTCTCTGGTACGTTGCCTGAACGTTACCAAATGCCTCATTTACATTTTCCTGTGATCTTACTGCGTTGTCATAAATCCCGGTTCCCCACATAAAAAATCCTCCCACGAATACCACAATAACTCCAATAATTACTAAGGTTGTTATTAATCCTTTACTCATAGTTTCTGTTGTTTATTAGGCGGCAAATTTAAGGATTTATGTTGAAACCATTTTTAATCGTTCAATTACTAATTATTCTCCTGCTTGCCGGATGCAAAATCGATCGGGACAAAAAGGTAGACCGTTCAAAGTTTCAATTTGAGATTGGCGATGATTCGGAATTGTTTTTCAGGAATGTACGGCAGATTGTTTACGACCGATCAAGCCCTGATGGCACCTGGCAGGCCTATCGTTTTAGTAACCGATATTTTGGCAATGAAAGGCCGGTAATTCTGCCCGTGATCGTAATCAACTGGCTCAAAGACGAAGCCTACCTACTCATAGACACAAATGAATTGCTTGGTGAAGAAGACTATCTGGAGGTCATTATCTCTGATTCCTCCACATTAAAATCAGATACCCTTATATTGAATCAGCGTGGCCGCGAACGCATGCTTGAGTTTGGGAGCCGTCTTTATGAAGCCATTCAAGCCAATCAGCAGGTAGAAGTAAAGAGCAGAGGAGAGTTTCTTCCTGTTCTCCATGAAGATATTGATAGTGAATCATTCCGCGTAACCATGAGCGATTACTACCGGCTCACTCGTGTGTTTTAATCAATACAAGATCCTGCAAGGAGCACGTTCAGTCAAGCCAACGTTTCATATAATCTCCTTTGGGATCGTATCTCTTCACCTGACTTTCGATATTAAAGTAGCGATCCTGGCGAGGGTCATTTCCCACGCCAGAAACATATGCCCAGTTGAGCCAGTTGCTACTCGGATCATAGTCGATTAACTGACTTTCAAACCAAGCAGCACCGAACGTCCAGTTTATTCCCAGGTCCTTCGTTAGATAGCTCGCCACATTCTGGCGGCCGCGATTAGACATGTAACCCGTGTGTAAAAGTTCTTTCATATTGGCATCAACAAACCTTACTCCGGTTTCGCCCAGCCTCCATTTTTCAAATGCTTCCATATCATTTTTCCATTGCACTTTTTTATTTCTGATTCCACTTTCGTGAAAAATCCTCGTACCGTATTTTTTTGCCACGAACCGAAAGTAATCACGCCACAGCAACTCAAAAATCAACCAGTAGGTGGAGTCGTTTTTCAATCTTTCAGTTTCATACTTTTTTACCTCATGATATACGGACTTAGATGAAATGCATCCATGTGCAAGTGCCAGTGAAAGCTTGGAAGAATAGTCGGTTCCGATAAGCCCGTTGCGTGTCTCTTTATAGTGCTGAAGTAGATCCTTTTTCCATATATAGTCATTCAATCTCCACCACGCCTTCTCTTCACCACCACCGTAATCAATCACTGATCGGTTATCCCTCGCAATTTGCGTTAACCCCAAATCTTCGAGTGCCGGAATCACACCGGGGTCTATTTCAGGCAAAGGTTTTATTTCAGGAATAGGAAATGCAGCTCGTACCGCTGACTCGCTTTCTACCTCTTTGCGAAATTGAGTGAACATATCGGGAAGTCGTTGTATCGGCCATGGAATATCCTCATAATGGATCATAGTTGATGTCCAGTATTGCTTTAACGATACACTCAATTGATTAAGCCTGTGCTCAATCTTGTTCATTATGAACACTTCATCATTGACAATTTCCCGGGCTGTATAGACGTCAGAAACCTTGTAATCTGACGCCATTTGATTGATGATAAACTCAGGTTCACCAATTCTGACAATCAGTTCTGATCCCTGACTGGCTAGATTTTGTTTTAGAGCGAGTACCGACTCAATCAGAAACTGAGCACGGAATGCACCCACCCTGTTGAACCCTAAAGGATGTGGATGAAATTGCCTCGGATCAAAAATAAATACTGGAATTACAAAGTCGCCATCCTGGCAAGCACGGTACCAGGTTTCATTATCAGCGAGTCTGAGGTCGCTTTTAAACCAGACTAAAATAGTTTTAAGTTCTGACACAAGATATTAACCAGAACCTGACCAGTTGGTTTTAAAATAAAAGGGAAGAAACTGCACAGCAATTTCTTCCTATGATCAGATGCAAAAGTGTCAGACCGTTTTTCGTGTTCAGAAGCCTGATTAATATTTTAAGAAACTAAACTTTTCTCCATCAAAAACTCAGCAATCTGCACCGCATTGGTTGCGGCTCCTTTGCGGAGATTGTCAGACACGATCCACATGTTCAATGTATTGGGTTGCGACTCATCCCTGCGCAAGCGCCCAACAAATACTTCATCCCTTCCGTGAGAAAGAATTGGCATTGGATATACATTATTTTTAACATCATCCTGCACAATCACACCCGGAGTGTTTTCAAGAATCTGACGTACTTCTTTCAAATCATAATCTTTTTCAAACTCTACATTAACCGCTTCAGAGTGTCCGCCAATGGTTGGAATGCGAACCGTGGTGGCCGTAACACCAATGGTTTGATCATTCAGGATTTTTCTGGTTTCGTTCACCATCTTCATTTCTTCCTTGGTGTAGCCATTATCTAAAAATGAATCGATGTGAGGCAACGCATTCATATCAATTTTGTGAGGATACACTTTCATACCATTAGTAATACCCTGACGTTCTTCCATCATCTGCTGCACGGCATCCTTTCCGGTGCCCGTTACCGATTGGTATGTCGACACAACAATACGATTGATTTTATACCTGTCATGAAGTGGTGCCAACGCCATCACCATTTGAATAGTGGAACAATTTGGGTTGGCAATGATCAAATCTTCACTAGTAAGATCTTTACCATTGATTTCAGGTACCACCAATTTTTTAGTAGGGTCCATTCTCCATGCTGAAGAGTTATCGATAACCACCGTTCCTTTCTCTGCAAACTTTGGCGCCCATTCCAATGAAGTGCCTCCACCTGCCGAAAATATAGCTATATCAGGGGCAATGCTCACCGCTTCCTCCATACCAATAATTGTATACTCCTTACCCTTAAATTTTATCTTCTGGCCTACCGATTTGGCAGAGGCCACCAAATACAACTCATCAAACTCCACGTTGCGCTCTTCGAGCACTTTCAGGATCTCCTGGCCCACCAGGCCGGTTGCTCCCACTACAGCTAGTTTCATTTTTATTTTTTAATTTAAGAGGTGTAAAAATACTTTATTGATCGCAACCGATGAAAAAAATACTCATCATACTGTTATTGATTTGTTCTGCATACGTTTGCTATGCACAAGTCACCGAAGATTTTTTGGATGGCGATCTCATAAACAACCCAACATGGACGCCTGACAATGCTAACAATTGGACGGTAGTCAACGGTCAACTAAGATCGAACTCTGCCATACCGAGTTCATCATTTTCCATTAGCACGCCATCTACCAAAGCGCTTGAAGCACAATGGGGGGTTTATGTACAACTTCAATTCAATACATCGGGTGCCAACTTTATAGATGTTTATCTTGTGTCTGAGCAAGCTGATCTGTTGAGCTCCAACAACAACGGATATTTTGTCCGCATCGGTGGCACGCCTGATGAAATCAGTTTGTATAAAATGACGGCCGGAGTTGCTACAATCCTCATCAATGGAATAGATGGAGTTACTAATCGTTCGAATAATCTCTTGCGCATAAAGATTGTCCGTGATGTTATCGGCAACTGGTCGCTCGAACGTGATGCAAGCGGGGGAACAAATTATATTTTAGAAGGAACGGCAACCGATAATTCTTTTGCAACAAGTAATTTCTTTGGCATTCGCATTCAGCAATCGACCGCTACTTTTTTTAACAAACATTTCTTTGATGACATCTATGCGGGAGACATTGTTGTTGAAAAAGATCCTCCCCTGTTAAGTTCCATACAAGTTTTATCAAACACGCAGCTTTCATTACTTTTCAATGAATCGTTAAATGGTGCTTCCGCAGAAACAACTTCTCATTACATAGTCTCCAACAATATTGACAGACCCGAACTAGCAGAACTTCAAAGCGATGAGAAGACAATCCTGCTTACTTTTTCACAACCATTTAGCAATGGCATCACCAATGTAATTGATATCACCGGAGTGCAAGATCTGGTTGGCAATACCATTGTGCCAGTAAGTCAATCCTTTATGTTTTTTCAAGCCATGGCGGTTAGTGCAAAAGATATTATCCTTTCGGAAATTTTTGCTGATCCTAGTCCTCAGATTGGTTTGTCCGAAACTGAGTTCATCGAGATTTACAACCGCAGCACAAATCCAATTGACTTAAATGGATGGAAATTTTCAGATGGTAATTCTGTCGCTACATTCCCTTCGCGGATTATTCTCCCCAGTGAGTATTGGGTTATTTGTGCAACTGCGAATGCGTCATTGTTCTCTCCATCGGCAAACACATTGGGCGTTCCAAATTTTCCTACACTGAACAACAACGGAGAATCACTCACACTCAAAAGTAACCAAGGACTCTTAATTGATTCACTGAATTATTCTTTAGCCTGGTATCGCGATGAAGACAAACAAGAGGGTGGCTGGACGCTGGAATTAATCGACACCAACAATCCCTGTGGTGAAGAAGATAACTGGACTGCATCGGAAAATCCCAAAGGAGGAACTCCTGGAAAAGCCAATTCCGTAAAAGCCAATAAACCTGATCTTACCGGGCCAAAATTGTTGTCTGTCACGTTAGTTAATCCCAATGAATTTTTACTTCGCTTTGATGAAAAATTAGAGCAGCCATTGAGTGCCGTTGCCTTCAATTTCACGCCCTTATTAAATGTTGTCACATCATCATTCACTTCGCTTTCCTTGCGGGAAATAAAAGTAGTGCTATTGCAAGACTTGATTCCTCGTCAGCTTTATCAGCTTGAGATTACTAACCTGCGCGATTGCAATGGAAATTTTATTCAGAATGATTTTAATCAGCTATCCTTTGCGTTACCTGAAGTTGCAGCGAGTGGTGATGTGTTGATCAATGAGATCTTATTTAATCCCCGATCAGGGGGAGTAGATTTTGTGGAGATCATTAACGTATCACCAAAGTACATTGACTTAAAAAGTTGGTCATTGGCCAACCAGGAGGAAGAAATTTTTACAAACCTGAAATTGATTACCAACAACAATTACATTTTGTCTCCACAGGAATATCTTGTGTTCACGCCTGATGGAAAGGCTGTAAAAAATCAATATCCAAATTCTATAGATAAAAATCTTTTTGCCACTTCTCTACCATCCATGAGTGATGATGAAGGTTCCATTGCAATTCTTTCTGATGAAGGCGTTGCTGTCGACTATTTCGCTTATGATGATGGCTACCATTCTCAACTGCTCAAAGACAAAGAAGGTGTTTCACTGGAGAGAATCTCTTTGACTGAACCTACCAACAATTCAGAAAACTGGAAATCAGCGAATGCGGCAGCTGGATATTCCACCCCTGGTTATCGCAACTCCAACTCACGGCCCGAAACCCCCATCGATGAAAACGCAGTTCGCATCGAACCTGAAATTTTTTCACCCATTGTGCCCGGCCAGGATTTTGCCCAGATCAATTATCACTTTGATCGAAGCGCCTTGGCTGCCAATATAAAAATCGTTGATCATCAAGGCAGGCTCATCAAAGAAATCGCCAACAACGAGACGCTAGCCTTTGAAGGGTTCTATCGTTGGGATGGCGACCGGGAGGATGGAAGCAAAGCTAGAATGGGTTATTACTTCGTTTGGTTCGAAGTTTTTGACCTTGACGGCATGGTGAAGACCTATCGAAAAAGAGTGGTGGTGGGTCGCTAAAAGTAAACCCGCAATTAATGCGATAACATTTTTTGTTTCAGGCCCTTCCCTGTATTTTTGCGCATCTTTTTCCAAACCTTAAAAGGAACATTTTTATGGCCAAATCGAAGAAAAAACCAGCTGCAAAACCTGCAAAGAAAGTTGTAGCAAAGGCAAAACCAGCCGCTAAGGCAAAGAAGGCAGCTCCAGCAAAACCGAAAAAAGCGGTTAAAAAGAAGGCTGAGCCCAAAAAAGTGGTTGCTAAGAAGGCCGCTGTAAAGAAAGTAGCGCCAAAAGCTGCTCCCAAAAAGGTGGTTAAAGTAGCGCCAAAAGCAAAGGTGGTCAAGCCTGTAAAGGCGGTAGTGGTTAAGGAAGTTCCAAAAGCCAAGGAGATCAAAGTGGCCAAAGAGCCAAAAGCAAAAAAAATTGAACAAAAAGTAGAAGCCCCTACGATAAAACCTCCGAAGCCAGTTCCACAGTTAACCATTTTCCCGATTGTGAATCACAGACCAATCGCACATAAACAAGTAAAGCCTTCTTCCAATTCTGACGATAAGACACGCTATAGCGAAGAAGAGTTAAAAGAATTCGAGACCTTGATTTTAAGCAAACTTGCAAAATCCCGCGAAGAGTTTCGCATTTTGAAAGACACCTTGAACCGCACCAACGATGCAGGCACAGATGCTACTTCGGGCGGAAACACAAAAGTATTGGAGGACGGTGCCGAAACAGCCGAGAAGGAAAACCTCAGCCAGTTGGCCGCTCGTCAATTGAAATACATCACCAACCTTGAAAACGCATTAGTGCGTATCAAGAATGGTACGTATGGAATCTGCTCGGTTACAGGCAAACTGATTCCTAAAGAGCGGTTGATTGCTGTGCCACACACTACGCAGTCGATCGAGGCTAAAATGATGAAGCAAGACTAAAATTAGTTGCCAGTTTGCCGGTTGCCAGTTAACCGGTGACGGGTAACCGGTAACCAGATAAACTTAAATGGATTTTTTACAAAACCACATCGAAGCATTAATCTTTTGTTCTCCTTCACCTACCAAGGTGGTGGATATTAAATCGTGTTTATCCGAAATGTTTAATGCCGATGTTCCTGATGAAGATATTGCCGGAGCATTGCAACGATTGGAAGAAAAATTTCAGGGTGATGAGTTTGCCTTCCAGTTATACAAAGCCGGTGGTGGTTATCAGTTTTTAACCAAGCCTGCTTACCAGGCCAGCATTGGCATCATGCTGAAACAACAATCGAAAAAAAGATTGTCAACCTCTGCGATGGAAACACTTTCTATCATCGCTTACAAGCAACCTATTTCTAAGACAGAAGTAGAAAACATTCGAGGTGTAAACTGCGACTACGCCATTCAAAAATTACTGGACAAAGGACTGATTGAAATATTGGGCAAAGCAGAAACTATCGGAAGACCTTTGTTGTATGGAACCAGTCCAAAATTCATGGAATACTTCGGCATTAATGATATCAATGAACTGCCTACCCCGAAAGATTTCACAAACGAAGTAAATACCATTGGAGAAATTCCTGAAAATCAATAATTCGAATTAGTCGACCAGGCTGTTCTACGACTCATTTGAATTTTTTCTTATAGCACATCAATTATAACTGACCTTTAACCTGAGGCTGATTGTCTCATCGAATACCTCATTAACATAAACAGTATGGCACGTCCAAGAAAAACAACCGGAAGCAAAACTTCTTTCGGGAAACGTTCAGAAGCAGAGAAGTCTTTCCGCGATAAAAAGAAAAGATCAGGCAGAGGTGATGACCCTCGTGGCGGATTCGCGCGCAGTGGTGATTCAGAAAGTCGTCCGCGCACTTCACGCTTTGGCGGAACTGGAAAACCTTCATTCGGCAAAAAAGATGGAGACTCCAGCGAACGTCCACGCAGCAGTTATTCACGCGGTGGTGATTCAGAAAGTCGCCCTCGTCCCTCCCGCTTTGGCGGAACGGGAAAGCCTTCATTTAGTAAAAGAGATGGAGATTCCAGCGAGCGCCCAAAAAGATTTTCAAAGCCTTTTGAAAAAAGAGAAGGAGGCGAAAGTGGTCCATTCAGAAAAAGATCATCTGATTCATTTCAATCCCGCACAGACGGACCGTCTCGTTTTGGAAAGAAACCTTTTCAAAAAAGAGATGAAGGAAGCGAGAGACCTTACAAGAAAAGAGAATCCGGTCCGTTCGAATCACGCTCTGACAGACCTTCCGGTTTTGGTAAAAGACCATTTACAAAACGTGAAGGAAGTGGAGACGAAAAGCCACCTTTCAGAAGGAGCAGCTCCTCTGGATCACGACCAGGCAGCGCACCACGATTCGAAAAGAAATCATTTGATCGCAACGATGAAGGTGGCCAAAGACCATTTAAAAACAGAGATTCGAATTCATTCGATTCACGCGGTCCACGACCAGAAAAGCCTGTTGGTTTCACCAAGAAGCCATTTACAAAACGTGAAGAAGGTGGTGATGAGAAACCTTTCAAAAAAACAATAACGCATTCATTCGATTCAAACGCAGGCGACAAGCCTCGCTTTGAAAAGAAATCATTTACAAAACGTGAAGAAGGTGGAGACGAAAAGCCTTTTAAAAAAACCACTTCACAGTCATTCGATTCAAATGACGGTGACAAGCCTCGCTTTGAAAAGAAATCATTCCAAAAAAGAGATGCCGAAGGTGGCGAGAGAAAAGAAGGTGAGGATAAACCATTTCGCAAAACCAGCGAATTCGGTCTTCCATACAAGAGAAAGCCATACGATAAAGAACGTGGTGAAAAACCTGCAGGTCGTGCAAAGCCAGAACCTAAGCAAAAGTCTGATCCAGACATGATCCGTTTGAACAGGTTCATGGCGAACAGTGGTGTGGGTAGTCGGAGAGAAGCCGATGAACTCATAAAGATGGGATTGGTAACGGTGAACGGAGAAACAGTCACAGAGATGGGTCATAAAGTAAAAATGACCGATGACGTTCGATATGAAGGAAAGAAATTAAAAGCAGAGAAGCCGGTATATATCTTATTGAATAAGCCTAAAGGATTCATCACCACTACGGCAGATCCGCAAGAGCGCAATACCGTTATGAATTTGGTGGCAGGTGCAGGTAAAGAGAGAATTTACCCGGTAGGAAGATTAGATAGAAACACAACTGGATTACTGCTGCTTACCAATGATGGCGAACTTGCAGATAAGCTCACCCATCCTTCCTACAATGTGAAGAAGATTTACCGAGTGGAATTAGATAAACCACTCACCAAAAATGATTTTCTGAAAATCAAAGAAGGTGTACGATTAGAAGAAGGTCGCGCCATGGTTGATGACATCGCGATTGTTGGCGATGATAATAGCATTATAGGACTTGAGATACACATTGGATGGAACCGTGTCGTGCGCAGAATTTTTGAATCACTCGGTTATGAAGTGGTGCGACTGGATCGTGTTGCCTATGCCGGATTAGATAAGAAAGACATTGCCCGTGGACAATGGAGATTCTTAAAGCCTGAAGAGATTGTGATGCTGAAGCATTTCAAATAGTCCTACCTATTGTATTATAAATCAGAGCGACAGATACCGGAAAGATATCTGTCGCTTTTGTTTTCTACTCACTCTTCAAATTCTCCACCGGTTTCACAAACGTAGCGCGCCAGGTTTGTGAACCAATCGTAATCACGCCAAAGAAAATCAAGATCAATACACCCAATACAATGGCTGTACCATCGACCGATACGTGATAAGCCAATTTCTCCAACCATAGATTATTAATAAAATAAGCAGCAGGCACGGCAAGAACAATCGCTATAAGCAGAACACTAAAAAATCCTTTCGATAACAAATACACCAATGAGCCATCACTGCTGCCCAACACCTTACGAATCGAGATTTCCTTGAGACGCGTTTCTGTGGCATAGGTGGCCATGCCCAATAAACCCAAACACGAAATGAGTATGGCCAAAAAGGAAACTACGCTCAATACACTTACCAGGTCGCCAAAGAAGATGTCATAAATCTTGTGTACCTCCTGGTTAAAATCTTTGTAGTCTACTTTCAAGGAAGGATTCACTTTCGCCCACGCTGCTTCAATGGATTCGCCCGCCTTTGAATACGTGCCGGTGTAGGTTACTTGTAATACGTGGAATTCTTCAGGGTTATACATCAACGCCATGGCAGCCATATCTTCCATCAGCAATTGGTGATTGTAGTTTTTAACTACGCCAATAATCTGAAGTTTAGATGAATCCCTTTGTATAATAATCTCCTTCCCTACTGCATCGGCTGCGCTTTCAAAATGAAATGTCTCCACAGCCTTTTCATTGATCACAATAAATTTCTTGTTGCCTTCTCCGGCTTCCGGCTGAAAGAATCGACCGGTCACTAGCGAGACATCAATGTTTTTCAAATAGTCTTCGTCAACACTGAAATAATTAACATCCGTCCAGTCCTTCTCATCCAGCGAGCGCTTAAAACTTTCTCCATATTTGATGCCGGCTGCGGGTATGTGTGAAGCCACTGAAACATTCTCGATGTTGCTTTGCTTAAGCAATTCGGTCTTTAGTGTTTCGGCAGAGGTGTCATTCAATTGCACAATCACTTTGTTACTCATGTTAAAGCCATGATCCGCTTTCAAAAACATTTGAAGTTGATTGAATACAACGATCACGGTAAGAATAAAAATCAAGGAGAACGTAAACTGTGCTACCAATAAGCCTTTGCGCAGGCCCATGCGGGAAAAGAGCTTCATGGAATTAAAACCTTTCAACACTTTCACTGGTTGAAATCCACTCATCACCACTGCCGGGAACAAGCCCGCCAAAATTCCCACCACCAAAGCAAAAGCAATAAAAATGGCATACACGGCAAAGTTCAGTTCCATATCCCAATTCATCACACGCGCAAAACTTAGCCCTAACATTAATGGCTTAAGGGCGATCATCATAATCAAGGCAACGACCAAAGCAAAAAAAGCGACAATGACTGATTCCGAAATAAACTGAATGAAGATTTGCCAGCGCATAGCACCCGTTACTTTACGCACGCCAATTTCACGCGCACGGGTAAGCGATCGTGCTATCGACAGATTGGTAAAGTTGAAACAGGATGTAAGCATAACTACGCCAGCCAGTCCAGCAAAGAAGTAAATGAATATCCATGGCAGAAATGGGCCGATAGGATTATTGATGAATGGCCCCGGGGTGATGCTCATCAATGATTGCATCGAATATTTTATTTTACTCTGCGTATCCGGATTGGGCAGCCGTGAGAAGTGATCCCTCTGAATTTTCTCCAGATGAGGTTGGATCTCTGACAGACTTTTTCCTTCTTCAATCAATATATAAACCCATCCGGATGTGTATTGAAACCAGTTATCTAACGCTTTTCCGCGCGTGCCCAATGCCTCAAGACTTTTCACAGTAGCCATACTGGCAAGAGCATCAAAAACAATGTGTGATTTATGAGTAGTCTCTTTTAATATACCCGTCACTTTATAGGTGCCTAAGTCACCTACTTTAAAAGTTTCTCCCAACGGATTTTCCTGGCGGAATAATTTCTTAGCTGCTTTTTTTGAAAGGACCACAGAATAAGGTTCTACCAATGCCGTGCGACTATCCCCATATTCCAATTCATATTCAAACACATCGAGTATTTCCGAATCTGCAAAAAAACCTGACACCGGAATGTTCACGTTTTGGTCAAACTCAATCCATGAGTTACCAAAACCACGCAGAATACGCACTGCCTTTTCTACACCCGTATAGTTCTCCAGTAATTCCTGATGAACAGGAAGCGTGGTGGTGGCCGTTTCGTTGAATTCAGCTCCGTCATCTTTATAGGGAATACTGTTCAAACGATAAATGCGCTCACGTTTAGTATTATAGCGATCGTAAGTCATCTGGTCAGCCACCAGCATGATGATGCCCATACAAATGGTTAAGGCAATGGCCAATCCAAAAATGTTAATGAATGAAAAAAAGCGATGTCTTAATAAACTACGCAACGCAGTTTTGACGTAATTCCTGAACATGATGATTCCGTTTTAGTTTTTTACTAATTAAAAATGTGATCAGATGTAGGTTTGTGGTTAGGTGGTTAGGCCGTCTGTTATTTGCTCAACCATTTATATGTATAAGTCGCTGCATTTTTCTTTACGCGGTATTGAAGCTCCTTTTCCGTCAATTGAAGAATCAGGTGACTTGTTTCTTCACGCCCGATAGACATCACCAGGTTTCTTTCATTGTTTTCAATTCTCCATTTTCCACTAGTCACTTCCCTAATGGGTTGTGACGACTTCCAGGTTCCATCCGCTAAAAATTGAAGCTCGGTGTCTTTCTGTAAAGAAGTATGAACTCCCAACCCCGACATTTCATCAGATTGAATTTTCCACACCTTCTTTACCAAAAGACCTGTCTTTAAAGATTGTGCATCTCCCGCAAAAGCAAGAAGACAAAAGACAAATAGCAGAAATAACTTCTTCATAGAATTACTTCGAATCGATTTCTTTCTTCACAACAAAATAATAAATCAAGAAGCCTAATGAAACGGATACCGCAAACAAACCATAAGGCAATGGAGAGTCAGGACTGGTTGGAATGAATTCCATAATAATGAGTGAAAGTCCTGCGAAGAAAGTAATCAGCCCCCATTTTAAAGAAGTAAACTTGTTCGTAGCCGTGTGTTGTTTAAAAATGGCCTGGGTATCATCATTCACAAAACCTTTTTCAATCATCTTCTTTTTAAGAATATAATCGGTCATCACTTTGGTGAAGAAATAAATAGAGGTGCCAAAACTTCCGATAATAGCGATTGGCAGTAATACTTCAGCGTTCATAGTTATTGCGTTTAATGATTTCTAATTGGTATTGAGGCGTGAGACACGGGGGCTTTGATCAATGTTGCAGAAAATTTAAAATTATTTCTTTCACAGCTCATGAATCACCTGTTACCAGTCTCCGGTTACTGGTGACCGGAGACTGGCAACCGGAAACCAATTTCCAACTAAATTCCTGCAACATCCGTAATAGACTTCGTGTCTAACCCCAAAATGATTGATGACAAGGCCCTGGTCTCACAGGTAATAAGCGGAGATAGGCAGGCTTTTCGTGTGCTAATCAAGCAGAACGAAAGGCTGGTAGGGCATATGATCTCGCGACTTATTGACCGGCATGAAGATCGGGAGGAACTTTGTCAGGATGTATTTTTAAAAGTATATGAAAAGCTGGGAGAGTTTACCTTTCAATCAAAACTGAGTACGTGGATTGCCACCATCGCCTATCGGCATGGCATCAATCACCTGCGAAAAAAGAAAATTGAGATACGTGAACTGCCGGACGAGGATGAACGGGAGCAATTTATTTCCACCGAAAATATAGAAGAAGATTTTTCGGATCGACAGTTAGATGCTATGGTGATGAATATGATTGATCAACTACCTCCACAATACAAAGCGATCCTCACCTTGTATCATGTGCAGGCAATGAGTTATCCGGAGATTGTAGAAATAACCGGATTGCCAGAAGGAACCGTAAAAAATTATTTATTCCGGGCCAGGCTGTTGTTAAAAGAAAAAGTAAAGAAATATCTTGGTAAAGAAGAAGTACTATGAAACGCTCAGAAGAAGAATTGCAAAATCAAATTGAAAAAGGATTAGTTAACGAATCCGATGATGCGCATGCCTACCAACGTGTTTTTGATGCATTGAAAAAAGAACCTGACTTTCATGTTTCTCTCCCCTTTGCTGATCGCATTTTGGCTGTGATTGAAAAGAAAGAAGAGCAGCGCGACTACTGGTGGATGGCGGCTGGTATTTTTCTTACTGTAATCGCCTTGATTGTTTCTATTTTTCTTACCACCGCCCATTGGACGGCCGGAATATTTACGTTCCTATCCGGCTACCGGGGATTGGTTGTCTTTGGCATTACTTTTATTCTGTTGTTACATTGGGTGGATAAGAAAGTGATCAGGAAACAAATCCGGTCGCTTTAAAAATTGATTGTTTTCGATTCATTTTAAGCACCTTTAATCTATGAATCTGATCACTACCTTAAAGGAACGCCATGCAGACTTTATCAAAATCTGTAATTTCCATCAGGTTGAAAAAATCTACGCCTTTGGTTCCTCTATAACGGATCATTTTGGTCCGGCTAAAAGTGATATTGACTTAATTGTCGAGTTAGCTGTTCAAGATCCCATGAAGCTGGCAAGTTGGCCGACTTAATTATCCTGGATAAGAATCCATTGGAATACATTCGCAACACGAATACGGTTAACAAGGTAATGAAGAACGGAAGACTATATGATGGCAACACCTTAGATGAAGTGTATCCAACCGCAAAAAAAGCACCTTCTTTCGCCAAGGATCAGCAAATGCCTACATCCAGCTTACCGGGCGTGAACAAATAATTATCCTGAATATTTTAGCCACAGATTCGCAGATTGTATTAATCTGTGAATCTGTGGCTTCTTTTTTTTTAATCTACTTTTGGATCATGAAAAAATTACTTTGTCTTCTATCTATCGCATTCTTGTTTGCATGTAATCCATCCAAACAAATTCCGGTCGATCTATTAATCAAAGGCGCCACTATCATCGATATAAAAACCGGTGATCTCGTGGAAGGAAAAGTAATTGCCCTTCGTGGTGATTCTATCCTTTCTGTTTTTGATCAAGGTAATGTAAACAAATACTCAGCAACCTCAGAGTTCGATGTCAGCGGAAAGTTTATTATCCCCGGTCTCTGGGATAATCATGTTCACTTTGGTGGAGGTGACACCCTCATTGCGGAAAATAAAAATCTATTGTCACTCTATGTTGCCCATGGTATCACCGCTGTGCGCGATGCCGCTGCCGATATCAGTCCAAGTGTATTACAATGGCGCGAAGAAATTGCCCAGGGAAAACTATTTGGTCCTGCGTTGTTCACATCAGGTCCCAAACTCGAAGGCTTTCAATCCATGTGGGCCGGTGATATTGAAATCAGCACGATTGAAGAAATGAATAAAGCCATCGACTCGCTGGAAAAGATGAAGGTCGATTTTATCAAAATCACTGACAACACACTTAAGCCTGATCTCTACCTGGAAATTCTGCGCGAAGCAAAAAAGCGTGGATTCAAAACTTCAGCACACATTCCCTATTCACTTACGATGGAGCAAGTTTCTTCCAATGGATTAGGCACGGTTGAACATGGTTCTTATTTATTGAAAGCGAGTTCAACAAAAGAAAAAGCACTGACCGAACAAATTGCATCGGGCAAAGTCACCTATCGTGATGTCTTGCCTGAAATTCTTTCCACCATCACGGAGGAAAAAGCGATGAGTACTTACACGATGATGGCACAAAATGGAACGGCTGTGGTGCCAACACTTAATATCAGCTTCACCACTTCTTATCTGGATAAGAATGATCATTCCAAGGATGTGTATCAACGTTACATCGGCAAGGGACTTTTAAAAACCTATGAGTGGCGCGTTGAGCGTGCTGCAAAAGATGATGAGAAGGCCATCGCATTACGTCATGCTACCTATGAAAAAACAAAATCATTATTGTCGTGGATACAAAAGTCGGGAGTAAAAATTGTGGCTGGCACCGATGCTGGTTATCTGAATTCATTTGTCTATCCTGGCATTGCCTTGCATCAGGAGTTACAACTTTTTGTTGAAGGGGGGCTAACACCATTGCAAGCATTGCAGAGTTCTATTTTAAATGGTCCCTGGTTTTTAAATAAGTCTGCAAAATATGGAACGATTGAATCTGGTAAGTATGCTGATCTGTTAATATTAGATGAGAATCCATTGCTGGATATTAAAGCAACCCAAAAAATCAATGCCGTGATTCTAAAAGGAAAAGTGCTCGACCGTAAAGCACTGGATACTTTGCTGGAAGAGATTGCTTCGAAAAACTTATAGGAAAATTTTAACCACAGATTCTCAGATTGTAATCCGTGAATCCGTGGCTATTGATCGTTACTCAAACACCAGCGTTCCAAAACTTTCAATATCATGAAAGTTTACACGCACAGGTTGCCATGACCATCCGGCATCTTCCTGATCATAATCGATGCGATACATATTCATGCGCCACTTGGTGCCTTTGATGGGTGGCACATTGGTAAGCGGGGTAAGCAGCGTATAAGGAATAAAAAACTCTGCTACCCATCCAATGGTGTCTTCTCCTTCTTTCACAATTTTGGTAGTATGTTTTGCCTTGCGTTCGCCTTCATAGTGCCAGGGTGCCCATCCAAAAAAAGTACCTCGCATGTTGGGGACTAAAATCGCCAGTTCATAATTCAGAGGCGACAGCTCATATTCAAAGTATAGTGGAAACCGTTCGTCCGGCCAGAAAAAAATCTCCACCACGTCTTCTTTAAAGATATCGGCCATATCTTCTTTGAGCGTAGCTGTAATCTTTTTGTCTTCACACCAAAAAAGGATATAGACTCCCTTATCGGAATATAATAGCTTGGTTTTGGTGAGATAGTTTACAGGCGACTTCCAGCGTTGTGGAAGTGTAATCCAGGGCGCTGACTTCCACGCAGCAGATGTGGTATCGCCCGTGATTTCAAAATCAGTGGTGTGCGCGATGGAAAGTTTTGCTTTTTTTCCCTCTGGCGCGCGCTTCTTTTGGGCAATCAAAAATCCCGGTAGCAAAATCAATACAACGAAAAACCATCCTCTTGAAATCATGGTCGTATTATTTGAGTTAGACATTGACTTAAAAAAACCTATTTTCATCGACTTGTTAAAAACCCAGTTATGAAAAAATTCATTCTCACACTGCTGACCTTAATATACGTGGTTTCTGCGGCACTCTCACAACCAAAACCTGAAGCAATTCGCATTATCATGATTGGCGCACACCCCGATGATTGTGACGGTGGCGGTGGTGGCACTGCCATCTTGTTCGCATCCATGGGCTATGCCGTAAAATTTGTGTCAGTTACCAATGGTGATGCCGGCCATCAAACACAAGGCGGTGGCGCTTTGGCCAAACGCAGAATTGCCGAAGCCAAAGAAGCAGGAAAGCGTTTTGGGGTAACCTATGATGTACTCGACAATCACGATGGTGAGTTAGTGCCCAGTCTTGACGTGCGGCTTCAGATCATCCGCAAAATACGTGAGTGGAATGCCGATGTCGTGATTGCTCCTCGCACAAATGATTATCACCCCGATCATCGATACACCGGTGTGCTCGTGCAGGATGCTGCCTACATGGTAGGCGTGCCTAATGTTGCTCCCGATACAGCCCCACTCAAAAAGAATCCTGTATTTCTATACTTCCAGGATTATTTTCAGAGACCCAATCCATTCCGTCCTGATGTGGCCGTTGACATCACGAGTGTATACGAGAAAAAAGTGTATGCCCTTGCTGCACATGAGTCGCAATACTTTGAGTGGCTGCCGTGGATCGGTGGCTATGCGAATGAAGTGCCTGCTTCAAAAGCAGACTGGCTTCCGTGGTTAGCGAAGAGACAATCTGATCCTATCTCTCCAGAGATTTTAAAATCACTGGAGAAATGGTATGGAAGAGAGCGTGCTGCCGAAGTGAAAAATGCTGAAGTATTTGAGATTTGTGAGTATGGTACACAACCAAATGCCGAAGATGTCAAGCGCATATTTCCTATGTTTGGGAAATAGTATTGATAAACTGTTTTTGTTACACATCACCACGGATGATTTCATTTCATTATGCGTAAAAGACTTTTAGTAGCACACATTCTATTTTCATGCATCAGTTCACTGGCACAAGTTCCATTTCGTCACGATTTGCAATTCAATGCACTTCCACAAAAGTGGGATGAGGCGCTGCCTCTTGGCAATGCGATGGTTGGCAATCTCATTTGGCAAAAAAATGGAAAGCTCCGATTCTCATTAGACCGTGCCGACTTGTGGGACCAGCGACCAACAAAAGATCTGGATAAGCTGACCTTTAAAATGGTGCAGGAGCAGGTTGCTAAAAATGATTATAAAATGATTCAGCATCTCGGTGATCTTCCTTATGAACGCGACCCTGCTCCTTCCAAAATTCCAGGTGCTGCATTTGAGTTTGATGTTTCCGCTTTAGGTGAAGTCATCTCCACACGACTTTACATCAAAGAAGGAATAGCTGAAGTGAAATGGAAAAATGGGGCGCGATTACTCACCTTCATTCATCCGCATCTTCCATTGGGTTGGTATAAATTTGAAAATGCTTCGCTCACTCCTACGCTGCTGCCTCCACATTACGAAGGCACAAATGCTGCGGCTTCCAATTCGGTTGAAGGTCAAAGTTTAACAAGACTGGGTTACAAACAAGGTAACATCAACACAACAGCAAGCAGTGCTCACTATATTCAACAAGGCTGGAATGGTTTTGAATATAACGTAAGTGTTGAGTGGAAGAAAACAAAAACCGGAATGGAAGGGGCATGGAGTATTACTTCGAACTCAACATACAATTTCAAAAACATCAGCGCACAAGAAGAAACACATCAAGCTTTGAAAAGGGGTTTTGAAAAAGATTATCATGAAAACAAAAACTGGTGGAATGATTACTGGAATCAATCTACATTATCGGTGCCCGACTCTCTCATTGAGCGGCAATGGTATCTTGAGAATTATAAATTTGCCTGTGCTGCCCGCGACTATGCACCTCCAATAACATTGCAAGCCATCTGGACAGCCGACAACGGAAATCTTCCTCCCTGGAAAGGAGATATTCATAATGACTTAAATACGCAACTCAGCTATTGGCCCTCCTACTCTGGCAATCACCTGAAAGAAGCACGAGGATTTACGAATTGGTTGTGGAGTAGTAAACCAGTATTTGAAAAATATACACAACACTACTTTGGTGTGGATGGTCTCAACGTGCCAGGCGTAACCACATTAGAAGGAAAAGAAATGGGTGGATGGATACAATACTCATGCTCCCCCACCGTAGCTGGCTGGTTAGCTCATCATTTTTATTTGGAATGGCGCTATTCGATGGATAAGAATTTTCTAAAAGAAAAAGCATATCCGTGGATTCGTGATGTTGCTACTTTCTTTGACAACATATCTTTAACTGATACAAATGGAAAAAGAAAATTACCACTGAGTTCCAGCCCCGAGATTAATGACAACAACATTACTGCATGGTTCACTGAAACAACAAATTATGATTTAGCCATTATACGATGGACTTACATCAAAGCCATTGAACTTGCTCTCGAATTGAATTTTAACAATGAAGCAGAACACTGGCGTAAGCAGTTGAACCAATGGCCAAACTTAAGTAAAGATGAAATCGGTTCTTTAGCTGTAGCTCCGGGAATATCTTTTGCCGAATCGCACCGTCACTTTTCTCATCTCATGGCTTTTCATCCACTTGGCATTTTGGAATATTCAAAGGAATCAGATCGAAAAATAATTGATGCCTCAATGAATGTGCTGGAGAAAAACGGATCTATGATGTGGGTGGGCTACTCCTTTAGCTGGCAGGCCAATATGTATGCGCGCATGAAGCAAGGACAAAAAGCTGCGGAGACCCTTCAGAAGTTTGCTTCCTGCTTTGTGCTTCCCAATAGTTTTCATGTGAACGGAGATCAATGCGAAGGGAAATTATCTTCCTTCCGTTATCGGCCATTTACGTTGGAAGGAAATTTTGCTTTTGCCTCTGCCGTGCAGGAGATGTTGTTGCAAAGTCATGATGGAGTGATTGAAGTTTTCCCAGCCATTCCAGAAGACTGGAAAAATGCTTCTTTCCATCAGCTACGGGCTGAGGGGGCGTTTGTGATTTCCGCAAAACGTGAAAACGGAAAAGTGAAGACCATTTCTGTCGTGAGTGAAAAAGGAGGTGAACTGAAAATAAGAAACGTTTTTCAAAATTTTAGTATGGATAACAGTACCTATAGTCTTGCTAATGATATTATTACATTAAAAACGAAACCTGGCCAACAGGTTATATTGAAATCAAGATAATGAGATGATTAATAGTACATTATTGGTAACGTCTATTTAAAATATTTTTCCATTTTCCGGGATTCCAGTATCTTGAACAGATAAATGCTTCCTGAATGAAACAACTTTTTCTTCTTTGCCTTTTTTTAAGCACCATCAAAACTCAAGCTCACTTCGCTGACTCATTGGTGCGCTGGAATGAACTGAGTTTTTCATCCCAGTTTGAAGAAATATCTTTTCAGGGATTTCTGAAAGAAAATAATAAAGACTTCGTGCGACTGTTTTTAGCTAATTCTAGTACGGCTGATCAAGATCTTAAATTTTTTAAAGATAAATTCAACCATACGCTTAATGAGATAAACTCATCTGATGCCCTTAAAAAAAAGAACGATAAAAAAATAAAATACATTTATCAACTAATCCACGATAGGTTTCTCGCAAAGTATGAAGCTGAAAATCGGTTTTACGAAATAGTAAAAACAGGAAATTACAATTGCGTTACCGCCACTGCATTATATGCTTTGTTTTTTGAAAAGCTGAATATTCCATATGTAATTAAAGAAGAGCCCACGCATGTTTATCTGGTGGCCTATCCCAGTGCAGAGAACATATTAATTGAAACCACAACACCGATGTCTGGATTTCTTTCTTTCGATACTGAATTCAAATCAAAATTTATTAGCACATTAAAAGATCAAAAAATCATAGGGAGTTCAGAATCACAATCTTCCAACGTAGATGCTCTTTTCAATAAATACTATTTTGGAAATGAGAATATCAATCTGACCCAACTAATCGGCATTCATTATCTAAACGATGGAATATTTAAGCGAGATCATAAAGATATTACAGGGGCATACGAACAAATAAAAAAAGGGTACCTCTACTACCCTAACACAAGATCTGAGTATTTGTTGGCGAGTTTCACAGCACTCAGCCTTGATCGGATTAATCTGGATCCATTTGAAAAATCAACCCTCATTGGAAGAATTTCCCGATTTAAAAACGCAGGTATAACAACTGATATGATCAAGGGTGAATTTTATAGTATTACTCAGACTGTTCTGGCGAAGAATAACAATAAAGAACTTTACAAAAAGTGTTATGAAGAAGTGCTTCGCAATATTACCGATCCCGAATTAGAAAAAGAGATTAGCTACATCTACAACTATGAAAATGGTCGTGTGTTCTATAATCAGGGAAATTATACCCGCGCTAAAACTTTCTTTGCCAATGCGTTGGAAATACAACCTAATAATGTCGACTTGGGCGGTATTTTTGTTTCCTGTTTAGGGCAGTCCTTCCGCAACGAACGCAACAACAGGGTTATACTGGAGTCCTATAAAGCACGCTTTAACTCTCTAGAGCAGAATAATAATTTCAACTCTATGATGGCTCTGGTCTATGTGGTTGAATTCGGAGATAATTTTAAAAAGCCGGATATTGCTCGAAGTGGAAAATATCAACAAATGTTTGAGGCACTCTATGAAACAAATAAAAATATTACCCTGCTTAATCCCGATGCTGTTGGAATGGCTTATTCAGAAGCTTGCGTTTACTATTTCAAAAAAGGACAAAAAGCTAAAGCTAAACAGTTATTAGAAAAAGGACTTGAAATTGTTCCTAACGACTTTCAACTGAAGATGCGAAAGCAAATGATCAATGGGGGCTAGTTGTCAATAGCCAAGTTGTAAGTACGTTGCGTAATGTAGGTGTTACCATAAATTGGGGTCTGTAAAGTAAACTGTGTCAGTTAATAATTATTGTAATCATATCTGATGTTGGAATGTGGTCAACTCCCACGCTACAGCCTTGGTGCAATGTTA
>JAYVTC010000036.1:0-4373 GCA_043774745.1 Cyclobacteriaceae bacterium | reverse complement strand
TGCCTGCAGGCACTTACACATTCCGGGTGAAGGCCAGCAATCATCAAGGCGTGTGGAGTGATCAGGAGCGCACATTGAAAGTCAACATCCTTCCACCCCGTGGCGCACGTGGTGGGCGTACACAGGTTACGGGTTAATGGTGGTTGGCTTATTGTATTGGGCGAGAAGTAATATCGTACAACGTGAAAGATTAAAGTCAAACCTAACACTGGCGAAAGTAGAGCAGGAGAAAGAACACTTTGAATTGGAGAGGGCCAAAGAAGTGGATCGGGTTAAAACTTCTTTCTTCACGAACATCAGTCATGAGTTTCGAACACCGCTCACACTTATTAAGGGACCAGTTCAAAATATCATTGATCAATTTGTAAACAATCAACATGATATCGATAGAAAAAAGGTAATTGATCAGTTAAAGCTAGTTCAACGCAATTCAGATCATTTATTAAAACTTATTAATCAACTACTTCATTTAGCAAAACTTGAGTCGGGAAGTTTGAAACTCGAGAAAGCAGTCGGAGAAGTGTATACTTTTATTCGTGCGATCGCCAGTTCATTCGAATCCTTTGCTCGACAGAAAAATGTTTCAGTTCAAATAAACGTACCCAATGAAAGTCACCATACCCTTTTCGACAAAGACAAAGTAGAAACGATTATCATAAACCTGATTAACAACGCGATCAAATTTACTCCATCAGGCGGATCAGTCTTTGTAAATGCTGTAATCGAACAACCAACAGCTAACAACCAGCAACTAATTATAAAAGTAAAAGACACAGGAATCGGCATTCCAGCTGACCAGCAACAGAAAATTTTTGAACGCTTCCACCAGGTAAGCGAAGCGCATAAAGAAGTAGGAACAGGTATAGGCTTGGCTTTAGTGAAAGAGTTGACGGAGTTCATAGGTGGTACGATCACCGTGCAAAGTGATGTGGGCAAGGGAACAGAATTTATATTAACACTGCCCGTTGAAAGAGTTGAAACTGAAGAGATAAAAGTCGTAAGTGAAGAATTGGCCATCAGTCATATGCCGATAGCAGACGGGATCGTTAGGCCAACGGTCAACCAGCAATCTACGGCCAACCACGACCAACAGGATTCGAATAAACCTCTCATACTCGTTGTAGAAGACAACACCGATGTGCGGGCTTTCATTATCGAATGCCTCGGAGCGGAGTTTAGTTATGTCGAGGCAGAAAATGGATTACACGGATTGAAGAAAGCCACCGAACAAATTCCGGATATGATCATCAGTGATGTGATGATGCCGGAGATGGGTGGTATTGCGATGGTTGCTAAAATCAAAAAGGATATTCACACCAGCCACATTCCTCTCATTCTTCTTACAGCGAAATCATCCGATGAAAGCAAAATCAGCGGCCTGCAGAGCGGAGCAGATGATTACCTGACCAAGCCCTTCAACAAACAGGAGTTGTTGCTGAAGGTGAGAAACGGAGTAGCGCGACAAATGAAACTACGCGAAAGGTTGAGAGCCGAATTGATAAGTTCAGCACCGCAGGTAGAAGTGCTGTCTGAGGATGAAAGGTTTTTACAGTCGGTGAAGAAGAAAATTCTGGAGCGCTTGAGTGATGAACAATTGAGTGTGGAGTCACTGGCTGAAGACATGGGCATGAGCCGGGTGCAGTTATATCGTAAGGTGTCCGGTTTGACTGATATATCTGTGAATGAACTGATTCGAAAATTAAGATTACACAGAGCTGCACAGTTACTGCATGAGAAGTGGGGCCCGGTATCGCAAGTGGCGTATGGAGTTGGCTTCTCAAATCTGAGTTATTTCAGCAAAGTGTTTAAAGAAGAGTTTGGGGTGGTGCCAAGTGAATATTAATAATCTCACTATTCGGGCCTACAGAGATTACCCTAATTTCGCTCCTATTACCTTCCTATCAGCTTCTGATAAATCTGCAAACAAACCCACGCATCGGTAGCAGCGTAGCTGATTTGTTTTTCATGAAGCACCTCGGCTTCCCAATTGGAAGTCTGTGCACTTTTTGAAATTCGAAATCCTAAAAGGAGCGCGGTTAATTTTTTGACACTTTCAACCTGAAGCCCAGCCACCTTACTCATGGTTGCCAGCTCGATAAAACCGGCAGGCTTATAATGCTTTAATCTTTGCAATGCCTTAATATCATCGCGAAGCGCAACACCGGCTTTCAAAATATTGTCACTTTCTAAAAATTCAATGAGGTGTGGTGTTATTCCCGTTTGCTTAAGTCTGATCAGAAAAACTTTATCGGGTAAGGCAACCTGCATCAAGGCAACTTTGTTTTGTTGACCACGCACAAAAACGGGTTTTGTCTCGGTATCAAATCCGACAACCTCATGTTCTTTGATTTCATCTAATGCATAAATTATTTTTTTCTCTTCCGAAACGATAATAGTTTTCCCTTCAAACGCTCCTAGTGGAAGCGCATTGATTTCCTCATTTGTAATGGTGAGTTTGTTATTTGGCAGGGGCAGGGTCATCCAGTCTTCGGATTTTATAATTCATATAGGCTTGCAACATAGTCATCAAAGGACTGATGATGCAAAAGAAGCAATAAGGCGCATACACCCAGGTTGAAATGCCAAGTACTTTTGCCTGCGTAGCTCCGCATGTATTCCATGGAACAAGCACAGAGGTAACAGTGCCGGCATCTTCTAATGTGCGGCTCAGCAGTTCTGGTTTATAGCCTTTCTTGCGATAGGTTTCTGCAAACATTCTTCCGGGTATTGCAATAGCCATGTATTGATCTCCTGCAGTAAGATTAAAAAATATGCTTGTTACCACTGTTGATGCTACTAATGATCCGGTGGAGTGAGCAAATTTTATAATTTCCTCAACGATGCGCATTAACAATCCGCATGATTCCATAACACCACCGAATATCATCGCACCTAAAATCAACCAGATTGTGTTGAGCATTCCGGCCATGCCTCCTGAAGATAGTAAATCAGAGATCATGGCATTTTCAGTTTGAATATTAATCGAAACAGCCAACGCTTTCATTACAGCAACAAAGGATGATTTCAAAGGATCATTGGAAATTCCAGAAACCTGATCAATGATTTGTGGTTGAAAAATAACAGCAAAGGCACCTCCGAGAACTGAACCTACCAGCAATGCTGGAATGGCAGGTACTTTTCTCACGATCATGAATAGCACTAACGCAGGCACCGCGAATAGTAATGGATTTAAATTAAAGGCCTGATCAATGGCTACGAGTACCTCATTGGTATCGGTTGAACCGGAAGAGTTGATTGTAAATCCCCACACAAAGAAAATAATTAATGTGATGATCAAGGTTGGAATGGTGGTGAGCATCATGTAGCGGATGTGAGTGAACAAATCGGTTCCTGCCATAGCGGGGGCAAGATTGGTGGTATCAGAAAGGGGAGACATCTTGTCGCCAAAGTAAGCCCCCGAAATGATAGCTCCTGCAATCACTCCCTCATGAATTCCTAACGTCTTTCCAATTCCCAGCAAGGCAACACCCACTGTAGCCACCGTGGACCATGAACTGCCGGTGGCCAACGATACGATGCAACACACTACGCAAGCAGCAAATAAAAAAATGGTGGGATTAAGTATTTTGAGTCCATAATAAATCATAGCTGGCACAATACCACTGAGTAACCAGGCACCTGACAATGATCCAATCACTAAAAGAATCAGCATAGCGCCCATAGCAGAGCTTATACTTTTTACGATGCTCATTTCAATTTTTTCCCAGGAATGGCCTAAGCGCCATGAAATAATTCCAGCAACAGATGCGGCTAATAATAGGGCGATCTGGTTGGGACCATCCGTAGCACCACTTCCAAATACGAAGACATTGATTGAAAGAAATACGACAAGAGTTGCAATGGGGATAAAAGCTTGAAGTAAACTCGGCTTTTTAGTTTCAGTCATTTGAAAAATTTAGGAGCAGTAATGTACTAATTATTAAATTATTCGAGTTGACTCTGATATTCTTGTTTTCACCAACTAATTTACCCGATATTCAACTCCCCTGTCTTTCAGATAATTCAGAATAAATTTGAAATTATTTTCATCTTCACCCAAATACTCTGGCGGGCTTATTCCTTTTCGGTCGTACTTTCCATCTAATACAAGGTGCACGGCAGCGGTGCACGTATATCCCGTGGTTCGAGCCATCGATAGCGTTCCGGACGATTTTTCAGTGCTATCGTAAAGGTCGTATTGAATTTTTCTTTGCTGACCATTTTCTTCTCCTGACATGCGGATGCGCATTACTGTGAATTCTTCTTCACCTGGTTTCAATTTCCATTTAGGAAACAAAAGTTTTGCAGTAAGATCTATGGGTCTGATTTTCACTCCCTTCACGTCCACTTCTTCATAAGAAAAGAAACCAGTC
>JAYVTC010000035.1:0-3292 GCA_043774745.1 Cyclobacteriaceae bacterium | reverse complement strand
AATGGTTTGCGCTTTGGCGGATTTGGCGTTGGGTTTATCACCTTGCTAGGAGCTTCTATCGCGTTGATGAATATCATGCTCGTTTCGGTAACAGAACGTACTCGTGAGATTGGCGTGCGCAAAGCACTTGGCGCCACCACACTTCGTATTCGACAGCAGTTCGTGATTGAGGCCATAGTAGTGTGTGTGTTGGGTGGAATAGGAGGTGTTATATTGGGCATCGTCATAGGCAACCTGATTTCGCGCGCCATGGGTATCTCCGCCTTTATTGTGCCGTGGATGTGGATGATGGTGGGTATGGTGATTTGTATTGTGGTAGGTTTATTATCGGGCTATTATCCAGCCCACAAGGCTTCCAAGCTTGACCCGATTGAAAGCTTGCGCTTCGAATAAGAATACGTTTCTGATTAAAGTCATAGTAAAACTCTCCTGGTATAGCTGGAGAGTTTTTATTTTTAAGGAACCATAGGAGAGATGCCAGAGTGGTTGAACGGGACGGTCTCGAAAACCGTTTACCGACTTGTCGGTACCAGGGTTCGAATCCCTGTCTCTCCGCATATCAAATTACTTTCTGCTTTTATTACTTTTGGTTCACTTACGTCTAACTCAAACTCACCTAGACAATAACAGGGCGCACATCCATTCCAAAGTCCGCTTTGATGCGATCGTACCAGCCTTCATCATCGAGGGAGGCAAGACTTAACCAGGCTTCATCATTCATAGATTGGCGCCAGCCAAGAAAAGGTAATGCATCCGGCCCAACAGGATGACGAAGTTGCCCTGTGTCATTTACAGCAATCTCGAGTATTTTATCGGCCACGATGGATGGATGTACTGGATGCTCCAGCGATGCTGTGAAGAGTAATGATAATCTTTTCTGATGTGAATAATTTGAGGGAGAAGGCTCAACGGTAACGTGTCTTGCCATAGCAGTATCAATAATGCCGGGCTCAACAATCGCGACACGAATGCCAAACGATTTAACCTCCTGTGCCAGAATTTCACTCAAGGATTCCAGTGCAAATTTAGAAGCCGAGTAGGGCGACATCGATGGCGATGCAATGCGTCCTGCCACGGAAGTGACATTGATGATGCAACCGTTCTTTCTTTTTCTCATGGCTGGCACAACGGCCTGAATGCAACGGATAACACCAAAGTAATTAGTCTCCATCACAGCACGGAAATCGGCCAGCGATGTTTCTTCAACAGAACCCATGCGTTCAATGCCAGCATTATTAACCAGCACGTCAATCTCACCCATCTCTTTGGTGATTGTTGTTATCGTTGAATTCACGGAGGTGTCATCATCTACATCCATTTTGAAAACCTTGATGGGCAGGTTTTCTTTTTTGATCGTTTCCATAAGCTCAGTTGCTTGACCAGGGTTGCGCATGGTCGCTGCAACGTGATGGCCTGCTCTTCCACATGTTAGCGCGGCTACCATGCCAATGCCTTTGCTGGTGCCAGTGATCAATATTGTTGCCATGTTATTAGGGGTGAGGTTAAATGAATGGTGGATTTTATCTACTAAACGAATAGCTAAGAAGTAGGAAGATATAAAATTTACTTCAGTTAATATAATTTCATGCTAAAATCATTCACTTGCTCGATAAAAATTATACTATTAACCCCGCCAGGAAAGAAATCCACAACAAAATGATTTACAAAGGTTAATAATTTCTTTATATTTCATTTCCATTAATTTATTTCTACCAAACCAATCTATTATGAACAACCTGCAAACCAATGCGCTATTTAAGATTCATACCGGCAAGCTTAATGAGTTTAAAGCGCTGGCTGTACAAGCCATGACAGTGGTAAAAGAAAAAGAAAAAAATACCACTCTTCAGTATGACTGGTTCTTTAACGAAGAATTTACAGAATGTACAGTGAGAGAAAATTTTGCTGATTCTAATGCTGTTTTTAATCACATGACTAATGTGGGGGAGTTGCTTGGAAAAATCTTACAGATCAGTGACTTGTCATTGGAGGTATTTGGAGATCCCTCAGACGAACTTAAGAAGGTGATAACCGATATGAAGGCAAAACACTATTCTTTTTACCAGGGATTGTAACGCTATTATAAAGATGATAAAAATTTGAGTGCATCACACTTCATCAAATGGACCAGGGCAACAAAATTACTTCCCTATTTCCTACTCACCCTTATGTATTGTTGCGCAGGTCGTGCACCATCATGCAATCTGCTTCCATCGCGAATAGATTTTCCATTTATAAAAAAAGTAAACCATCGGAATTCTGCAATAGCATATCCACTTACTGGTTATTATTTTATGCGTTGTCGAATAATAATCAGGATTCTCTGAAATTTTGGCCAATTCGAATAACCAATTTGTAGAGGCAACATTAAAGAGATAGCTGTTATTTCCATTCCGTGGATTTATTTCAATCAGGTAAGCTTCTTTTGTTTTTTTATCTATCCGGAAATCGATGGAAACAGGGCCGCTGTATTGGTAGTGTCCGATAATTTTTTTGGCATTTTCATCCACGGATGGATTATCCACAAAGTGTGCTCCCAGGTGTTTAAATGGGCCGGGTTTAAGAATTCCGCTCACGGGTATTTTTCCTGTATGGCAGATGCCGTAATAATATAGATCTTCGCCATCAACGTAGTCCTGTATGACTTGCTTCTGTTTATTTTCTGGCGTCAGTTGTTCATAATAGTCAATGGCCTGTTGTTTGTTTTGGCTAATGAATACTCCCGTTGATCCATCGCCTAAATTCGGTTTAATCACCAGCCGGTGGTTGGAGGGTAACGTTTGTAACTCAGAAAAAACATATTCTTTAGGAGATCGCACAGTGCACTCTTCGGCAATTTTATTAATGTTATGTTTATCATCAAGATAAAGCAGCATGCCTTTATCCATCAGCTTGCAAACAATATGGTCACCGAAGGATTTTCTGTTTTTAGTCAGAAACTTAAGGCTTTGAAAATCGGTGGGTATCAGGATGTGCCTTTCTGAAAGCAGCTCCAGAAAAGCAAAAGGCTTACTTTCCTCCTGCACATGTTCCCTTAAATTAGGAATCGGAATATCAATGAAACGATCTTTGCCGAAAAGTGAAATAAGTTCGGGATGGAATTCACTGTTTCCTAAAATTTTCCATTTTACATGTTTAGGCATATTCAAAACGCTGTCATAAATAGTGGTGAACGTATTGCGTTCTGTATTAGAGACGATTAATAGATTCATTCAAATAGATCTTAGATTAAAACAACTGCCAGACGATAGTGTGTTAGCAAAGCAAGGTCATGTCATTATTTTTTCGATTT
>JAYVTC010000034.1:0-3064 GCA_043774745.1 Cyclobacteriaceae bacterium | reverse complement strand
AGCCGATGCTGGTGAAACACATGTTGATGCATTGGTTACTGAATAAGTATACGTTCCTGCTGCAAGTCCTGATATCGTTGTACTGGTTCCGGTTCCTGTGGTCGTGATTCCTCCAGGACTTCTGGTTAATGTCCACGTGCCTGATGCCGGCAAATTGTTTAATACTACACTTCCAGTTACTACACTACATGTTGGTTGCGTAATAGTTCCCACTGATGCAGCTGCTGGAGCACTTATCGTAAAAGTACTGGACTGTGAACCGGTAACCACCGGATTAGAAGAGACAACTCTTACTCGATAATTACTTCCTCCTGGGGTATTGCCTGGAATGGCACCACTAATAGTTCCTGAAGCTGTGCTCGGGAGTGTGCCGATATTGATTGATGAAGTGAAACTTCCTGCTGCGTTACTTAACTGTAAGGTAAATGTATTGCCTGCAGAAAACACGCCCGATGCAGTATATGTAATATTCACATCGGATCCTGCACAAGTTTCAGTGAAACCGATAGATGATATACCGATTGTTGCAGATGCGCCACCAACATTAATATTATAAGTATCTGTTATGCATTGGTATGGATCGGTAACCATATACGTTTCTGATGATGATGGTGTGATGATAACACTGCGAGATGTTTGCCCGGAATGTTCCCACTCATACTGGCCAACCCAGGATGCATTCATAGTGATACTTTCACCCGAATTAACGTTTATGTTGTTCACCTTATTCACCGCTTTCATAACCGTGAATTGGTCTTGAGTAACGCCAAATTCATTCAACCATTTACCTGTTAATCTGTTTTCTTCAATTTCCAGGATTAATGAACCTCCGTAGGCATCTTGTCCATAATACATGGCATTATGTGGAAACCCGGATTGTCCCCAATCTGTCTTACCAGAAGAACCCGCCACAACATATACTGTTCCACCTACCGCAGTTGGTGAATCTTTGGTATAGGCACATGAGTTTCCCGTTCCATTATATTTACCGCTCGACTGACTTAGATGATGTATCAATGGGTCAAATGAAGATTCAAATCCAAAATGTCCTTTCATGAGCTTGCTGCGTTCGTAGCTGTGGCTATGACCCGACAAGACAAGGTCTACATCATATTGCTCCAGGATGGGAACAATGTTTTCACGAATCTTTACCAATTCAGTTTCTGTATCTGAATTGTGTGAACCCATCGTAAAAGGAGGATGATGAAAATAAACAATCGTCCACTTTTTTGTATTTGCTGCTAAATCCTGCTTTAGCCATTGCACTTGAGGTCCGAGCACATCGAATAACCGATACGTGTTGCTTTCAATGATATAGGAATCCAGCGCTATGAAGTGAATGTTCCCATAATCATATGAATAATACGCTTCCGAATTGGAAGGAACGCCTCCCGCCTCACCATTAGTAGGAAGATCAAAAATTCCAAAATAAGGAATGTTCTGGTCCTTCTGACGACTAAAGCTGTTTGCATATTCATGATTTCCTGTAGCGGGCCACAAGGGTGTATTCCGCATTATATTACTTTGATATATCTCAAAAAAGTTAGTGGTATATACTGGATCGGTTCCTTCATTGTAAGCATTATCACCTAGCAGTAACCAGCCATTCGTAATGTTGCTTCCCATGTAATTTATAAAGCGGTCTCGTACAGCTTTTTGTCGGGTTGAACCATCTCCCGCATCCCCCGTAACCCAAAAAGTATACTTGCCTTCTGCATTGGATAGTGGTGATGTTAAAAAATAATTCTCTGTACCCGATTGAATTATAGCCGTGCTGGTTCCTATACTGTAATAGTATTTTGTATAAGGGGCTAAACCGTTTAGCTGTACCCGATGATTGGTCGTAGAGCCGCCTGTCTCATTTGCGATTTCCGATAAATTGCCCGGATCTGTTCCGTAAGTCACTTTGCCATCCACGCTTACATCCGTATACCAACGAACGAGCATGGAGGTTGATGTAGCCTTTTGTAAATAAGGACCACGGGTAATAGATTGTGAAAATGCTGACCCATGAACACAAAAAAATACGATCAGCAAACAAATCTTATTATTGATTAAGTGCCAACTCATCATAATAATTTTCATTCAAAAAGTTAACCCGAACTTCAGGTTATTCAAAATTAGATTCTACAGACAACTTGAAATTACGATAATATGAAGAAATTGATATGGATGTTTCCCTCTTTTTTTCTAAGCGCAACAATAACTCTTTTATTATATTGAAAAAAGGAATCCACGCACACTGCCCCGCAACATTAAGGTGTACTCTTCCATGCCTTTCGGAAAATAGATTTAATGAATGAGTGGGTCTCTTCATTTAATATTTGACAATCCTTGAATTCAATAGGAAGGACTTATTGCTTAGCCGTAAAAAATATTCTCCTGCCGGATATTCCTCAATCATTAATGTACTCTCCTTCCCTCTCATGCTTTGTTTATCCACCACTCGTCCCGACATATCAAAAATCATTATCTCTGAAGTCTCATCCTCTTTCACTCCAGTAAGTTGTATGCTAATTACCTGGCAAGACGGAACTGGGAATAGTTTCAGACTCATCGGCTCCACGATATCTTCTACTGCAGTTACAATAACTGTGAAAGGTTCTGATAATGCGCTGATACAACCATCAACCGTAGCATTGACCTGGTACACTCCATTACCCAAAACGGAATAGGTCTGTGATGTAGCTCCCGCTATGGCAAATCCATCCTTATACCATTGGTTGCCACTGGAAGCTGAGGAATTCAATAATACATTCTCTGTACCCACTCCAGTTGCCGTGATGGTTGGCTTAGGTGCTGATTTGATAGTCACTGTTATACTTCCACGTTCACTTTCGCAACTTGTAGCAGTGTTACGTTGACTTACATAATAAGTAGTCGTGCCGGCTGTTGCCGTGGAGGGAATCGGTGCCGAAGTGCTCAAAGTGCCTCCAGTAGCATTGGTTCCATACCATAACAACGTGTGACCACTTAGCGCGGTCGCTGTTAATGTGGTGGCTGTAGCATTCTGACAATATGTAATATTCGATACAACCGGTGGTGTCGGTAATGAATTTACAGT
>JAYVTC010000033.1:0-4923 GCA_043774745.1 Cyclobacteriaceae bacterium | reverse complement strand
AACTTGCCTTTGCGTCTGATGATCTTGCAATCAGCGCTCCGTTTCTTTATAGATGCTCTTACTTTCATCTTATTTGTATCTAAATGTTATCCTTCCTTTAGTTAAATCATATGGTGACATTTCCAATCGTACTTTGTCTCCTGGCAGAATACGGATGTAATGCATCCTCATCTTACCTGAAATATGTGCCAACACTTCATGGCCATTTTCCAACTGTACTCTGAACATTGCATTGGACAATGCCTCCAATATTGTTCCGTCTTGTTCTATCGACTTTTGTTTCGCCACTTGAATGAATAAGCTTCTTCTAAATATTCGTGTGTTGTCAATACTTCCGTTCTGTTCTCAAATACTGCCACCATATGCTCAAAGTGAGCTGATGGTTTGCGATCCATAGTGCGAATGGTCCAACCATCTCGCTCCTGAACCACATTCTTGGTTCCCATATTGATCATCGGCTCAATGGCGAAAACCATACCTGCTTCAATCTTCATACCTTTTCCCCTCTTTCCATAGTTAGGAACTTCTGGATCTTCGTGAAGATTTCTTCCGACACCGTGACCTACTAACTCCCTAACCACTCCGTAACCAAACTGCTCCACATAGTTTTGAATTGCAAAACCAATGTCACCGATTCGATTTCCATCCTTGGCCTGCTCAATTCCGAGATATAACGAGTTATATGTTCGGGTCAACAGATCAATGCCTTCTTGCTTTACGCCTTCCAAAGGATAGGTGTAAGCCGAGTCACTATGAAATCCCTTAAATTGAACCCCACAGTCGATGGATATGATATCCCCTTCTTTTACTTCATATTCCCCAGGAAATCCATGCACCACGATCTCATTTACTGAGATACAAAGAGTGGCAGGGAAACTCCCTCCATAATTCTTAAAAGAAGGCACACCTTGATGATCACGTATAAACTCTTCGGCAACTCTATCCAGATCATTCGTTTTCACCCCGGGTTTCAACCTCTTGGCTACTTCAGCATGCGCCTTTCCTAAGATTTGCGCACTTTCTTTTATGATCTGAACTTCCTCTTCAGTCTTTAAATGAATCATTCAACTTTAAGCCGCAGCAAACTGAGAACGTCCTTTTACTCTTCCTGACTTCATCATTCCTTCATAATGCCTCATCAACAAGTAGCTCTCAATTTGCTGGAGTGTGTCAAGCACAACACCAACCAAAATCAATAGAGATGTACCACCGTAGAATTGAGCAAAATTCTGCGTAATCCCTACTCTGACAGCAAAAGCTGGTAGAATAGCAACGGCCGCTAAGAAGATGGCACCTGGTAAAGTAATCTTTGATAAAATACTGTCTATAAATTCAGCAGTTTGCTTTCCAGGCTTGATGCCCGGTACAAAACCACCATTTCTTTTCAAATTATCTGCAATGTCATTAGAAGGGACTGTAATCGCAGTGTAGAAGAATGTGAACACCAGGATTAAAATACCAAACAAGAGATTGTACTGCCATGATGTAAAGTCCGCAAACGTAGTTCCTACATAAGCACCCACATCACTGTCTCTCCAAATCTGAGCTACGAGAGGGGGTATGAACATCAATGCCTGAGCAAAGATGATGGGCATAACACCCGCTGAGTTCAACTTCAAAGGGATGAAATCACGCTTGCCGCCATATAACTTATTTCCAACTACCTGCTTAGCGTACTGAACAGGAATTCTTCTTGTTGCTTGGGTCAATGCAATTACACCAACTACTACAAAGAAGAGAGCAAGGATCTCGATGATAAACAACAGCATTCCATTCATTCCCTTGGCGTCAAGTTCCTGATAGATCGCTGCAGGGAAACGTGATACGATACCGATCATGATCAACATACTTATACCGTTTCCGATACCCTTGTCAGTGATACGCTCACCTAACCACATGCAGAACATAGTACCTGCTACCAAAATTACTATTGAACTTACTGTGAAGAAAATTCCAGGATTCAAAATAGCTTCCGCATTCACAGTAGCTCGGATGTAACCATACGATTGAGCAGCCGTGATCAAAATAGTTAAAACACGAGTGAACTGATTCAATTTCTTACGACCACTGTCACCTTCCTTTTGCAATTTGGTGAAATGAGGCACGGCAACAGTTAACAATTGAACAACAATAGATGCCGAAATATAAGGCATGATTCCTAAAGCAAAAATTGAAGCTCTGCTAAATGAACCTCCAAGGAATGTGTTCAACAAATCAAAAATACCACCCTGATTTCCAGAAAGAAGATTAGGATCAATTCCAGGAAGCACAATATAGGAGCCTAAACGAAATATGATCAGGAATCCGATTGTATTGAAGATCTTGGTCCTCAGGTCCTCGATTGAAAAGATGTTCTTTATGGTTGTAAAGAAACGTTTCATTATTTCACAGTTGTGGCGGTACCGCCTAAGTTTTCAATTGCTTTAGTTGCGGTGGCAGAAAAGGCATGAGCCTCAACGCTTACTTTTGATTTCAACTCACCACGCCCTAAAATTTTAACGCTATCCTTCTTTCCCACGATTCCATTCTCAACCATCAATTGAAATGTAATAGCAGATACGCTTGTCTTTTGTGCAAGGTCTTCTAAAGCATCCAAATTGATTGCTTTGAAGTATACTTTATTATTGTTCTTGAAACCAAACTTTGGAATACGTCTTTGAAGTGGCATCTGACCACCTTCAAATCCAAATTTTTTGGAATATCCAGAACGAGACTGGGCTCCTTTATGACCACGGCCTGCAGTACTACCACCAGAACCTTGACCTCTTCCGAGTCTCTTGTTATTTTTTACCGCTCCATCAGCCGGTTTAAGAGTATGCAGCTTCATGTTATAATTCGGTTACGCTCACTAAGTGTTTTACTTTTTTCACCATGCCTTGAATTTGTGGAGTATACTCCACTTCAACTGAACGATGAACTTTACCTAATCCCAATGACTGAATTGTTCTCAGTTGAGTTTCAGGTCTTTTTATGGTACTGCGGGTTTGAGTAATTCTAACTTTTGCCATAACTCTTATCCGTTGAAAACTTTTGATAAAGAAACTCCACGATTACGCGCGATGGTTTGAGGATCACGCATAGTAGTTAATGCTTTGAAAGTAGCTTTAACCACATTGTGAGGATTTGATGATCCTTTGGACTTTGCCAATACGTTATGTACTCCGGCACTTTCCAAAACAGCGCGCATTGCACCTCCTGCAATTACTCCCGTACCAGGAGAAGCTGGCTTAAGTAATACGAAGCCACCACCGAATTTGCCTAGTGACTCATGAGGAACAGTACCTTTAATGATAGGCACCTTAACCAAATGTTTCTTAGCATCATCAATGCCTTTGGTAATTGCATCAGTTACTTCATTGGCTTTACCAAGTCCATAACCTACAACTCCATTTCCGTCTCCTACTACTACAATAGCGGCAAAGCTGAATCTTCTACCACCTTTCACCACTTTGGCTACTCGTTGGATCGCTACCACTTTTTCTTTCAGGTCGATTTCACTCGCCTTTACTGTGCTGACGTTACTTTGTGTCATGCTCTTTTAGAATTTTAATCCACCTTCTCTGGCACCTTCAGCCAAAGCTTTGATATTACCATGATAGAGATAACCATTGCGATCGAAAACGATTTCTTTCACACCGTTGGCTATTGCTTTTTCAGCTACCTTCTTTCCGACATTCTTAGATATGTCGATATTAACGCCACCCTTTTTGTCAAGTTCAATAGAAGAACTTGCCGTGATCGTATGCCCTTTTGAATCATCAATGATCTGAGCATAGATTACTTTATTGCTGCGGAATACAGACAAACGAGGTCTGTCTGTAGTACCCTCCATATTTTTACGGATTCCTTTCTTAATCCGCTCTCTTCTATTCTTAATATTTGCCATGATTAGCTATTATTTAGCAGCTGCTTTACCAGCCTTTCTACGAACAAATTCACCAACAAAACGAATACCCTTTCCTTTATAAGGCTCAACACTGCGCAATGACTTAATCTTTGCTGCAACCTGGCCAATCAACTGTTTATCAATGCCTTCTAATGTAATCGTAGGATTTTGACCTTTCTCTTGAGTGGCTACTACTTTAAGTTCAGATGGTATTCCAACAATTACGCTGTGTGAATAACCTAAACTTAAATCCAACACATTGCCTTGAGCAGTTGCTTTGTAACCTACTCCAATCAACTCTAATTGCCTCTTATAACCATTGCTTACGCCCTCCACCATATTTGCTATGAGTGAACGATATAAACCATGCATTGCTTTGTGACGCTTCTGTTCTGTTGGACGCTGAACAACTACTTCTCCATTCTCTAAAGATATTTTAAAGTCAGGATCAACTAATTGTGTCAATTCACCTTTTGGTCCTTTTACAGTCACAATGTGATCCGCGAACGAGAATGTTACGCCCTTTGGAAGTTGAATTGGTAATCTACCTATACGAGACATGATCTTACAATTAATAGATGTAACACAAAACTTCACCACCAACATTTAAAGCCTTAGCTTCCTTATCGGTTATCACTCCCTTCGATGTAGAAAGGATTGCAATTCCGAGTCCGTTAAGAACTTTAGGCAAGCTATCTGCTCCTTTATATTGACGCAAACCTGGACTACTTACGCGATGCAATTTTGTAATTGCAGACTCTTTAGTCTCTGGGTTATACTTCAAAGCAATTTTGATGTTGCCTTGCTTGTTGTCGGTGTCCTCAAACTTATAGTTGAGGATGTAACCTTTGTCAAAAAGCACCTTTGTTACCTCCTTCTTAATGTTAGAAGCAGGAACCTCTACCACACGGTGACGTGCCTTGATAGCATTGCGCAAACGTGTTAAATAATCTGCTATTGGATCCGTTGTTTTCATTTGACTTATTTAAAAAGCAAACCCGTTTTTTGGAACGGGCTGCAAAGATATATAACAATTT
>JAYVTC010000032.1:0-31748 GCA_043774745.1 Cyclobacteriaceae bacterium | reverse complement strand
AAGATGGAACTCAGGTAACATTCTTTAATTCCAGTGTGCAGCCCATGGATGTAACCATTATTTCGACCATCCAATAATCCAATTTATACTTTATAAATGGCGTCTTATAGAGAATTGGAACTATTTAAGTTCTTTCTTAGAGTGCAGATTAAACCCGGTGGTAGCTTTATTGTCTAAATGAAGCTTAATTTAACCACAAATAACTTATGAAAAGAATTGCAGAATTTTTATTGTTGTCCGTTTTTTGGCTGGCTTGTAGTGAAAATAATCAAACGGCAAAGCTTGAAGTAAGGCTTACTGATGCCCCGGGTGATTATGAAGAGGTGAATATTGATGTTCAGAGTGTGGAGATCAATAACAGTGATGGAAATTCAGGATGGACCACATTGGATGTAAAAAGCGGTGTTTATAATATTCTTGAATTAACGAATGGTTTAGATACACTGTTAGCGAGTGCCGAACTTCCTGCGGGGCGTATTTCACAAATTCGCTTGATCCTTGGCGATAACAATTCAGTAAAAGTAAATGGTGAAATAAAGCCATTGAGCACGCCATCAGCTCAGCAATCAGGACTTAAACTGAACCTTCAGGCAGAATTGACAGAAGGCATCACGTACACGATTACACTTGATTTTGATGCTGCACGCTCTATCGTAAATAGAGGTAATGGAACGTACAGTTTGAAGCCGGTAATCCGCGCTTTAGAGAAAGCTTCGAGTGGATCAATTAAAGGAACAGTAACTCCGCTTGAGGCTTCACCAGCGGTGTTTGCAATTTCAGGAACTGACACAGTTGCCACTGCGTATACAGACGAAGCAGGTAAATTTATGTTGAGATCAATTCCTGCAGGATCATATACAGTAAGTTTCAATCCGAAAACTGGTTATGTACCCCAGCAAAAGGAAAGTGTGAGTGTCACCTTAGGTAATGTCACCGACTTAGGAACAATTACCATTGTGAAAGAATAACAGAACGACTAACAATGAAAAGGCGGAGAATGATTTCTCCGCCTTTTTTATTTTTATGAGCTTGCACAGCAAAGGGATTCTACTTAAAGTAGAATTTCAGTTGATACCTTTAAGCTTTTCAATAATCCAATTATTCATTTTTTCATTTTGTTCCGGATAGGTCCAATGCCCAGTTTCCAAAGCAAGGTATAATGATTTTGGAGCAGTGATTACATTATAAGACGCATACATCGAAGTTGGTGGACATGTTTCGTCATTGAACCCCCAGGTATACATCCCAGGAGTTTTTAATTGTCGTGCAAAGTTTACAACATCGTAATAACCACTAGTTTCAATTTTTTCTTTCGAGTTATTGAATGCAAGATTGTTCTTATCAAATAAATGTGGCCAGCCGCCTGCACGTCCATTGAGGTAACCGGTTAAATCACTTAGCGCAGGGTAGTAAGCAGCCAGGTATTTTACACGAGAGTCAAGTGCGGCAGTAACGATGGATAACGCTCCACCCTGGCTTCCACCGGTTACACCCAGGTTAACACCGTCAAATTGTGGCAAACTATGTAGAAAGTCGTTGGCACGAACGCAACCAAGATAAACACGTTTGTAATAATACCGATCTTTGTTTTCGAGATTGAAATACCAATAACCATTTAGTGCACCTGCACCTAAATTGTTATAGACAACAGGATCCATGTTTACTGGAACTCCGTGGATTCCAATTTGAAAAGTAATGATGCCTCTTTCAGCACTCGCAATATCACCACCATAAGGCCTAATGCCCGCACCAGGAACGTGTAATAGTGCTGGATATTTTCCTTCTTTTTTTGGCAAGCAAAGAATTCCATAAAGCCGGGTACCTGCTCTATAATTTTGAATATTAACATGATACACATTTACATGCTCGGTGCATCGTTCTGGTATTAAAGTCATGCGTGCATCCAATGGAACTTTTGAAAGATCTGCTTTGGCTGTTTCCCAGAACGAAATAAAGTCTTTTGGATTTTCCGCAGTAGGTTTAATTGCATTTGGATCATACCCAGCAGTGGCAAGTCCTCGATATTCTTTGCCTTCGTAGGTGACTGTTGCAATGCACTGAATAAATCCAGGTGTTTTTAATGTGGTTGGAGCAACGGTAAAAGTGCCATCTTTCAACAGGAGAGAATCTTTCTTTACAGGTTCCATTTTCTCAGGGCCTACCTGATATTTGATGGAGATATTCTTAAGCGGATTTCCATCTTTCAAAACAGTCACTTTAAAAATGACGGGTTCATTTAGCTTGTAAGTCCAATCAGTATGGTCAGGCGCTACAATTACTTTTACGAACGTGTTGACTGGCTGCGCCACGGCAGACACGATGCCAATCATTATAACAAACAGAAGTGAGGTAATTTTCCTTTTCATGGGTCTGGGTTGGGGTTCTAATTATCGACTCTAATCAAATATAATGAACCGCTTCACTACTTCTAAATTGTATTCCACGTGTGTATCATATTACTTTATAAAAAAATAAGATATGAAGAATCTGTTACTTGCCTTTCTTTCTTTGGCCTGCTTTTCCTTAACTGCTCAAACCCTTACCAAAAAAGAAAAGGAAATCTTAAAACACATCGATGCGAATTATGATCAGTCGCTTACGTTTCTTGAAAAAACGGTGAACATCAATAGTGGTACGTTCAATGCGAAAGGCGTCAGGGAAGTGGGTACTTTATTCGATGAAGAATTTAAGAAGATTGGCTTCGATACACGTTGGATTGACATGCCGTCTGAAATGAATAGAGCAGGTCACCTATTTGTAGAACGTAAAGGCTCTAAAGGAAAGCGCTTATTACTGATCGGCCATCTTGATACGGTGTTTGAACCGGATAGTCCGTTTCAGAAATGGGTAGCCAATGATTCATCGGCTTTTGCGCCTGGGGCCAATGACATGAAAAGTGGTGATGTGATTATCCTGTATGCACTTAAAGCCTTGATGGAGGCGAAGGCCATTGACCAATCGCAGATTGTTGTTGCCCTGCATGGTGATGAAGAACACGGTGGCGATCCGGATTCAATCAGTAGAAAAGATATAATTGATGTAGCCAAGCGAAGTGATTATGCACTTGGCTTTGAAACCGCCACCGGCTTTGGTTATGGTACTGTGGCACGAAGGGGAGCAAGCGGATGGAAACTTGAAGTAACGGGTAAGCGCGCACACTCATCGGGTGTATTTAATGAGAGGACAGGAGCAGGCGCTGTTTATGAAGCCTCTCGTATCCTTTCTGAATTCTACAAACAACTTCAGGAGCAGTATCTTACTTACAATCCTGGTTTAATAGTGGGAGGATCTTCAGCGGAAATTAATGATGGGGAAGGAGTTGCATCGGGTAAAACCAATGTGGTAGCTGAAAAGGTAATTGTAGAAGGTGATTTGCGATTCATATCAGAGGAACAAAAAATAAATGCGCGTAAGAAAATGGAGGCAATTGTTGCACAGCATCTTCCCCAAACAAATGCAACTATAACTTTTGAAGATGGCATTCCATCCATGCCACCGGTAGAAGGTAACTACCAATTGCTTTCAGTATTGAATAAAGTAAGCACAGACATGGGCCATTGACGGCTTGGGTGGTATGGGAGTTGGCGCTCATACACTTTCAGAAACTTTGAATCTCAAAACATTCAAAGACCTTACAAAACGAGCCGCTATTTTGATTTATCGTCTTACCAGGCAGTTCCGGTTTCACCGATAAAAATCCCCGGTTTCACCGACTTTCTTCTGTCGATAGCCTATTTACATTATCCAATTGTAACTAGAGCCGTTACTTTTGATACAACAAACAAAACGAGTATGAATAACGACAGAAAAAAATTAAGTAGCAGCTTCTGGGTAGGCGCTCTTATTTTGGTAATAGGCAGTTTATTACTGCTCGATCGCATGGATCTATTGTACTTCCCCGGATGGCTCTTTTCATGGAAGACATTTTTGATCGCGTTGGGTGTGATCATCGGTATCAACAAAAGATTTGAAGGCATTGGTTGGTTGGTTATGATTTTGATCGGTGGATTTTTCTTAATCGATGATATACCAGGTTTCCCTTATGATATTGATCGCTATGCATTCCCTTTAGGAATCATCATTGTGGGCTTATTTATTCTTGGTCGCTCGGTGTTGGGTTCAAATTCTCGTGAAGCGAGAAAAAAAAACTGGGGTGATGGTGTAGTCAGTATGGATGAAGGTGGAGAAGACTTTTTCGATCTGACCACCGTTTTTGGAGGAAACAAGCGCAAAGTATTTTCCAAAAATTTTCAAGGCGGTGAGACCACCTGCATTTTTGGAGGCACCGATATCGATCTCTCACAAGCAGATATTAATGGCACAGTAGTGATTGATGTGGTTCAGCTTTTTGGTGGAGTGAAATTAATTGTACCATCGAATTGGGAATTGAAATCAGAAGTGACCGCCATCTTAGGTGGTGTGGATGATAAGCGTAACTCGCCCCAAGCTTATGGTTCGGGCAAGAAATTAGTACTCACAGGGTTTGTAATGTTTGGTGGAATAGATATCAAAAGTTACAATTAACAGATAGCGCATCATGAACTGGTATCTTGCTAAATTAATTTTTCAAGTGAGGAGTGGTGAGGGAACTCACACTCCCCAGTTTGATGCTCAGTGGCGATTGATACGAGCCGATGAAGTAGCATGGGCATATGAAAAAGCTTCCGTGATTGGGAGATTGGATGAGAGTTGTTTTTTAAATGATCAGGATGAAACAGTGACGTGGAAATTCATTGAAGTTGCTGATATTCACCTGATCGGAAAATTAGAAGATGGAATTCAGCTTTTTTCTGCTACTGAAGAACCCATGGATGCCAATGTTTATATTGAACAGATAAAACTGAAATCTCAAAAAGCATTTGCTTTGGCAAGAAATAGCGAGATAAATTTGTCGCACAACTCCTTATTATAAAAAATCTTGAGCACAAAAATTTCTTCGACCACAACCCGACTGCCCATTCTTGGATTTGTTTTCTTGTGGGTGGGTTTTCATGTTTGGGTATTGCATCAATATTTTGGAATTGATTGGGAAATTGCGGCCTGGGATTCTTTTGTTTTCAATTTTTGTCTGACCAGCGCTGGCGTATTGAGCAGCTTTTTGAATCGTTATTTTCCCAAGAACGGTGCATTTCAAATTACCGTAGGAATAAGCTTAATTCTAGCCTTTTTAGTTCAATGGATTACCGAACAATCCTTAGTTCCACTGCAAGGCGGCAATACAGAATATCTTAATTTTCTTGATCAATCAAAGCCGATCAGATGGGCCATTGCATTCTTATTGATAAACTCGACCGGGTTAGTCAATATTTTTTACAATCGCTGGAAAGAAGTACAGGAATCGCACGATCGTGATGCCTCCACGCAAGTGATGGTGAAGGAGGCGGAATTACAAAAACTTCAGCTTCAGCTTCAACCTCATTTTCTTTTTAACAGTCTTAACTCTATCAACGCACTCATCATTATCGAACCTGAAAAAGCCGGAAAAATGGTGCAGCAACTTTCTGATTTTTTGCGAACAACATTAAGACGAGCGGATGAACAATGGATAACATTAGCGAAAGAAATAGAATATCTTCAACTGTATTTATCAATAGAGAGAGTTCGCTTTGGTCATCGGCTAGATGTCCGTTTGAATTTGGATGAACAGATTGAGCTTTGGCTTATTCCACCTTTGTTGTTACAACCCCTGGTGGAGAACGCTATTAAGTTTGGCTTGTATGGAACTACCGGTCAGGTGGTGATTCACCTTGCCACAAAGCGCGAGGGCGATTCACTTTTGATAGAAATATCTAATCCGTTTGATGAAGATATGCAACCCGCAGAAGGCAGCGGTTTTGGCCTGAGTGGTTTACGCAGAAGACTTTATTTACTTTATGCCCGAAATGATTTATTGACCACACAGATTGAGGATAATAAATTTACTGTTCAACTAATTTTACCTGAGAAGTATGATTAAAGTTATTTTGATCGATGATGAACCCTTAGCATGTTCAGTCATCAAGACTTATTTGAGACATTTCGATGATATAGAAGTTGTGCAGGAATGCAGTGATGGTTTTGAGGGAGTTAAAGCAATTCAGCAGCATCAACCGGATTTGATTTTTCTGGATATCCAAATGCCAAAAATCAATGGATTTGAAATGTTGGAGTTATTGGATACTAAACCTTCGGTGATTTTTATCACGGCTTATGATTCTTATGCCATTAAAGCTTTTGAAGCCAATGCCGTTGACTATTTGCTTAAGCCCGTACCTGAAGAGCGTTTTCGCGAGGCTGTATTGAAATGGAAAAGTAAAGTTGCTCCAACAGCTCCACGGCAAATTGAAACTGTACTTAATACCATGTCTGCCACCGCAGGACAACAAAATAGAATTGTCGTAAAAACAGGAAGCAAAGTAAAAATCATTTCTGTTCACGATATACACTTTATTGAAGCCGATGATGACTTCGTAAAAGTAACAACTTCTGAGGGTGCGTTCTTAAAAAACAAAACGATGAGTTTTTACGAACAAACTTTAGATCCACAACAATTTGTTAGGGTACACCGCTCTTATATCTTACAAATTAATCAGATCACTAAGATTGAACCCTATCAGAAAGAATCTCATCTCGCTATCTTGCGTGATGGCAAACAAATTCCGGTGAGTAAAACGGGGTACATAAAACTTAAAGAGGTGCTTGGAATTTGATGGATGAATCTGAAATTATCAAGAGAGAATTACTAAGCAATAGCCTTACATTAGTTGAGCAGCGAATTGCTAATGCAAAACAGGCGATGAATGCAGCACAAGAATCTGCTAATGAAGAGAGTAAAAATAGTGCTGGTGATAAATATGAAACTGGCAGAGCTATGGCGCAAATTGAAAGAGATAAAGCCGCGCAGCAATTGAATGAAGCCGTGATGCTGAAAAACTCATTGAGCCTGGTTAGTCTTAAGCCAGCGTGCAGTCAGGTTTCGGTAGGTAGCGTAGTAAAAACAGATAAGAACCATTTTTTTATTGCTATCAGTTTAGGTAAATTAAACGTTGCTGGCACTGATTATTTCGCGATAGGATCGACCACACCCATCGGCCGTATCTTAATGGGGCTGAATGTGGATGATCAGTTTTCATTCAATAATCAACTTCATACGATCAGAGAAATTCTATAGGGTAAACTATCAAATTCAACTTATTTCTAGTTGATTTGTTACTTTATCTATGAACACTAAGGTCTGGCTCCACGCATTTCGCTTACGCACATTACCGCTTTCTCTTTCCTGTATTGGCATGGCAGGTTTTCTTGCTGCTGCTGCCGGGAAATTTGATTTGGTTCTATTTTTACTTTGTTGTACCACTACCATTTTTCTGCAGGTACTATCAAACCTGGCCAATGATTATGGAGATTCTATTCATGGAGCAGATCATGCTGAACGGAAGGGTCCAACGCGAGCAGTTCAGTCTGGTGCAATTTCCTTATCGCAAATGGGCAATGCGGTAATTCTTTTTTCTTTGTTGAGCTTGGTGAGTGGCATCATACTTCTATTATTTTCGTTTGGCACTGATTGGCTTGCGATATTTTTCTTCTTTGGACTGGGCCTATTAAGTATTCTCGCAGCGATCGGTTATACAGTGGGCAAAAGACCTTATGGATACATTGGCCTCGGAGATATATCCGTTCTGATATTTTTTGGATTGGTAGGAGTGATAGGATCATTTTATTTGTTCACTCATCAAATCTCCTGGCTTGAAGTTTTGCCGGCTTTAAGTTGTGGGCTTTTTTCCATTGCTGTCTTGAACGTGAATAATATCCGAGATATCGATTCCGATCGCATGGCTGGAAAATACTCTATTCCTGTGCGTATCGGTAAAGAGAAAGCTTCATTTTATCATTGGATACTTTTATCAGGAGGGCTTTTGAGTACGGTTTTTTATACGTTGCTTAACTACCATTCACCTTGGCAGTTTCTATTTGTGTTAGCTGCTCCGCTATTGATAAGAAACGGAATGGCCATTCAGCAAAAACCTTCTTCTGAACTTGATCCTTTTTTGAAGCAGATGGCTCTTTCTACTTTATTATTTGTTTTTTTGTTTGGGATTGGGTTACTGGCTATTTGAAGGCATGATATTTTTTATGAATTTACAATGTAATTATGGCTAAAGTTGAGTTTAATATCGCTTGCACGCTGTGCGAACATTTAAAGGATTCTCTCTTTAATGGATTGAATCCGGAGGATCTTAGTAGGATTAATAATCACAAAACCTGCATTCAATACAAGAAAGGTCAGAACATCTTCTACGAAGGCACTCGCCCCACAGGGCTGTATTGTATGAACGGGGGTAAAGTGAAGGTGTATAAAAACAACGTTCAGGGAAAAGAATTTATCATCTATATCGCAAAGCCAGGTGACTTTTTAGGTTATCGGGCTCTTTTAAGTGAAGAGTTCTACCAGGCAACAGCCACTGTGCTTGAGGATGCCAAGATTTGCTTTATACCTAAAGAGAGCTTTTTTGAGGTACTTCAAAAAAATCCTTTATTCATGAAGCGTGTGGTTCAGGCCGTATGCCACGAAATGGGCATTATGGAAGAAAAATTAGCAGAACTTGCTCATAAATCAGTACGTGAACGCCTTGCCGCAAACTTGTTAATGCTAAAAGAAACATACGGCATGGAAGGAGAAGGAAGTTCCTTAATAGACTTGGCCCTTTCGCGCGAAGACCTTGCCAGTATCGTAGGCACCGCTACCGAAACGGTAATTCGCCTGTTATCCGAGTTTAAATCAGAAGGTTTAATTGCTTTTGAAGGAAAGAAAATCAGGGTCCTCCAGCCTAAGAAACTCGCCAAGCAGGCTGACCTTATAGTGGCTTAAAGACCTTAGATAGTTGTCAAATGGGTCAATTTCAACTCATAAACTGATAAAAGTCATCTTTTTCGTTGATACCCATCATTAAGGAGGGGTAGTGGTTTGTCCTACATTTGGATTTACAAACAAACCGCCACAAGTCATGAAAAAGATATTAGTTCCATGCGATTTTTCCGATCCTGCGGTACAGGCCTTCAAGATGGCCGTAGAAATTGCAAACCAAAGCAATGGTGAAGTAATTCTGCTCAATGTTGTTGAGCTACCGGTAATGCATGAAAGTGTATTGATGCCTACCCTTGCCTTTGAAGAGGCTTTCATTAAAGGTATGAAGGCTAATGCTGAAAAGAACTTTACGAAAATGATAGACAAGTGGGCTAAGGAAGGGCCTAAGGTTTCTTCTTTTGTTGAATTTGGAGGCACGACACCAACCATTCGTGATTTTGTAAAAGATAAAAAAATCGATTTGATTGTCATGGGTACGCACGGGGCCAGTGGCGTAAAAGAATTTTTTATTGGCTCAAATACTGAAAAAATTGTTCGTACAGCCGGAGTTCCTGTGATGGCAATCAAAAAACAAATCAAACTATCCTCAGTAAAAAATATAGTTTATCCTACCACCGGGGATATTGACCACGAAGAAATCATCGCTGAAGTAAAGGCGCTTCAAAACTTTTTTAAAGCAACACTCCACGTACTTTATGTGAATACGCCTTCATCCTTTAAAAGAGATTTAGAAATTAAACCGAAGTTAAAAACATTTGCAAAACGCTTTATGCTAAAAGATTTCACATTGAACGTGTGGAACGACTATAGCGAAGAGGAAGGATTAAAGAATTTTGTTTATGAAACTAAGGCGGACCTTGTTACTATGGCTACTCACGGCCGAAGAGGACTCAATCACCTGATGAGTGGAAGTATTGCCGAAGATGCCGTTAATCATATCAACTGCCCTATATGGACATATAAGATAAGCTAAAAAGTTTTTTTTGTGAAAAAGCATATATTATTTCCTGTAGACTTACAGCCGACAAAGTATCATCTGTCAGACTACGCCAATTTGTTGTCTCATGTTGATAACAAAAGATTTTCAGCTTTTTTCTTAAAGGATTTTACAAAATCAGCAAAAGGAAAAACTACTGTAATCAACGAGCAGGATAAAACTGCTTTGCAGAATTCACTTCAGGACGAAGCGAAGGTACTGGATCTGGATATTAATTTTATCAATAGCCAGTCTAATTCCAGTGGCCTGATGAATCAAAGCAAGTTTGCAGACCTGGCCGTCATCAGTCCGATTACCCATGAAAATATGGGTCAATTAATTCAATCTTTTCCAGATCATTTTTTTCAAGATATGGGATGTCCTATTTTCCTTACGGAAGATTTGGCTCATTCCTATGAGGAAATTTTGGTGTTGTTTGATTATGATCAATCTGGTCTTGCTGCACTAAAATCATTCCTCACCATCTTTGGAAATGTATCAAACAAGAAGAAGGTAACGATTATCACAGTAAGTCCAGACGATGCGCCAGAAATTCATTTAGAAAAATATCTGGTGAGCTATCTTCAAAAGGTATTTGATAATGTTGGGATTGTGCCGTTCAGCAATAAGAATCTGGCTGATCAACTGGTGTCTTATGCCGAAAAATTAAATAAGCCATTATTGGTAATGGGCCGTGCAGCTCTTAACTTGCTTAAGAATAATGAACTTGCAACTAAGATGGCAGATAATCACATGTCTATCTTTTATTCTAACCACTAAGCATGGCGCTTGAAGTAAAAGAACAACTATTATGCTATCACTGTGGTCAGGCTTGTGAAGAGCAGGAGTTTAAAAGCGAAGATAAAGTCTTTTGCTGTTATGGCTGTCGCACAGTATATGAGATACTGAACGAGAATAATCTCTGCGAATACTACTCATATGAATCGACACCAGGTGTTAATTTAAAATATGTAAGTGAGGAAACATATGCCTACCTGGATGAAACTAAGATCAAGAAGAAGTTATTAACCTTCGATTCTGATTCTTATGCAAAAGTAGAGTTCTTTGTTCCTTCAGTTCATTGTATTTCTTGCATCTGGTTACTGGAAAATCTTCAGCGGTTGAATAACGGTGTTGTCAAGTCAGAAGTCAACTTTGCGCGTAAGCGTGTTTCCATTAATTATAATCCATCTGTAGTAGCGCTAAGCGAAATTGCAAGGTTGATGGCTTCCTTAGGATATGCACCACAAATCAATTTGAGTGAAGAAAAAAAGGAGAAGGTATTCTCAAAGGATTTAATCATGAAGTTAGCCGTTGCCGGATTTGCATTTGGCAACATTATGCTACTAAGCTTCCCTGAATATTTAGGCTTGGAAGAAACGGAGACAACACTCAAAACTCTTTTCTCCTATTTGAATATAGCACTCGCTGTTCCGGTTACATTTTATAGCGGCAAAGACTACTTTGCCAATGCCCTGCAAAGTTTCAAGCAGCGACAAATTAATATCGATGTGCCCATTGCAGTCGGTCTTGCTACTTTGTTTTTGAGAAGTGTTTACGATATACTTAGCCAAACCGGTCCTGGTTATCTTGACTCCCTGGCGGGACTGGTTTTCTTTCTGTTGATTGGCAGATGGTTTCAAAGCAAAACCTATGAAAGCCTTGCATTTGATCGCGATTTCCGTTCATATTTTCCTTTGGCTATTCAAAAAAAAAATGACGAAGAATGGAATCCCATTGTTATCTATGAATTAGAGAAAGGGGACACCATTCGCGTTCGCAACTGGGAAGTGGTGCCAGCGGATAGTTTGCTGCTAGATACCGAAGCCTATTTCGATTACAGTTTTGTTACAGGTGAATCCAAACCCGTTAAGGTCAAAGCAGGAGAGTTAGTCTACGCTGGCGGTAGGCTGGTAGGTAAGCCAGTGTCGATGGTTGTTGAAAGGAAAACTTCTCAAAGTCATCTCACCAGTTTGTGGAACAAAGAAGTATTTCAAAAATCTGAAGAGAGTCAGTATAGAAAAATTATTGATTTAGCGGCAAGGCGTTTTACATGGGCAGTATTAGGTGTTGCGTTGGTTACTGCTGTGTATTGGTATCTGACTGATGCATCTCAAATGTGGTTAGTGCTTACTTCTGTATTAATGGTTGCTTGTCCGTGTGCATTGGCATTGGCCGCCCCATTCACCTATGGTAACATGTTACGTGTATTCGGTCGTCACGGATTCTATTTAAAAAATGCTGATGTAATTGAACGACTTTCAAAAATTGATACCGTTGTTTTTGATAAAACAGGTACAGTTACCAATGGCGCGGCTCAACTTGAATTTGTGGGTGTGATGGATGATCATGAGTTGGCTTGGGTGAAAACATTAACATCATTCTCTTCGCATCCGCTAAGTAATTTAATTACGAAATCAATAAAAGTTAGCTCCAGCTCATCAGTCAGCGATTTTTTTGAAAAACCAGGTCGCGGAATAGAAGGAAGAATAGATAGCCATCATATTGTGGTGGGTTCGGCTGAGTATGTAAATTTCAATAGAATATTAAGCGAACTTTCTTCAAAAGTGTTTGTGTCAATAGATGATCAGGTTAGAGGATATTTTAAAATTGAAACATCACTACGGGAGGGAATAACAGAATTGATGCAGTCTTTGAGCTCAAAGAAAGTATCCATGCTTTCAGGAGATTCTGATGCTGACCGGGATCGGATGAAAAAGGTTTTTCCCGCCAGTGCAGAATTACTATTCCATCAAAATCCATATGATAAGTTAGAATACATCAGTAAGCTTCAGTCAACCAACAATAAAGTAATGATGCTTGGTGACGGACTGAATGATAGCGGAGCATTGAAACAAAGTGATGTGGGTGTGGCCATTACGGATGACACAGGAGTATTTACTCCATCCTGCGATGGTATTTTGGAGGGAAAAAGCTTAGGCCAGGTTAATAAGTTCATTTCGTTAAGTCGCTCTGCCACTACCATTCTTAAAACTGGTTTTGGCGTTTCGTTTTTCTATAACATAATCGCTTTGTCTTTTGCTGTGAGCGGTCATTTAACTCCATTGACTGCTGCTATTTTAATGCCGATATCGAGCATAAGTGTTGTAGGGTTCTCTACTTTAGCTGTAAATTTGGTAAGCCAAAAGATCTTTAAGCCATGAATATCATTATCGCATTGATTTGTATTAGTCTTACCGTAGCACTGATTTTTCTGGGCCTTTTTTTATGGAGCTTGAAATCAGGCCAGTATGATGACACGTATGGCCCTTCGGTGCGCATGCTATTTGACGATAAGAAGAAAAAGTGAGCCTGATCAAGAAGAATATCGCCCTGCAATATGGTGCCTCTGTTTTATCTCTAAAAAAAGATGAGATTCTATTCCATGAAGGTGATGCAGCAAATTTTTTTTATCAGGTGGAAGAAGGAACCATAAAAATGGTGACTTATAGCCTTGATGGAAAGGAATTTATACAAGGGTTATTTTATCAAGGAGATAGTTTTGGTGAGCCACCCTTGTTTTGTAATTTTCCTTATCCCGGCTCTGCTACTACACTGATTTGCACCAAGATTTTACGAATACCCAAAGATCGGTTCTTTGAATTACTCAAAGATCATTTTGAGATACATGTTCACCTTGATCGCATTTTGTGTGAAAGGCTCAAATACAAAAACATGATCCTTTCTGAAATATCTTTTTACGATCCTGAACATCGTATCCTTAGTTTATTGGGCTATCTCAAATCAAAAGCACCAGTATCGGATCAGCCATTTCAAGTCCCACTTACTCGTCAGCAACTAGCAGATATGAGTGGTATGAGAGTGGAGACGGTTATCCGCACGATTAAACGCATGGCAGAGACAGGGAAGCTTCAACTTCAAGACCATAAGATTTTTCTTTGACAGCTGCGGTCTGATCAAATCCTACATCCCTCCAATAAAACGACTACGATCAGTTATTTCACTGATAAAGATCACTTTGTTTTTATGATCTGAGTCATAAGCAGGAGCACTACTTCCAATCTAATTTGCTCCCTGTAAAAAAGCACTTAAAGTGTTATTCAAAAACAAAAAACTATGAAAAACTTACTCATTTGTTCTGCCACAATCTTTTTTTTGTTCGCCTGTAGTCCCGGAAAGCCGAAAGAAGACGCCACTGACAAGAAAACCGAGAATCCGGTAACTGCCGTTGCCGATCCAACCAAAGGGATAGGTCAGATTAAAAATGTAACCCTACACAATCCACTTGAGTTGGATCGTGTCAATCGGGGAAAATCAATTTATGACATGAAATGTTCTGCATGCCATAAGCTCACCGATCAACGCGTTGTTGGTCCTGGATGGTTAGGTCTTACAAAAGCACGCAAGCCAGAGTGGATTATGAACATGATCTTGAATGTGGAGGTGATGCTCGACCAGGATCCAGAAGCACAAAAACTTCTTGAGCTATGCCTAACCCGTATGCCAAATCAAAATGTTTCAATTGGTGATGCACGCGATATCCTGGAGTTCATGCGTCAAAATGATGGTGAGAAATAACCTCATCACACCTATTTATAAGAACTGAATCACTAACCTAAACCTAACTTATATGAAAAAGGTATTGTTACCTATACTAGCTATGCTGGCATTCTCTTGTAGTCAACCTACTGCAAATACAGAGACTGCTGTTGCAGAGGCTCCAGGTGCTGGACAATCTGCTGTAAAGGATGATGTTTCGCAACAAGATGTTGTACATATTGCAGTGGGCTCACCGGATCACACCACATTAGTAACTGCTTTGAAAACGGCAGAGTATGTAGATGTGCTTTCTAATGCCGGTCCCTTCACCGTTTTTGCTCCTACCAATGCTGCATTTGATAAACTGCCTGCAGGTACTGTTGAAAGTTTATTAAAACCTGAAAGCAAAGATGCACTTCGCAACATCTTAGAATACCATGTATATGTAGGTGTACTTACTGAAAGTATGATGCAAGATGGTATGACGTTGAATCAGGTGAATCTCGATAATGTGAAAATTGGTAAGAAGGATGGAAAGCTTACGGTGAATGGAGCAAACGTGTTAGGCTCGGTCAGAGGTTCAAATGGAATCGTATACATCATTGATGCAGTGTTACTACCTCCCGATAAGAAATGATTAAATCAACTATATATAAATAAATAACTATGAAAACACACACGATACATCGGGTACTTTCAGTACTCGTAGTTTTAGCCACCGTTGTTCTTTGGCAGGGATGCAAACCTAAGGCACCTGGCAGTATAACCTCTGGTGATGCTGCCTCACAGGCATATGTTGCCCCTGGAAAATATGATGAATTTTATAATGTTGTGTCCGGAGGGTTCAACGGACAAATGAGTATCTACGGACTTCCTTCAGGAAGATTGTTCCGTATCATTCCCGTCTTTTCACAATTTCCGGAAAATGGATGGGGCTATAGTGAAGAGACAAAACCTATGTTGAATACTTCACATGGATTTGTGCCCTGGGATGATTTGCATCATATCTCTTTGTCTGTAACGAAAGGTGAGCACGATGGACGTTGGGCATTTGGAAATGCAAACAACACGCCTCGCGTTGCACGTGTGGATATGAAAACATTTAAGACCGTAGAGATTTTGGAATTGCCTAACAGCGGTGGTAATCACTCATCCCCATTCATCACTGAAAACTCAGAATATATTGTTGCGGGAACCCGCTTCAGCGTACCTGTTGGTGATAATACCGATGTGCCTATCAGTTCTTTTAAAGAGAATTTCAAAGGATATATCAGCTTTATTTCAATAGATCCTTCCGATGGAGGAATGAAAATTGCCTTTCAATTAAAAACACCGGGTGTAAGCTTTGACCTGGCCCGTGCAGGAAAAGGTCCATCACATGGTTGGTTCTTCTTCTCTACGTATAATACGGAACAAGCCTACACACTTTTGGAAGTAAATGCTTCTCAAAAGGACAAGGACTTTATCATGGCGGTGAACTGGAAGAAAGCAGAAGAATACATTAAAGCTGGAAAGGGCACAAAATCAAAAGCAAAGTATGCGCACAATGTATGGGACGAAAGCACTCACACCGGTGTTTCTACCATCATGGATGAAGTACTTCAGTTGGATCCTGCGGAATTAAAGGATATCATTTATTTCATTCCATGTCCTAAGTCACCACATGGTTGTGATACAGATCCTACCGGTCAATATATTGTAGGTAGCGGAAAGCTGGCAGCCTTGATTCCTGTATTTTCATTCGCAAAAATTCAAGCGGCTATTGCCAATAAAGAGTTTGAAGGTGAATTTGCTGGCATTCCAGTTATCAAGTATGAAGCCGCACTTCATGGTGAAGTGAAGAAACCAGGCCTTGGCCCATTGCATACTGAGTTTGATAACAATGGTAATGCATATACATCATTCTTTGTGTCTTCTGAAATTGTAAAATGGAATGTGAAGACATTAGAAATATTGGATCGCGTTCCTACGTATTATTCTATCGGTCACTTGTCTGTACCCGGAGGTCCTACCTCTAAGCCTCATGGAAAATATGTGGTTGCCTATAACAAGATTACAAAAGATCGTTATCTGCCAACAGGTCCTGAGTTAACACAATCCGCTCAACTATATGACATCAGCGGTGATAAGATGAAACTCATCTTAGATTTTCCAACCACCGGTGAGCCACACTATGCTGAATCAATACCAGCGAGTTTGGTAATGCCTAACTCAACTAAGATTTATAAAATAGAAGATAACAAGCACCCCTACGCCTCCTTGGGTGAAGGAATGACGAAAGTAGAGCGTAAAGGAAAAGAGGTACACGTATACATGACCGCTATCCGCTCACATTTAACACCTGATAATATTGAAGGAGTGAAGTTGGGTGATGAAGTTTTCTTCCACGTAACTAACCTCGAGCAAGACTGGGATGTGCCACACGGATTTGCCGTGAAGGGTGCAAACAATGCGGAAATATTAATTATGCCCGGTGAAACATCAACACTGAAGTGGAAGCCACTAAGCACCGGTGTGTTCCCATTCTATTGCACCGATTTCTGTTCTGCACTACACCAGGAAATGCAAGGCTACATTCGTGTGTCTCCTGCGGGAAGTAACGTTCTTATAAAGTTTTCAACCGGTAAGATCGAAGACCAGGCAAGTGGCGCAGGTCAGTAGATCACTTCCGCCCCGACTAGTCGGGACGGTTTGTTTTCATAGTTTACAGGTTGAAGGTCCCGAACACCGTCCCCGACTAGTCGGGGCGGAGCGGGACTACACTAAAAAGAATATTTATATGAAGCCACTTAAACCCATATCGCGCGCGCTGGTTGCAATCGCTGCATTGCTTATGATCAGTGCTTACTTTGTGCCACTATGGCAAATCCTGATGTGGGCACCACAGTACCCCGAAGGACTTGAAATGGACATCTGGATCAATAATATAACAGGGGATGTAAAAATCATCAGTGCGCTCAATCACTACATTGGCATGAAGCACATTGAAGTGCAGATGTTTCCCGAGTTTACCTACATGATCTATATCGTTGGTTTTCTAATTGCCTTTGGATTGATCACTGCACTCATCAACAAGCGATTTATTTTATGGGCGTTTGTTGTTTTGCTTACTGCAACAGGCATTGCCGCGTTAGTTGATTTCTGGTTATGGGGATATGACTATGGCCATAATCTGGATCCTACTGCTGCTATCATAGTTCCTGGCATGTCTTATCAACCTCCATTGATTGGCACAAAGCAACTTTTAAATTTTACTGCATTCTCAGGTCCTGATATCGGAGGATGGATTTTTCTCGTTTCTGCATTGCTGGCAATTGGAGCACTTGTTTTTGAAATTTATAAAAGAAAAAAGGAGGCATGAGATTAACTTTAATTATACTGCTTGCTGCCATTGCATACGGATGTACCGTTGAGCCGGAACCATTGGCTTACGGAACAGATATGTGTCACACGTGTAAGATGACCTTAATGGATCTTAAATTTGGTGCCGAGATTGTTACCAAGAAAGGAAAGGTATATAAGTTTGATGATGTCAACTGTATGCTTGGGTTTTATCATTCCGATTTTGAGTCGCAGGGAGAAATTGCACATTTACTCGTGGTTAATTTGGCACAACCGACTAAATTAATTAATGCGACCAATTCCTGGTATCTCAAGTCAGAGTTAATAAGAAGTCCAATGGCCAGCGGCATAGCTGCCTTCGCGACTGAAGAAGAATATTCACTGTATAAAAAAGAATGGAAAGCCATATTAATGAGTTGGGGAGAAACCAATACCCAGTTTAAGTAGTATTCGTTTTCAATTTTGAAGCGCCACTCAAAATGAAAAAAGTACAATTAGTTTTTTTAATAGTTATCGTTTTGTCTGCTCTGAATTCACAGGGCAAAACAATTCGAGTAGGTTCTGCTGAGGCAGTGACTCAAATCAAGCAAGCCATTACCATGGCTCAATCGGGTGATACTATTCTGGTACGTGCAGGTATTTATCAGGAAGGCAATATCATATTACAAAAATCGATTGTACTGATCGGGGAGGGATATCCCATATTAGACGGAGAGAATGAGTATGAAACATTAACGATCCATACCCAAAATGCTGTCATCAAGGGATTGAAGTTCATTAACACTGGCACCGGCAGCATTGAGGATAAAGCCGCCATAAAAATTCTTGATTCTAAAAATCTTCACATCCTCAACAATCAATTTGAAAATACTTTTTTTGGTATTTACCTCGCCAACTCTTCACACATCTGGATAGAAAACAATGAGTTGAAATCGGAAGCTGAAGCAGAACATCAGATTGGCAATGGCATCCACCTTTGGAAATGTGAACATATCACCATCAATGAGAATAAGGTAAAAGGCCATCGAGATGGTATCTATTTTGAATTCGTAACCAATTCATTGATCACTAATAATTATAGTGAAGGGAATATGCGTTACGGACTTCATTTTATGTTTTCTCATAATGATGAATATCGCAACAATACCTTCATCAATAATGGTGCGGGAGTAGCCGTCATGTACACAAAAGGTGTGAAGATGATCAATAATCATTTTATTCATAATTGGGGTTCTTCTTCCTATGGACTTCTTCTGAAAGACATCAGCGACAGCTATGTACACGGTAATGAATTTGTGGAAAATTCTGTTGGCATCCATGTGGAAGGAGGTAGCCGTATTGAATTCAGTGAAAATGAGTTTACCAGGAATGGATACGCATTCAAGCTACAGGCCAGCTGTGATGATAACGTGATCGAACGAAATAACTTCCAGCAGAATACATTTGACCTCGTAACTAATGGTAGCCTGGTGTTAAACAAGATTGAAAGTAATTACTGGGATCGCTATGAAGGATATGATCTCAATCGAGATCAAATTGGTGATGTACCCTACCGCCCGATTAGTATGTACGGAATGATTGTGGAAAGAATGCCAACCGCAGTGTTGCTATGGCGCAGTTTCCTTGTGTTTTTACTGGATCGCGCAGAGAAAGCTATTCCCGTAATCACTCCCGAAAATTTAAAAGATAACTTACCATCCATGAAAGCGTATGATTTTAATAAATGATTTGTGTAAGAAATTTGGCAAGATCAAGGTACTTGATCAGGTGAACCTGAATTTAAATGCGGGCAAGAGTTATGCGCTGGTAGGTCCCAATGGATCCGGCAAAACTACGCTTATTAAAAGTGTGTTGGGCATGGTAAGACCTTCTTCCGGAGTAATCCAATTCAATGGAAAAGATATCGCCAATGAATGGAAATACCGGGAGCAGATCGGCTACATGCCTCAAATCGGAAGATACCCTGAAAACATGCGTATCGGGGAACTGATTGACATGATGAAGAATATTCGTAAAGAGGTGAAGACGGTAGATGAAGAGTTGATCGATGCTTTTAAACTCTACAAGATTTATGATAAAAAGATGCACACACTTTCTGGTGGCACACGCCAAAAAGTAAGTGCTTCTCTCGCTTTTCTTTTTCATGCCCCCGTTCTTATTCTGGATGAACCCACAGCAGGACTTGATCCTGTTTCAGTCGAAATCCTGAAGGAAAAAATATTGCATGAAAGGCGCATGGGAAAACTGATCATCATTACTTCTCATATACTCAGCGATCTGGATGAACTATCCACCGAGATGGTTTACATTTTTGAAGGGAAAGTACAGTATAACAATTCGATTGAAGCGCTGAAAGAGGAAACCCATGAAACAAGATTGAATAAGGCGGTGACCACGCTGATAAAGCAAAAGGAATTATTGAACTCCATTACCGAACAGATATGATACGCGTAATCCGATATATATTCAATGACATTTTAAGAACCCGCTTCATTCTTTTTTATACCGGGTTTTTGTTACTCAGCACCTTTGCTCTTTTTCAGCTTGATAGTGACTTTGGCAAAATAGTACTGAGCCTGCTGAACATTGTTTTGATGGTGGTGCCGTTGGTGAGCGTGGTATTTACTACGATACATTTTTTCAGTTCTTATGAATTTATAGAATTGATGCTCGCCCAGCCAATCAATAGGAGAGTCATTTTCTTGAGCGAATATCTGGCCGTGGCATCTTCGCTGTGTATGGCATATTTAATAGGTGTAGGTGTTCCATTTATTATGTTTGGGGCAGGACAAAACGTGATTTCACTTTTAGTCACTGGTATTTTTCTTACTCTTGTTTTTGTTTCGCTTGCTTTTCTGTCCTCCGTGCTCACGCGTGATAAATCCAAAGCTATTGGCATTGCACTCCTCTTCTGGTTTTATTTTTCTTTGATTTATGATGGTTTCGTGCTGTGGATTATCTACAGCTTCAGCGATTATCCCCTCGAGAAAGTAACCTTAACACTCATCGCCTTTAATCCGGTTGATCTGGCTCGCATCATCATGCTATTGCAACTCGATATATCGGCTTTGATGGGATATACCGGAGCGTTTTATAAAAATTTCTTTGGCAGCAATATGGGCGTGTTGTTTTCATCCGCCATACTTTTTCTATGGGCCATTATTCCGATTTATATCGCGCTGAGAATATTTAACAAGAAAGATCTGTAGTTCAATAGTCAGCCACCTATTCATTAAATAAAATCTTCATGGCATACCTGCGAATACCTTTTATGTTGGCAGCTGTTTTTAATCTGATAGCGGGTATTTGGGCAGGTTTGATTCGATTGGGATGGGACTTGCCATTAACACCAATAGCCGTGCATCATGGGGCCATCATGGTAGGCGGATTTTTAACCACATTAATTGCCCTGGAGAAAGTCATTCCGCTAAAGCGCAAACCAGCATTTTTTGTCCCGGTGATCAGTGCACTAAGCTTGATTATGGTTATTCCGGGATATTTTCACGCAGGTCTTTATTTTCTGTTGGCAGGAAGTGTAGGCTTGTTTATTATTCATGCTTATTATTTATATCTCCATCCCCGTGACCTTTCTATCATATTGATGATGATAGGGGCTGGTTGCCTGATTGTTGGAAATGCCATGCTGGTTCAAAAACAATTTTATCCGGCCGCGTTTCCATGGTGGATGGGATTTCTATTATTTACCATTACGGCTGAGCGAATTGAGTTGTCAAAATTTTTACCGGTATCATCCAAGATGAAGTATCTTCTGCTCGGGTTCATGGCACTTTTTCTTTTAGGCGTGATTATACCGTTTCACGGCATTGGAAAATATCTATCTGCGGTGGCCATGATCTGCATTGCCGTGTGGATGTTGCAACATGATGTCATGCGCATCGGATTAAAAAAAGCAGGCCTTACTCGGTTTTCATCGGTTGCTCTTTTGTTTGCCAATGGATGGTTGATTATAAATGGTGTACTGTTAATCGTTATGCCTGACACTGCCTATTCGTATGACACCCTGGTGCATAGTTTTTTTATAGGCTATGCCCTCGCGATGATTTTTGCCCACGGTCCCATTATTTTGCCGGGCGTGTTGGGAATTACCAGCAAACCATATCATCCTGTTTTATATGGTTGGCTTTTTTTAGTACAAGGTTCTCTTTTACTGAGGCTGATAGCGGATTCTCTGATCAGTACTGAGTGGCGAAAAATAAGCGGCATTCTTACGGGAGCAGGTATTCTCTTGTATTTTGTTTCTTTGGTTGTGCTCGTGATTAAGGAGCGGCAACATGCAAAAGTACGTTAAGTTTCCGTTCCTGTTTTTTTTCGTGGCAGCCTGTGTCGGCATGTTGCTTCGATGGTATTTTATTAGTCCTTTATCCTGGTTAACATTTCCTTATTGGTTGCATGCCCATTCTCATCTTATGTTTCTGGGATGGGTTTTCAATTTGCTAAGTCTCGCATTTATTCATGAACATATTGATGAAAGCCATAGAAAAAGATTTATAACCATTTTCATAATCATTCAAGTATTGCTGTTGGGAATGCTTATCAGTTTTCCCTTGCAAGGCTATGGCGTTTATTCAATTACCATATCGACACTTCACACAGTGGTGGTTGGTGTATTTTCTTTTAGATTTTTCCAACACACAAACGATAAGGTATTTGATCCATCGTGCTGGTTTGCCAGGGTTTCTTTAGTATTTTTTCTATTCTCTGCTCTTGGCCCTTTTTCGCTCGGCCCGCTTATGGTCAATGGACTTGCACAAACTAAATGGTACTATTTTGCAGTGTATTATTATTTGCACTTTCAATATAATGGCGTATTTACGTTCGGTGTATTCAGTCTGTTTTTTGGTTGGCTCAAAGCCAGGGGTGTAATAGTTGATCAAGTTGTAGTAAGACGATTTGGTTATCTCATGTTGATTTCATGTGTTCTTGCTTATTCTCTTTCCACCTTATGGGCAAATCCCGGATTGATTTTTAATGCGCTTGGGTTTATTGCAGCACTGATTCAACTAGTGGCCCTCATTTACTTCATAAAAATTATCAGAACAATTCCGGCAACGTTGATTAAGAGTATTTCACCCCCAGCCAGAATTCTTTTTGTAGTGGCCTTTTTGTCATTTGCTGCAAAGCTCATTCTCCAAATGTTGTCAGCGCATCCGTATATGGCACAACTTGCTTATGAAGTTAGAAATTATGTAATGGCGTATCTTCATCTCGTTCTTTTAGGAATGATATCAAGTTTTCTCTTAGGTTGGAGCATTGAAAAGGAATGGATTAAAAAACCAACACAATCATTGGTGGCTCTGATTGTGATTGGTTTTATAGGAATGGAGCTAACCTTGATAAGCCGAATGCCAACAAGCGCTTCGTTGATTAACGCTCCTAATCTTCTTTTTATATTTTCTGTAATGATTGTTTCTGGTGTAGGGATTATTTTTTTCAACACGCTCAGGAATCAAAGACATTAAATTCTCTGAGGTGAATGAATATAATTAAACCTCTATGTTTTCTAAGACATTTGCTTTTTCTTTTGATCGGTTATTGGTAATCGTTGGTTTTTTGAAATGCCTGGCAATAGAACTAATTGCCCATGTCAGTGGCACTACACCTCCAAGAACAAAAATACTTCCTCCAATAATCCTCATCCAGGTGAGTGTTTGAAATGAGTCGCTGTCAATAAATTCGGCAGAGCGACCGTACCACAATCCTTTTTCTACCACTGCTTGAAATTGTAAGATACCGGCAGGAAATAAATCCAGTAATACCATTAACAGCAAACCAATATTGATTGACCAAAATGAAATGCGTAATGCTTTCCCTTTCCAATGTTCACTTTTTGTGATCAGCTGACTACAGAATATGATTGTCGCGATAGAGAGATTTCCATATACACCCATGAGGGCAGCATGACCGTGGTTCACTGTCAGGTAGGTGCCGTGTTCATAGTAATTTGCCAATGGAAGATTGATGATGAATCCCATCACTCCAGCGCCAAAGAAATTCCAAAAATTTACCCCGATGAGAAATAAAAATACCTCTGGCATGCCAAATTTCTTTCCTGATGTTTCATTGCCGTTGGATAGAGTAGATTCAACAACGGATGGCAATTTTTGAAAGCGCCAGGCTTCAAGGGTAAGTAGGATCAATGGAATTACTTGTAGTGTTGAGAAGACAGAACCAAGCGCCATCGGGCCAACGGGTTTTGCGTTCCAATAGAAGTTATGAGATATGCCGAGTAAACCTGATCCAAGAAAGAGTAATGTCGCGATATACACCACACGTATAGCGGCTTGCTTATTCACGAGCCCCATCAGTACCATAAAATATCCAACGAGCACGGTAGTGAAAACTTCGAAGAATGCTTCGGCCCACATGTGGATCACGCACCAGCGCCAGAAGTCAGCAATCACAAAATTAGTTTTAGGTGTTGCTACGAACCCTGATAATAATAGAACAAGAATGCTGCACGTAGAATACACCAGCCAATTAGGCAGCTGCCAGGGTTGCCCAATTTTTATTGCGGGTTTCAGAGCTCTATATAAAGCGACACACCAGGTTGCCAACACTACAAAGAGTAGGCCCTGCCAGAGTTTACCTGGCTCCACATATTCCCATCCCTGATGACCAAACCAATACCAATTTTTAAAAATGCCGAGCGGCCCTGCATAAATTCCTACCATAGAGCCTACTCCAAGAATTACAATAAGTCCAAAAATCAAATTAATGAGACCACGTTGATTAGTTGGTTCCTTTGGCGACAATAGTGGCGCAATGAAAAGAGATGCTCCAATCCAGCAAGTTGAAATCCACAAGATTGAAAGTTGTACGTGCCAGCTACGCGTGATGGTGATAGGAAGAATGTCACGTAGATCATAACCGAAGAACGTTGTGAAATTCAGAAAGTCGTGAACCGTTAAAATACCGGCAAGCACCTGGATGATGAAAAGTAAAATGGCAACATAGAAATATTTGAAAGTAGCTCGTTGTGACGCTGATGGTTGAAAATTAGAAACACCTTCTTGAGTCATTAATGGTCCTGAGTTTTCTGTGTAAGCAAAATCATTTAGCTTTTCGAGGCGACCGTGGTAATAAAGAACTATTCCTAAGCCCAGGATTAAACCCAATGATCCGACAATTGTCCAGATGATAACAGACGGTGAAGGTGTATTGCCGGCATCTGGATCAAAGGGCCAATTGTGTGTATAGCTATAATCTTTACCGGGCCGCTCAACACCACATACCCAAGATCCCCAAAAAAAGAAAGCAGAGAGATGTCTGATCTCAAGATCATCTTTAATATAGTTGGTAGGTGCAAATGATTTCTTACCATTTCCTTTAAAGATATCCAGATAGTATATAGTCAGTTGCTCGCACGCGTATGCCTGAGCAGGAGTGAGTTTTACCTGGTTACTGGATTTTAAATATTTATTTTCTTTTATCTCCTGCTGCACAACTGTTTTTACTCCCAGCCATTCCATTTTAGAAATACCAGGTTGATTACCATGATAATCACTCATGTAAGTAGATACTTGATGCAAAGCTTCTGCCGTATAGTCGGGCCCGCGATTGGCTCCATCGCCAAACATACTTCCATACTCCATGAGTGCATATTTTTGGAACACGGCCTGCCCATCCAGAATATCTTTTTGTGAGAAAACTGATTCACCACTTTCATCAATAAAATCTGGAATAGGTGGGGCTTTATAATAGGTTTCATAGCCTATTAAGGCCACACCTGTTAAACTGATTACTAAAATAAGCGTAATGGGAATCCACCACTTGCGCGGATTCATCAGGAACTGAATAAAATTAGCTTGCATACCAATAGGTTTGGGGCGAAGCTATTTCCATTTACAACCCGGTTTTATGAGTCAAATCATAAGGGGGATAAAAATTAGTTAGAACCTTGTACTTTTAATGTAGCTAATGGGCTAAAGACATTTTTTAATTATGGCGAAGGATATAAAGGAAATTACAGAGCGGGAAGATGTTGTTTTATTGGTGAACTACTTTTACGAAAAAGTAAAACAAGACGATCTACTGGGGCCTTTGTTTGCCCATGTAGATTGGCCTCATCATTTGCCCATCATGTATAGTTTTTGGTCATCCATGTTGTTAGGCGAGCAGAGTTATAAGGGCAATCCTTTTCAAAAACATATTAGCCTTGCAATTACAGTTTCGCATTTTCATCGCTGGATGGAATTGTTTAATCAAACGGTGGATGAAAATTTCATTGGTGATAGTGCCATAGAAGTAAAAGACAGAGCCCGTAGTATTGCCGGTGTATGGCAATACAAATTGGGTTTGTCAAAATACGGAAGTTGAAATAGAATTTCTTTTCTGGTTAATCTTCCAATCCGATCATCATAAAGGCACCCCAGTAAATAGGTTCCGGATAGTCGAGTCGCAATTCTTTCTTTGCATTGACGAAACTCTGACGAAGATTATTGGTGAGCAGCCATTTCTTATAGAAGTTCAGAATAAGTTTCTGGGTTGCGTCATCATCTACTTTAAACATACTCATGATCAACACCTTCGCACCGGCCACCAGAAAAGCCCGTTGCAAACCATACACACCTTCTCCGTTTGAGATATCTCCTAATCCAGTTTCACATGCGCTTAAGACCACCAGATCTGTTTGATCCAGGTTCAAACTCATTGCCTCATAGGCCGTGAGAATACCGCTTTCCAAATTATAATTGTAATTGGTTTTATTTAAAATATCACCGGCACCGGTAAGTAATAAGCCGGTTTTCATTAGCGGGTTTTCTGTCATTTGGGCCTCGCTCTCGGTGAGTTCTGCAAGTTCATCCTGACTCACAGCTTTGGTATAGAATCCATGCGTAGCGATGTGAAAAATTTTAGGACTTGATAAACTCTTTACCTGATCTTCGCTTGCCAACGCTTCGACATATTCATCAGTAGCCCACCCGTTTTTCTTAAGCAATGCTTGTAGTTCGTCCACTTCTTTTTCAGTTCCAGGTAATGATGGAACATTTCTTCGCGTAGATGCAGTTAAATAAAATGTAGGATTTCCAAACATGGTAGCTTTATTGGCCGAAGCAGGTTGCTTCTTCTTGATCCTTCGCAGGTGGAGATCCTTCGTATTGCTAACCATAACAATGTTGGAGTTATCGATCACAAATCTTCCGTCAGGTGTGGGAATTGCCTCCAGGTTGATTTGATTATAGACACCATCGGGAGATAAATAAACAGTGGCGTTGGTTCCGATTTGACTCTCAATAGGCTTCCAGAATATTTTATATGAGAAATCATCATTCATTTTATTAATGATGGCGTTGCGATAGTAACTCAAATATCTTTTTTCCATTCGTTTACCATCGGGCAAGATGATTGCCTTGGGCCGGGAATTATCACTCTTTACATATAAGGCGACATAAACCACTGAATCTGTAAAAGAATGATCAAAGTGGCGGTAGCGAATCATTTCAATGGCTACCTCGTTTTTGTTTAGTGCTTTCTGCACATTTCCGTAACCAATTTTTTTGTTATCAAAGCTCTGACTGAATAACTCAGATTTTTCACTGATCTCACGCTCTAATACTTCAATTTCAACGGTGAGTGCATTTGGATCGATGCCGTTTTCTAAAAGTTGTTCCGTACTCATTGACAAGGCAATGGTCAGGAACTCTTTTTTCTGAATCCACTGCAAATAGGAATTCTTAAGTGTCTCATCATTACTTGATAATATGCGTTCACGAATTTTAATGGACGAACTCAGAAGCAAAGCCTTCGTCAGTAATTGATAGTCATACACTTTTCCGGTGAGGTCACGGAAATCTTCGAGCTGACTGAAGGCAAGTGTATTATAGAATTCGAAGTCACCCTTTATCGTATTCCAATACTTAGCTTTTTCACGTTCACTCAATGCAGGAAAATATTGTTTGATAAAGATGTCATAATTATTTAGCGCCTGCTCTATGTTTGATTTGGCTCGTTTAAAGTTGCCCTCCATGAAATATACTTTTGCTTGCTTGGAAAGAATTTTTACATATTCAGGATGGGTACGATTAAAATATTTTTCATATATGTTACGAGCTTGGGTATAAAACTCCTCTGCTTTTTTATAATTTTTTGTTTGATAGAAGAGATCACCGGTTAACGTATATATGGATGCTGCGTTGATATTAGTTTTAGTGCCGGTTTTGTTTCTCCAAATTGCCTCAGCTTGTGTAAGGGCTGCTACTGCATCGTTAAATTTCTTTTCTGATATTTTTACGATTGCCACACTCTTCAGGATGTCAGCATACTGAGGATTTTCTTTCCCCAATCGGGCACCCATGATTTCCTGGGCCTCAAACAATATTTTTTCTACCTCGGCTGGCTTATCGCCTTTGTAAAACTTAATAACGCCTAGCTGGGCAAGAGACTTAGCCACTTCAATATGATAGCGGCCAAATTGTTTTTCCTGACTTTCGAGTGCTTTTAGGATATTAAGTTCTGCATTATCATAATCACCGATGGCATAGTCGATATCACTTTGTAATTTATAAGTAGGTGCTGTTTTTGTGGACTTCTCTCCGTAAACAGTTGTAGCAATTTTAGTTGCTCGGTCTGCAATTTTAGAGGCTTCGGTATAATCCCCTTTCGCAAGAGAAAGTTTGCCCATGTTTATCAATGGATCAATCAGACGGACCGAACTAGTTCCGTATAGTTTTTCATACTCGCTCATTAATTTTAGAAGAAGTTCCTGCGTTTTGGAGTATTGGCCAAGTTGAATATACAAGCTTGATAATTCGTTGGCGGTATTAAGGTCGTCCGTTCCTGAAATTTTATCAGCTTTGCTAATGATTTTGGCAGAACGACTGAGTGCATTTTCAGCCTCATCAAACAACCCCTTGATTCCCAGCAGTGTTGCCTGAGTCTCTATAGCCTGAATCAGGAAGATTTTTTTTGATTCATCTTTTCTAAATTCCTCCAGAATTTTCAAGGATTTACTTAAGTTTTCATCGGCTTTTTCATAAAGCCCAAGTTTTATCTGAAGTTTGGCAATGTGGTTCAACTCAATGCCATATTGATAATCTTTATCGCTGTATTTTGAGCGGGCAAGGAATGTAGCTTTTTCAAGGGTTTGATTTGCTTCAGCATATTTATCAGTTAATTCATATAAGGCAGCAATGTGATTTAAGATCTCCAAATGGTCTTTATGCCAAGCTCCAATTTGTTTAGAAATCACTTTAGTGTAGCTCTCGTCATAGATGCGAGCGGCTTCATTAATTTTATTTGTGTTATCCAGATAGAAGTTAGCCAGCTTTAATTTTGCCAGATACACTTCCGGTGCTTCTTCTCCAAATAAGCCGGTTTTAATATCGATGATGTCGTTAAGGTATTTTTCTGCATTGCCGTAATTTTTTTTGAATAATGCAAGGCCGTAGAGAAATTCGGTTACGTTAGCAGTCACCATGTTATTGCGCGGCAGTGAAGTAGTGTTTGAAATGAGATTGTTTGCGTCTGTTTCCAGTGTGGTCGTTTTGTTTTTATCCAACCGCGCGTCAAATTCCACCGCTTTCAACCGAACATGGTAGATACTGACTGGTTTGTAATTCTTGTTGATCATCTTTTCATATTCAAGCTTGGTGTTGAATAAAGCAGCCGATCGATCATCTCTTTGCAGCTGCTTGATGGTCTCTTCAAAAATTCCCATAGAGAGGTAATGAGTAGGCTTATGTTTTGTTTTGAGATTGGCCAGGGTTGTACTGTATTCCAGGTTTCTGGGAAGATTTTCGTTTCCATTTTCGATCAAGACATTGGCATTTAGAAATTGATTTTTAACATAAGCGATCGTTGATTCACCCATGTATTTTCTTATCCAATTGGCCGCATACACAAATACGGAGTCAGAACTTTTCAAGCTTCCTTGTCGCCCATATGCGTTGCCAAGCAGTGTTAATAGACGTGCATATTCATTGTATCGGGCTGCAATTTCTTCTTCGGAAAGTTTTTTGCTGGTGAGGTTTCCTTTGCTGTCAATGGCTGTCTCTTGTTTTACAGCTCGCCCCGTATAAAATTTCTCCTGCTCTTTTAGTATATCAATTGCTTCATTATAAAATCCTTGTCCTGTTAATGTTTCAGCAAACGTAGTACTCCATTGGGCTTTAACAACATCCGATACGTGTGCGTCTCCATCGATGAATTTTTTGGCATTAGCTAAATAACTTCTTCCATCAGAGTAAGAACCGTTAATGTTGTGCAACTCAGCCCCGCCAATGAGAATCATAATGTGCTCAAGGCTGCTCTCCTGATTAATGGAGATACTTGTATTAACGGCTGTGTAAAGGTTTGATTCAAATTCTGAGATGTAGCCAGAGGCCAGATTGTATTTTGAGTTAAGCAAATAATAGATGGGCGTATAAACGTTGTGCTTCCCCAGTTTTTTAAAGGCCTTCGATTTGAATTTTTCTAAAGAACTAAGCGCTTTGGAGTAGTCTCCAAGTTCATAGCTTACCTCTGCCGCTTTCAGCATCTTATCATACTTGCTTTGGCTTAGCACCTCGCCAGAACTGAATAAAACCAATGCAAGCAGCGAGAGTAGAATGCGTTTCATAGTTTTTAGAATTTTCCAATTTAAAATTAATCATTTCTTTTTGCTGATGCCACTTTTAAAAAACCGAATGGATAAGCCAAATGACGTGTTACAATGAAAAAAAGAGCTTTGAACAAGCGGGTAACTATTCACCCAATAAATTCAAAAGAATTTTTTTTGCTGATTCTGAAACAGGTGTTCCCGGCCCAAAAATTCCCGTCACCCCGCTTTGATAGAGGAATTCATAATCCTTAGGCGGTATTACTCCACCAGCTACTACTTTGATGTCGGGCCTTCCGATTTTTTTTAATGAATCTATAAGTTGGGGAATTAGTGTTTTGTGGCCTGCAGCAAGGCTTGATGCACCAATAACATGAACATCATTTTCTGCTGCTTGCTTCGCAACTTCCTCAGGTGTTTGGAAAAGAGGACCTATATCAACATCGAAACCTAAATCAGCAAAACCGGTTGCAATTACTTTTGCTCCCCGATCGTGCCCGTCTTGCCCCATCTTTGCAATCAGGATTCGCGGTCTGCGGCCATCTAACTCAGCAAAGCGATCGGAGAGTACGCGAACTTCTTCCAGTTCCTTCTGATTTTTCATTTCACCCGAATATACACCCGAAATAGATCTTATGGTTGCTTTATAGCGCCCAAAAGCATTTTCCATGGCCAGTGAAATTTCACCTAGCGTTGCTCTATTACGCGCAGCAACAATAGCAAGTTCTAATAAATTTCCTGTTCCATTCTTTGCTGCTTGCTCAATGGCGTTGAGTGCTTCGTTTACAGCATGCTCATTCCTTTCTTTTTTTAGTCGCTCCAGTTTTTCAATTTGTTCTTTGCGCACCGCTGCATTATCTACATCTAAAATATCAAAGTCAGGAACTTCTTCAGTCTGATAGCGATTCACTCCTACAATAACATCACGGCCAATATCAATTCTTGCTTGCTTAGCGGCAGCGGCTTCTTCAATGCGCATTTTCGGAATGCCGCTTTCTATTGCACGCGTCATGCCACCCAGTTCTTCAACTTCTTCAATGAGCGCCCACGCTTTGTTCACCAGTTGTTCAGTCAAATACTCAACATAGTAAGAGCCTCCAAATGGATCAACTACTTCTGTAACACCCGTTTCTTTTTGAATGAACAACTGAGTGTTGCGCGCAATGCTTGCTGAGAAATCGGTTGGTAATGCAATTGCTTCGTCTAAAGAGTTAGTGTGTAAAGATTGTGTGCCACCCAACACGGCCGCCATGGCTTCTATCGTGGTGCGTGTTATGTTATTGTATGGATCTTGCGCAGTCAAACTCCAACCAGAAGTCTGGCAATGTGTGCGCAATGCCATGGACTTGGAATTTTTCGGATGAAATGATTGCACCATTTTTGCCCACAGCACACGACCTGCACGCATCTTGGCAATCTCCATAAAGAAATTCATCCCAATGCCCCAGAAAAAAGAGAGGCGCGGTGCAAAATCATCAATGGCAATTCCTGCTTTCAACCCTGCCCGAATATATTCTAATCCATCGGCT
>JAYVTC010000031.1:0-3280 GCA_043774745.1 Cyclobacteriaceae bacterium | reverse complement strand
GACAACCCTCCAGCCAGTTTGATATTCAGTTGCCAAACCAAAGTTTAAGTTACCGGATAACTCTGTGCCATCCATGATCGAGACAGGTACTATGAAAGTGGATTCTTCTGCCATAAGCACAACTCTTTTCTCTCCATTGCCAGGTTTGAAGGAAATGGTCATGGTGTTGTTGGTGACATCACTAAAGAAAATATTAGAAGACGATTGAGTCGGTGAATTGAATAAACTAATCGTTTTGCTAAAACTTGATAAACAAGCCTGATCTATCGTGAGGATTGCCTTATATTCATTTGACACTTCATAGCTATGTTGGGTATTTCCTATTACATCACTGCTGGCTCCATCACCGTAGTCCCAGAGGTAGGTTGCCGATGGGGCAATATTTGTTGATTCATCTGTGAATGATGTGGGTGCGCCAGCAAGGCCTGGTGAAACAGAAAACAATGGTTTCGGCAAAGAACAACTTACCTTAATGACTTTATTATTCGATTGGTCAGTGATTATTAGTGTTTGAGTTGTTGCATCAATATGAAATCCAGCGTTGAGAAATAAGTTTTCCCCACCACCAGTATAAATCGGGTATGATGTGCCAGATGACATTATACGGTAGATAGAGTTGTAACCACTCCAATATAAATTATTGTATTTATCCACTTCTATATCCTGAAGATAGTCTGTGACAGGTAATTTCTTGATAAAAGAACCCGAATTAGAAAACTGCTGGAGCCTATATCCTCCTGAAGATTGGCTAAAATCATTGATATAAATGTCCCCTCGATTGTCAACGGCAAGTGCATAGATATTAAAAGATAACTGACCATCATCCTGTCCTGGATTTCCAAACTTTGAAATAGACTGGCCGTTATTATTAAATTTCTCGACATAGGAGGTATTCTGATAATCAGTAGTGAGCACATAAAGATTATTCTCTGAATCAATCTCCATATCTATCGGGAAAATATATCGACCGTCCTCGTTTACGTAATTCCCAAAGGACAAAATCAAGTTCCCTATAGTATCGTATTTAAAAATTTTAGGATTATCCAAAATGAACACATTATCATTCTTGTCAATTTCCAATTTGTTAGGATTCAGAAATCCGTATTCACCTCCTCTACTCCCAAATTGAAGTAGGAAATTACCAGCGGCATCGAATTTCTGAACTCTGAAGTTTTCACTGTCCAGGATGTATATATTTCCATGAGAATCTCTTGCAGTATCACGAGGCCTTTTAAATTGTCCTTCCCCATCACCACGCCCAAATTTTGCTAATGATTGACCTATGCTGGTAAATCGTTCAATAATTTTCTCGTTACCAATATCGGCCATCAATATATTGCCATCCGGTTCTACCGCAAGATCAATAGGATAGCTGAAGTAAGAAGAGTTTCCATTTATTTGTGTGGCGGATATGAATAGGCCACTAATGGAAAACTTATATAACTTTTAAGATTCTGAGATTAAAATATTGCCATCGTTATCAAATGCCATTCCGAGCGGATTATAGATTTGATCGGCACCAGGTGTACGCGATCCGATATCATTTTGGAATATGCCAGTAAGTGAATAGGATTTGAGTAAAGCAATATTATCCATTCCACTTGCATATGAGAAAGTAGAAAGTACTATGTTGTTACCCCTTACTGCGATATTGTTAATCTGAGTAAACAAATAGTCGTCACTCTTGTTATAAAATCCTCCATCAACCGTTATAGGTTTGTTTTGGAAGATTCCAGAGGCTGAGAATACCTGTACACGAAAGACTCCCTGCGAAGGAGCGATGCCCAAGATTCTATCCAGTATATATATATTATTGTTAATATCTGTTGCAATGTTGATTATCTCCGCAATCTGACCGTCTGCCTCACCGCTTATTCCAAATTCGTTGATTAATGATAATTCAGAAGTTAAACGATATACTCTATTATACGTAGCTACGATAAGATTCTGATCATGATCAAGGGCCAAATCCTGGATAAATTGGTAAGGATGCTTCCATTGAGTAACCACTTCGCCCACAGGCGACATTTTATAGACACTCGTCTGGTCTCCAACGTAGAAATAGCCGTCCGTATTAGAAACCACTGATCGGGGTTCGCTAAATTGAAGAAGGCCGAGTGCCTTAGAACCAAGCTCTTTTTCAATAGCATATTGTGCGCTTACTCCTGTCGGGAAAGTGACAGTCAATACAAACAGTACTGCTGTTAATATTCTGTAGACTATTCTCATAGCGATTATTTTCTTTTAATGACCAGACTTTCGATGCGAACGGTTTTGCCATCGGCTAAAAAAACAGGTTGTGCTCCTGCTGCACCAGCACAGGATAATTCAATTTCCTTCATGGGTTGTAAAACAAGTATGCTCGTACCGAGCCTTTTTGATCCATTCTGATAGCTCACACGAACTTCAACTAGTTCTGGATTGCGATTAATGACTTTTAGCTTCAGTATTTCTTGTTCGTTGCAGTTGCCAAGTTGCCCCAGGAACGAAACGTTATTATGATCCTGGAAGTGAACCCACGATTCATTGGTAATCTCTTTGGATGGACTTTGTTTCATCTCTTGCTGCGCCCTGGCAAACAGGGGACAAAGCAAAAGGCACAATAGGGTTACGGTTATGATTTTATTCATAAGTTATTAGGTAGGTATTTTTAAATGGAGGCTATTAATGTTGTGGGGTAAAGGACGAGATTATAGAATAAGGTTCAGTCAGCGTTCTAAATTAATGGATAAATTCTCAATTGCAACCTAGTGAGTGGGTAACCAAAAGGTACCCCACCTGAGGCAGTGGTGAGTTCGTGCTGGTGTAAAATGCCGTTGGGCTATCGGGGTTTTCTTTATGAACGGGATAAATCTATAAGGGACCCGGATGCCTTCACCTAACCCAAACCCTAAACCTGAAATCAGAATTTAATAATCCAACCAATGGCACCGGGCAACCGGAAACGGGTAACCAGCAACCTGACCACCTGGCGAGTAAAACTAACGTTGGGCGACTTTGTAAAAATGTATGATGAAAAAATGTATGCAAACGTGCCAATGCCTTTTGGGTTGCTGTTTAGAGTAAGAAATAAAGTTTTAAAAATATCATGGAGAAACATAACGTTTGGCAATATATTTGTATAAGTTCAATTAATAAAAAAAACCAATATGACACATGTCAACAACGTGCAATCCTTTGAGAAGCTCTTAGGCATCTGCACCGGGTATGGAGGATCCTATAACCCCGGAAAACAAAACCTCCGCGTAGAAAACTTGTCGAACTTATTGATGCAGGCACG
>JAYVTC010000030.1:0-76702 GCA_043774745.1 Cyclobacteriaceae bacterium | reverse complement strand
AAGTTTGTCAATTATCCAATGGCGAACAGTCATCATTTTACATGGGTGCCGGAAAATATAGAAGTCGATCGTATTCAATTTATCCCAGATGGTGTTGAAGGGGCTATGGTAGAATTCAGGATTGCCAACCATGGAACAGAAAGCAAAGAACTTATTTTCTCTTTCACTGGCATGACGGACTTGCGGCCTACATGGCTGGGCGAACGTACCGGCATGGTCGATGCCGAAGATGAAATTTCATTTGATGAAAACTTATCGGCTGTTAAGGCAAAAGATAAAAACAATCCGTGGCATCTTTTATTTGGATCATCATTAAAAGCAAGTTTAGCAACTGAAGCGGATGGTTGTGTGTCCGTAACAAGAAAGGGACTAGGCAAGGATGTAACACTTTCCTATTCGCTTCACGTTGAACCCAACGGAGAAGTAATCATTCCCATTTTCATAGCAGGATCTTATCAATCGGAAGAATCTCTTCGTGCTAACTATGCAATACTGAAAACAAAGGGACAAGAAAAGTTGAATCAGAAAATAGATCGTTATGACAAAATCAATAGTACAGCTCATCTCACCATTCCTGATAAGGACATTGAGCAAATGTATGAATGGCTAAAGTACAACACCGATTGGCTCGTGCGAAATGTTCCTGAACAAGGTATTGGTCTTTCCGCAGGGCTTCCTGACTATCCCTGGTGGTTTGGTGCCGATGCTACCTATTCTCTGCAGGGTGTATTAGCAACCGGTGATCATGACCTCGCAAAGAACACCATCCTGTTATTGCATAAATTATCGCAACGAACTAACGACAATGGTCGCGTCATTCATGAAGTATCAACCAATGGGTCGGTCTATAATCCTGGAAACATCAATGAGACTGCGCAGTTCATCACATTGGTTTATAACTATTATACTTGGACCGGTGATAAAGAACTAGTCACACAACTTTTTCCCGATCTAAAAAAAGGAATGAAGTGGCTCTTAGAGGAAAGAGATCCAGACGGTAATCATTACCCGAACGGCAGTGGCATGATGGAAATACCAGGATTAGAATCGGAGTTGGAAATGATTGATGTTGCTGTTTATACACAAGAAGCGCTTGCCAGCATAGCTGAATTGTCACGAGCAGTTGGAGAGAATACTATTGCTGATGATTATCAAAAATTAGCCGATGAACAGAAAGTAAAAATCAATAAAGATTGGTGGCAATCCTATGAAAATTCCTTTGGCGATTTCAGAGGCACTGTGGAAGAAGCAACTCCGATACTAGAAGCCGCGCTGATCCGATCTGATACCCTTGGAAAAACGTGGGCCGTTGCAGAATTAAAAAACACACAAAGACAAATGAAAAAGTATGCTGGCGGTCAACGCATTCCGCATGTCATCTATCATAACTGGGTGGTGAATACCCCGCTTGAAACGGGAGTTGCTGATAAAGACAAAGCACAAATTGCACTTAAGAAAGCAAAGACTTATGAAAATCTGTTTGGTGTCTTTGTTACCGGTATCGACCGAACGGAAGAAGCCGATAGTGTGATACTAAAATCAAGGAAGAAAATATTTTCTTACACCGGTGCGGTGATGACATTGCCCACCAGTGTGCAAGCGATTGGAGCTGCGCGTTACGGAAAGCCTGGGGACGCATTGCAATACATAAAAAAACTTCATCAATCATTCAGCTATGCGTTGCCCGGATCGATGTATGAAGTTTCTCCTGACTTTGGCATGATCACGCAGGCCTGGAATATTTATGGAGTGGCTGTCCCCATCATTCACTATTTCTTTGGCATTCAACCGAAAGCGTATGAAAAGAGTATTTACCTATCTCCCAACCTTCCCATCGAATGGAAAGATGCTGCCATTGAGAAGGTGAAGGTGGGTGATAATGCTGTTAGTATTTCCTTCAGTCAAAAAGATGATCACAAAGAATATCGGATTCAACAAACACGTGCAGATTGGTCGATCATGCTGAATGTTAAAAATGCAAAGAAGGTAATAATCAATGATCTGGAGATAGATCTTAAGGCCCTTACCAACGATTGGCTTAAATTGAGTGGCAAGGGAAGTTCAGTGAGAATTTATTAATGAGCGTTTTTTATTTCTGTTCTAGTCTCATTTAACGCCTTCTCAAAAGATTTTACCGAACGTGTCACATCTCCTTCCGTGGTTGCCCACGAACAAACGCTGATTCTAATGACTTTCCTCCCCTCCCACACAGAACCTCCGACCCAACATTCTCTCAGATCCTGAATTCTCTTTACTGTTTTCTCTGTTAGTTCATCTGTCTCACATCGCACCAGCACCTGGTTGAAGACGACATCATTAAGTAATTCAAATCCTTTTATGTCACTAAGCTCATGATGAAATTGAACAGCCCTTGCATGCAAGCCATTAACCATTTGAGCAATCCCATTTTTACCTAAATACCGCATGACAGCCCACAGCTCAATAATCCTTGCTCTTCGCGACATCTCAGGTGTATAATACATGCCATCGCGTTGATCACTGACAACGATATAACTACCGGTCATGTGCAATGCAGACACGATCGCTTCATTATCGTTACACATCACGATGCCATTATCATAAGGAGTATTCAATGTCTTATGTCCATCAACAGCCCATGAGTTCGCTTTCTCTATGTCTTTGGTTAAGTGGCACAATTCTTTGACAGCTCCAGCCCACAAACCAAAAGCTCCATCAATATGGACCCACGCATGGGCTGCATTTGCTTTCTGCATGATTTTATCAAAGGGATCAAATGAACCGCTATTGACATTGCCTGCTTGTAAAATTAAAATAGTGCTGTTATCCAATGGTGGTATCAATTCAGGAATAATTCTGCCCTGATCATCTACATCAACCCATTCAACGTTATCCTTACCAAATCCTAACAACCCAATTGCTTTGTGAATGGTGGAGTGAGCTTGTTTGCCCGCAACGATTCTGATGGATGGCGCATTGAACAATCCTTTGCTGTTGATATCCCAATCCAGATTCTTTAAAACTCTGTATCTCGCTGCTGCCAGACCGCAAAAGTTTGCCATGGATGTTCCACTGACAAATCCTGCCACAGTTGGTGATGGCAAATTAAATATCTCTTTCAACCATGATTCAACCACCGATTCCAGTTTTGATGACAAGGGTGAAAGTACATGCATGGCAGAATTCTGATCCCAGAATGTAGACAGACTTTTAGCCGCTATACCAACCGGAACTGAACTACCCGTAACAAATCCAAAGTATCTTCCTCCTAATGCCGCTACGGTAGCAGGCGATCCATATTGATTTAATAATTCAAGTACCTGGTTTGCTTGAGTAGAATCATCAGGTAATTTTTCATCAAAGTGTGTCAGCTCGTTTAATGCACCTTCGGAAGGATAAACATTCCGGTCTAATACGGTATCCAGATATTCATACGCATATTTTTGTGCCTGTTCAAAAATATTTTTCTCCCTGAGCTCAAGGAACATGGATTTTTGAATGTTGTTTTCCTTATTCATAGTTCATTAGTAAAATTTATTCAGCCTGACGATACCAACACCTAAGTATCCTACTGGAAAGGAGTTCTGAATCTAAGAATTCGCTCTATGTCAAAAAAAAACTGTTTACTAACCTGACTGGCGTTACCAACCAATAAGGATAATATATCACTAACGGGTTTATTGACTCAATTAAAATTTAACGTGCGATCATCCAAACAACTTATCTAACGATTCTGCTGGTTGCGTAAACCACTTTGCACCTTGCTCGGTCATGTAAACGCAATCTTCCAGGCGGATACCAAATTCACCGTAGATAGAAATGTTGGGCTCAATGCTGAAACACATGCCAGGTTGTAGCGGTTGCTTATTGCCCAACACCATGTTACCCCATTCATGGCCTTCCATGCCAATACCATGACCTGTGCGATGTGGCAGACCCGGAACTTTATATCCAGGGCCAAAACCTGCATCGGTGATTACCTTGCGCGCAGCGATGTCAACATTCTCGCAGGCATCTCCAAGTTTAGCGGCAGCAAAGCCTGCGGCCTGCGATGCTTTTTCAAGATCCCACACCTCGCGTTGTCTTTTAGTTGGTTCACCAAATACTAACGTGCGTGTAATATCAGAACCATAACCACCCACGCTGCATCCTCCATCCATCAACACAACATCGCCTTTTTTTAATTGTTGTGGCACGCTGCTGCCATGGGGAAAAGCAGTGTATTCACCAAAAGAAACAAACGCTCCGCCACGTGCGCCCATTTTTGTGTGAGCTTGTGCAATAATGCCCGATAAATCTCCTTGCGTCATTCCATCTTTGAGCATTGCTACTGCCACTTTATAAGAAGCGAGCGTAATCTCATTGGCCGTTTGCATCAGTGCTATTTCGGCAGGGCTTTTAAACATTCGGCATGGAATGGTTACCGGGTCAGCACTCAGGTATTCCAGGTGCGCTGCTTCTTTGCGAATGCCATCGTACAAAAAGAAACGCACCCGCTCTTCCATGGCTATCTTCCCTGTTTTAATTCCTGAGTCTGTAAAAATACCAGCCACGACATGGTAAGGACTTTCATGCTCTTCCCATACGCGCACATCGGTGCCAATGGTTATTAATTCTCTGAGTCGCGCTTCTTCAAAGTGAGGAACAACATATTTTACATCACCGCTCGCAGGAATAATAGCAGCCATCATGCGCTCGCTATTGCCCCACTCCACACCGGTAAAGTATTTCATCCCTGTGCCTCCATCCAGATAAATAGCATCAATTCTATTTTCCACCATCAGTCTTTGCGCCTTCTCTATTCTCGCCTTGCGCTCTTCTACTGAAATCAGAACACTATTTTCCGTCAACGATTTTAAATCATCCAATGGACCGTTCGATTTAGTTTCGGTAGCAGGTGTTGTGCACCCGGATACACCCGATGCGAAGGCGGTAGCACCAATCGTCACTGCTGATGTGCGTATGAAATCTCTTCTCTTAATATTCATAGAATGAATTTATGATTTTAGTGTAAAGTTCAAAAGATAATAAAGAATTTTATTGATCGGCTCACAAATTATTTAAATGGAATTCCGATTGCCATCCACACGGGCAAATAGTAAAATAATAATCATAAATAAGTATTCGAATTTTCGCAAGGCTTCAATAAAGGATCAGGTGTTACTTTAGATCATTAATCATCCAGCCTGTTTTGGAATTTATAAGAGTCACCGTAACTAATCCCCAATAATGTTTGACTCTATCTGCTGTTGCGTTGTAGAATCTTACCTTGGATTCCATCGTGTGCTTATCGATTTTATGGAGTGTTACTAATTCAGATCCATCAATAGGCTCCATTCCCCCACTCCATTCATAGGTATTGGAGAAGTCACACTTTATTTGTTCATGTTCATCTAGTTCGAATTTACTAAAGTTATCGTATGGAATTGTCTTTAAATTATCAACGCAGGGTTTATAGCCATTAATCCTTCTTTTTATAAAATCATCTGTAAAATCAAATTTTTTTAGCCCTGCCTTGTACTTGGTAAAATCTAAGCTAGTCATGCCATTCGCCTCTTTAATGAAAATCGGATTAAACTCTTTATTCAATTTTTGACGTTTAATCAGATCCGCATACCACGAATAAAATCCTGTAATCTTGGTTTGAATCTTAACCGAATCATTGATGCTTATTTTAGTCAGCTTAGCCGATTGCCCATGTGCTGACAAACTAGAACCAATTAATACAATTAAGAACAGTTTTATCAGTATGGTCATTTGAGATTGAAATAGTGGTAAGATAACAAAAAGGGTGATGGAGAAGAATTCCAATATAGACAGAGAAATTATTCACCTGGAGTAAGCGTGTAAACTAAAATGTCAGACCAAACTCTGTACTTGTTAACAAGTGAAGCTCCTTATTTTTAACGAATAATGGTGCAACAGCTAAATTATGCATAGTTGCACTAGAAACTTTTGTTTAATGTCTTTAATCCTGTCATTGCTATCCTGTGCCCTATATCAGGCACAAAACGTCTCATATACTCTACTACCCGTTCTAAATTAGAATCCTTTCCACAAAGCCACATCAACAACCAGCTATTCCTTCCCAATAAAATCCGTATTTTTATCAAGGACTAAATCAGACTCAAATGCTCGCCTCGCCCCTGTTAAAAAAGAACGCTGACTTGTATGTCTTTCTTCCCATTCTCTACACCGTGTGGTCGGATGCGGTGCTCACGCCCAGCGAGATCGCCATGTTGCAAGGGTTGATTGAAAGTCAGGCGTGGTTAACAGCAGATGAGCGCAGTTTTCTGTTGGCACAAATCAATCCGGCCAGTCCGCCCTCACCCGATGAGTTCATGGCCTGGCGTGAAGAAATTAAGAAAGTTACCAACGGCTCTACCGGAAATAGTCTTGCAGAGTTAGGATTGAAATTAGCCGCCCTGCATGGCGATGGCTCCATCAGCGCCACGCTTGAAAAAGAAAAATCATCGTTAGCGAAAATAGAAAACACATTAGGGCTCATCAGTTATGAAGCAGCCTATAGTTTTCAATCTGCTCATGCTACGATTACGGCTGGTCAAACCACAAAAAAGAATTTTGATAGTAATGTAATGACCAACATACTGGATGGGGAAAACGCAGCCATCATCCGCAAGGTGAAAACAATGCTTTCAGATCCGGAGTTTGAATACATCGGTCCTGGTGATCTCATACGCTATCGCACGAAAGTGTTGCAATGGTGTAAGTATCTTGCTGAACAAGGTTACGGTGGCATTGCCTATCCAAAGGAATATGGAGGTCAAGGTGACATGGCTGCCTACTTCGCCATTATGGAAACACTCAGCTATCATGATCTGAGTATGGTGATCAAATTTGGTGTACAGTTTGGCTTGTGGGGCATGAGTGTCTATTTTTTAGGAACTGAAAAACATCATAAAAAATATCTAAAAGACATTGGCACCCTCGAGTTGCCTGGTTGTTTTGCCATGACGGAGACTAATCACGGATCAAACGTGAAAGGCATTGAGACTATCGCCACCTATGATCATGCAACCAAAACATTTGTCATTCATACACCCAATGAACAAGCCCGCAAAGAATACATCGGCAATGCAGCCATGCACGGACAAATGGCTACCGTGTTTGCCAAATTAATGCTGGATGGAAAAGACTATGGCGTGAGTGCCTTTGTTGTTCCTTTGCGGGATAAGAAAGGTAATCTTCACACCGGAGTCACCATCAAAGACTGCGGAAGAAAGATGGGGCTCAATGGTGTTGATAATGGCGTGATCTATTTCGATCATGTAGCAATACCCAAAGACAACATGCTCGACCGCTTTGCCGGTGTGAGTGAAGAAGGAAAGTTTGAAAGCCCGATAGCCAGTGACAACCGAAGGTTCTTCACCATGTTGGGAACATTGGTGGGTGGAAGAATTGGAATTCCTCGTTCAGGTAATGCCGCATCAAAATCCGGATTAACCATTGCCATTCGCTATGGCGATCAGCGCAGACAATTCGGTCCTGAGGGTGGAACCGAAGTTCCTATTCTGAATTACAGAACACATCAAAAAAGATTGATGCCGCTACTGGCGAATACCTACGCACTTCATTTCTCGTTGCAGTATCTCACCAACCGTTTTCTCAACCGCAAAGAAGAGGACATGCAAGAGATTGAAGCCCTCGCTGCCGGCCTCAAATCATTTGCTACCTGGAATACAACAGCAACATTACAGGAATGTCGTGAAGCGTGTGGTGGCAAGGGATATTTATCTGAGAACAGAATTGATGCTCTTAAAAACGATACCGACATCTATACCACCTTCGAAGGAGACAACACCGTGTTGATGCAACTGGTTGCCAAGAGTCGACTTACCGAATTTAAACAGCAGTTCAGCAACATGAATGTGTTTACGATTTTGAATTATGTGGCTGAACAAGCGAAGACTAGTATCACCGAAATGAATCCGATCACCGTTCGAAACACCAGTGAAGAACATCTGCTTGATCCGGAATTTCAAATGCATGCTTTCAAATACCGGGAGCGGGACATTCTCACCACAGCAGCTAAAAGACTTAAGCGCCACATCGATAGTGGCATGGATTCGTTTGATGCCTTCAATGTGTGTCAGCATCATTTAGTACAAGTTGGCTTTGCGTATATCGAGCGCATCATTTTAGAACAATTTATATCGCAAGTGGAAAACACAAAAGATGCAGGATGCAAGGTGGCATTGAAAAAATTGTGTGATCTCTTCGCCTTATCACAAATTGATAAAAACAAGGGCTGGTACCTAGAGCAAGGTTATATGGAAGGTGTGAAAACCAAAGCTATCCGCAAAGTAGTCAATCAACTTTGTTGGGAAATCCGGCAGGATGCTGTTCCGTTGACAGACGCATTTAATATTCCAGATCGGTGTTTGGCTGCACCGATAGCGTTGTAATTATTCGCTTTACCTGCATATCTTTTGGGCTAAAGCCCAAATCATCTCAGTATTTATTTAATCCATGAGCTAAAGCTCATGGCAATTAATATTATAATCAGTCATTGTCTAAAAGTTAATTGCTTAGATTTTGAATTATATAACTCGACTGTATCAATTACCAATGGCCTAGCCATTTGTTTCTAATTCAAATAGAAAAAATTAACTAAATAGATCAGAATTAGTATTGTAATACACAGCCATCAATTACCAATGACTTTAGCAAATGGCTTCTGATTCAAATGAAAACAAAATAAGCTAAATTGATCAGAACCAGTCTTTTGAAACACAACTATCAATTGCCAATGGCTTTAGCCATTGGACTCTAATCCCAAATCAACACTGGGCTTCAGCCCAAACATCAGAATCTTGTTTTGCAAAATCAACCTTGCCTCAATCATCAATACCTTTAATTCAGAATGATTTAGCGAGCTAAAGCCCAGATGGTTTTAATCATTCATTTAATCCATGAGCTAAAGCTCATGGCAATTGATATCAATTACCAATGGCTTCAGCCAGTGGCTAATAAATTCCAAATCCAAGACTGGGCTTTAGCCCAAACATCACGATACAGAGCCATCCTTAAATTTTTGAAATCCTAACTTTTCAATAAACTGATCATATTCCTCTTGAAAAGTTTTCTTCCTGTGATGTTCTTCCTGATTTTTGATATACTCCCTCACTTTATCGATCACAGATTCTGATACAGAAGCTGCAAAATACTCGTCTTGCCATTCGAATTTTTGCTCGCAAAGGTTATGCTTATTAATCCAGAAAGATGACTCTCCTTTTACTAGCTTCATAATCTTACTCATGGTTTGATCGGGACCTAAAGAAATCAGACAATGGCAATGTTCCTGATAACCATTTATCATATCAATAAAAATTTCCTTCTGTTTTGCGTTTTCCTTTATGTGCTGCCAGACATTTTTTCTTAATTCAGGTAAGTCGAGAAATGGTTCCCTGTCTTTTGTAGACCAAACAAAGTGAATATACACTTTTACAAATGGCATAATGGTTTATTTAGGTTATTGAAAACTTTTTGCTATTCATTGGGTCATGCCGGGTTAAGCATCAATATTTTAATCCGTGAGCTGAAGCTCATGGCAATTGAAAATATCATTTACCCCATCTCTTCTCTAAACTCAGATTTTAACGCTACTCACCCAATTAGTAACTACTCATCCGTCTTAACCGACTTATCGAAAGGCAACTTAAACTGGTATCCAAGATCTTCATCTTTCTTGGCATCCAAAACATCCAAACCATATTGGATTCTTTTTGGATCGTCATAAACAAACGTGCCGAAGAGCCGATCCCATATAGAAAAGATATTTCCAAAGTTAGTGTCCGTCCAGGGGCGTTCGAAGTGATGATGGAACTTGTGCATGTTGGGTGTGATGATAATATAGCTTAACGCTTTATCGAGCCAAATGGGCAGTGCAATGTTGGCATGTGAAAAATACGTAAAGAAGACAGTGGTCAAACGATAGAACAAGTAATAGCCCAGCGGAGCACCCATAATAATCACGACCACGATAGACAAAATCTCACGCAACATAAAATCACCCGGATGCAGGCGCGGCCCGGTAGTAACATCCACATGGGTGTCGGCATGATGCACCATATGAAATCTCCATAACCATTTCACCCGGTGAAGAATATAATGCGCAGTGTATTGTGCCACTAAATCAAATGCGACTATACACAGGATGAACTCTACCCAGACTGGAAAATCAACCATATAAATAATACCAAACTGATTTGCCCTGACCCATTCAAAAACACCGACTGTAGCAATTCCAATAACCGTGTTAATGACTATCGTGGTGACAAGAAAAGTAAGATTGACACGGGCGTGCTTCCATCTTTTATAATTGATTATGAATAGTGGTATTCCTCCTTCCAGTATCCAGAAAAAGATTAAACAAATAAGTACTGCTGAAAACTTTTGCCATTGAGGCATTAGTTCAAAAAATTGTATAAATGAATCCATGCTACACGATTTCAAATTAATAGGTACCTCAAGATAACAAATTCAAGTTATATAACTCTACTGGCGATGTATACCAGCAACCATGCACCGGATACCCCCGCCTCCATATTTTTCTATGTTTGGTATGTTTACCGGAAGTAGTTCAACGTGCCTGCTTAGCTCCTTAATTTGACCATCCAATAATGAATCGAGTGCCTTTTGAGAAAGTAATAGAAATCGTTTTCCTGTTTTACTTTGAACTTCAATCATATTACCTGCGAAGCATCGCATCTGCTGATAACTTATTGATAGCACACGATGACCGGTGGAAGCAAAACTTCTGAGCAGTTGTTCCTGTTCCGATTCGTTCTTTATTGAATCCAAACAAACCACTGCTACCTTTTCACCGACACAAAGCATCACATTAGTATGGTAAATGGGCTTTCCGTTTTCATCATCCGCATGAAACAAAAAGGGTATATAGTTTAATCTTTTGCATACATCTTCCAGCACACTTTCATCAGTGCGGGGCGAATGACATGAATAAGCAATTTTATTAGGATGATCGAACACGATACTACCAGTGCCTTCCAGAAACCGTTGGTGACCTTCATAAAAAGTAAGGTCAACAATTTCCAGTGGACCAAACCTATTTTCAAATAGATCTATATAATCTTTATTTCGTTCAAGCCTTCTGTTGAGTGCCAACATGGGGTATAACACCAGTTTACCATCAGCATGAATAGAAAACCAGTTGTTGGGAAAAATAGCATCTGGCTTCTCCGGCAAAATAGAATCGTCAACAACCAGTACTTCAATAGTTGCTTTACGGATTTTTTCGATAACCGCATCAAATTCTGCAACAGCTGCTTCCTGAACAGGCTCATCATTGGCCCCTGATTGCTGAAAGGCATTGGTAGAAGCTGTATCAGAGTTAAAGCCAAAGGAAGCTGGCCTCACCATGAAAATACAATCAGGGACTTGCGAGAATGCCATGATCAAGTAACTCAATTAAAAGTACCGCTCAATAGGCCTGGTAAGACACGTTGGTCCACCACCACCTTTCACGCTGATCTCCTGTCCTTCGTATTCATGCACTGTGCAACCTGCATCGATCAATCTTTGTTTTGTCATCGGATTTCCTTTTACCATAACTACTTCGCGCGGAGCGATGGCCAACACATTACAACCCATCGAATCCCATTCCGCGTCTGGCACTTCAACCAGTGAAAAGCCATGATCGATTAAACCATTCCTGAAGGAGATAGGCATAAGTGGTGAATACACCACGGCCAGATTTTTATCCACCGGACTTAACACCGACATTAAATGAAATACATCCGAAGGTCCTTTATAATGGGGCATCTCTGCCACCCACACTTTTATGCCATGAGGTTCCACTAAATGTTTCAACTGACGGATACCATCCCAATTCGTTCTATAGGTATGACCTACTGCCAGTGTGTGTTCATCAATCCACGTCACATCACCACCTTCGAGTGTGCCAGGATGTGTGATCTCTCCTAAAATTTTTATTTGCTTACCTTCAAAAGCTTTTCGCTCGGCAGCGGGTTCGTTCTTACGCGCAGGCTTTCCCATGTTGCAAAGAATCATGCCATGATCCGTAGCGATTGCAGCATCACGGCAATAAATTGAATCCATCGTTACTGATGAATCGTAAGGTAAGTGGATCGTTTCAGCGCCTTGTTGAGTAATGAGTTTCTCAAATTCTGAATATTCTGCTTTTGCCTTTGCAAAATCAGGCATGGATAAAAAATTCAATTCCTTCCATTGCGATGAAATCTGCTTTTCATCAACAAATGCTTCTTTAGGTCTTTTAATAAAAACGGATTTCAATTTTCCGTAATCAGATTGGTTAGTCGTTTTCATGTATTACTATTTTTCGCTAATAGATACTTCCGCGGATAGTTTTTCACCCTGATGTTTTTCTTTGTATTTGGATCCACGCATAAAAAGGTAAACCTGCCATCAACAGGATAAAACCCCAATACACAATTTCTTCTCCTGAGCCAATCACTGCCCACATAGAATAAATGAAAGCCAGGGTGGCAACCACCATCTTGCCCCATCGTATTCCTGGTTGTCTGCTATCCATGATAAAAAATGCAACGATGGAAAACAGGTAAGCAACCAGGCAGGTCAGCGTTCCCATGAGAATGACGAACTTATATGTATCCGCAAGACTATTATTAAAGTTCATCATAGTAAGCACAGAAACAAGCACACTGGAAATCATAATACCTAGTGCCGGAGTTCCATTTTTATTTTCCTTTGCAAACACTTGAGGAAATAAATGATTGCGTGCAGCAGCCATCGGCATTTGACCTTGCACCAGTATCCATCCATTGAGTGCACCAAATGTAGCGATCACCGCGCCTCCTGCCACCAGGTAACGAGCCCCTTCTCCCCAAATAGAAGCGGCTGCATCAGCAAATGGTGCTTGCGATTCCCTAAGTGTTGAAGGTGATATAAGTCCCATCACCGCTACCGTGCTCGCTATATAAATAAAAGTAGTTAACACCGTTCCAATAATAGTGGCTCGTGAAATTGTCTTTTCCGGATTCTTCACATTGCCGGATGGAATAGTGGCACACTCCAGACCAAGAAAAGCAAATAATGTCAAGGTGGTAGTGCTTGTAATTGCAGAGAGGTCGGATTGTGAACTTACGTTGAACGGAATAAAGTGATCCGTATTCAAATAGAAAAGCCCTCCGATCGTGATCACTAACAGCGGAGCAATTTTCAACACGGTAGTAATCACCTGAACAATGCCGGCTTCCCTGATTCCCTTTGTATTGATCCAGGTTAAAAACCAAATGGCCGCTAAGCCCGTGCCTACCGATAAAATTGGATTACTACCTAATGCGGGAATGAATGCGCTCAGATAACTAACGAAGGCAACCGTGATGGCAGCATTGGTACACCATACAGAAATCCAATAGCCCCAGGCTACCAAAAACGCTGCGAAGTTACCCATGCCTTCGCGTGTGTAGGCATAGGGTCCTCCCGTAGCCAATGGCATAAGTTTGCTCAACCAACTATATACTAATGCTAAACAAATAGCACCTGCTCCTGATATGATCCAGCCTATTAAACTGATGCCTCCATAAATACCCAGCGTGGCAGGCAACATGAATAAGCCTGAAGCAATCATATTACCAACGACCAGTGAGGTAGCTGTCCACAAACCTATTTGTTTTGATTTATCACTCATCCGGATCGTTAATTACGAAGAATACCGGATTCGCACAATTATCTAATCAAAATTTGAAAGTCTTTAGCCTGAAGATCAACAAAAAAATGCATGCTGTTTTAGCATGCAATCTCTTGATTGCGACTTTTGTCATCTATTTATTAATTATGATTCTGGTTGGCGTAGGACCCATGATATTATTTTTCGCAAAACCATTTCTTACATCTTCCTGCACCGAGAAAAATGCGTCCCAGTAATGAGCGGGTGTTGCATAAGGACGAATAGCGAGTGTAATCATACCATCACCCACCTTAAGAACATTAACGGAAGCTGCAGGTTCCTTCAACACAAATTGATTGATCAACACGGTATCCAAAACTACTTTCTTAGCCTTTTCAATATCGCTATCTGCCGCAATGGCCATGGTAATATCAACACGCAGGTTGCCATGTCTGCTATAATTTATAATTGTGCCATTGGACACTGCACCATTGGCAAGAATCACTGTTTTATTTTCAGGTGTCAATAGTATCGTATTAAAAATCTGAATTTCATTCACGTGGCCAGTTTGTCCGCATGATTCAATAAGATCGCCAACTTTAAATGGTTTGAAAACCAACAACAATACACCGCCAGCAAAATTGGAGAGCGAACCTTGCAACGCAAGTCCAACGGCCAAACCCAAAGCACCTACTACAGCAACGAACGATGTAGTTTGAATACCCAACATTCCAGCAACTGATATCAGCAGTAATACTTTCAAGCCACCACTGATAAGGCTTCCTAAAAAGGATTGTAATGAAACATCGATGCCTCTTTTATTAAGTCCCTTTGTTACCAACCTTGAAATAACATTGGTAACATAAAGCCCCACAATGAAGACTAAAAGAGCTCCTAATAATTTAGGGCCAAATTCAATAGCCCAATCTGTAAATTTTGATGTGTAATCCGTAACCTGATCCATAGACGATATTTAAGTTTAATGATTAAAAGTGGAAACAATCTAAGGAAATAATGTGAAATTTTCCATATTGTCAGGGTGCTTGAAATAAAATAGACTGAAGCGTCAACCAAAAGAGGAAAAAATCCCAGTCAGATTTTGGAATCACTGAATCATGATCGGTATTCGCAGCTGTAATTTATCCCATGATACATTGATACTTCCTAATTTGCCAGATTCTGAAATAATCTCATAGTGAAGCCGCTCTTGATTATCGGCAAGTAGTGTTGGAGTAATCTCCATGCGAACGATGTCATCCTTACTGTCATATTCATCAGTAAGATGTTGTTTCCAGTTTTTATTAATGATGACTGTCCATTTATCCTTTCCGGGAATGGTAAACATTCCATATTTGCCAGCCGAGATCGTTTTATTATCCAAAATGAAATCAACATTACTTTCAATCGTGGTAGCCATGTGCGCACCGGTTACCCACACTTTATCAAAGGGAACGAGGCCGCCCCAAACAATTCTACCTCGTACTGCCGGAGAATGATAGGTGATTTTAAATTCCGACTCTCCTATTTTCCCTTTCGCATACGCCTTTAAACTTCCTTTTAGTGTATCTTCTTTGGTTTGTTTCATAATCACGACTCCATCATCTTCAACTTTCGTTTCGGTTGATTGAAGTGTCTGTTCGGTAGTCGTTTCTTCTGTTGCCTTCTTTTCAGAACAACGCATCAAACCACAAATAAACAGTAAACAAAGAATTGATTTTATATTTTTCATTTGTTGAATTTTTAAAAAAATTACAATGAAACCTGTGCAGTTTTGATGATTTTTTCTTTATCATCGGTCCATGCGAAAATTAATTTATTTCCGGATTTTGTCATTTGAGGAAACCCGCTGGAGCGTGCATCTGAAGAAGAAGCAATGCTTATCGATGATCCCATTGATCCATCACGACTTACTTTCACAGCTTTGATTTGTGATCCTTCCATCCAACTCACCATAGCGGTATCATTATCCAACATCACTACGTCAACCCTACCGATTGCTTTGCCTTCATCAATTTTCACAGGCTCGCCAAACATCGCGCCACCATCTGTAGAGAATATGACACGCACACTGGCATTTCCTTCCGGGGATGAAAACCACGCAATGGCTAGATTATTTCCTGAGGCCGAAACTCGAGGTCCGTTTACAGGGCACCCTGCAATCTTCCAATTGTCACCAAAGATCGTTTTTGGTTCCGTCCATTGTCCATCGACAAAACGTACAATTGACATATCGCGAATTTCTTCTTCGGAACGATCGCGATAAACAACAACGGGTCCGTTATCAGTAAGTGCTGTCGCTGTTTGGCAACAATCACAAGTGCGGCTATCCAGTTCCCACTCGTTGCTCTTCACTCCACTCTTATCTACGATAGCCGCACGAATAGACATCTGTCCATGATGGCCTTCATGATTTTCCATGCCTTCCATTACCGTGTTGCGACCATCAAGCCAGGCCACTAAAAAGTTTTCTCCATAAGGCAAAATCGAAACAAAACCATGTTCGGCTTGCTTAGCATCATCGTGAACAGGTTTAGGTTCGCTCCAGGTGTTGCCGTCATCTTGCGAAGTCGTTAACATGACATCATAAGCAAATGAACCTTCACCGCTCTTACCCAGATAATGAGCCATGAGTTGTTGTCCATTAGCCGCGATCAAAGGATAATCAGCCCAATTCACAAACCAATTTTCACCAGAAGTGATCGTGCGTGGTGCCGACCATTTCTCATTCTCAAGTTTAGAGAATTTTAAGAAGTTCTTGCCTTCCGATACTTCAATCCAGGATAAGAAAGTATTTCCATTGTTATCCGTAAACAAATATGGTTCACCACTGGAGCTTTTAGCGGGTGATTCCATAAAATTAATAGCAACTTCCTGACTTGCTTTTTTATCGTTGGTTGTACAAGCAGATAAAACAGCAAAAATTAAACATAGAAAATACTTATTCATGATCGTTAATTAATTTCAATACCATTTCAATTGTAGCGGGTTCGTCCCACTTTCTATAGCCAACTTCGGAATATACCAGATTACCTTCCCCATTAAAAATGAATGTAGTTGGTAAAGCCTGTATCCTCAGCGATTCCTGATTCTCTAGTCGAACAAAATTTAACGTCATGTTACGACTCTCCATGAATTTCTGAATCTTATCCACCTCCTCATCAGAGGCAAAAAAGAATTCTATGTTCTTACCTGCTAATTGAGTTTGCAATACTGCAATACTCGGCATTTCCTGAACGCAAGGCCGGCACCAGGTTGCCCAGAAGTTTATGAAGATCGTTTTGCGTTCGAAATCCGATAAATCAACTTCTTTACCATTTAAATCAGTAAGCCTGATCTGAGATGCAACTATGGAAGATAGTTCTTCCTTCTTTTTAGAAGAACAGCCTGCTAGTGTTAGCAGGAATAAAATAAAAAGAGCACGGATCATCTTATTGTAATTTCTCTTCAACCGATCCACACTTCAACATCTTCTCACCAAAGTAAGGGTTGCGAATTTCAGATGCATCGCTTAACCAGTAAGCACCCTGATTATTGAATGCCATAGGACAGAATTCATAAAACACTGTTGATCCACTCAAGCCATAAGCCTTTATGCTTTTGTATAAGTTGTCAGAAAGGTTGCTGAAAGAAGTGCGTTGAGCTTCAACGTCATCAGATGACTGGATCTCTTTTAAAGCAGCGTCCAAACCTCCTGAGTAAGTCATCCAATCGTTGTGTGCTACACCGTTTAATAACATCATGTCCACGTTTTTTAGTGACTCCTGAGTTTTTGCGGCTGCTGCTTTCACCTTCGCTACATCAGTAGCAACAAATGCATCCTTCAATATAATATAGGTTGTAAATACTCCGCTGAGTTGCTGCTGAAAAGCGGCATCCACCTGGAATTGAGGAGCCGATGCTTCTTGTGCCGGTGCTTCATCGGTGCTTGCATGCATGGATTCATCATGATTTTCCTCCTGAGCAGTTTCTTCTTTCTTTGTAGAGCAATTGCTCAATGCAAAAACAGTAACTGCACAATAGAGCGTTGCAATAAATAAGGATTTGATTTTCATAATTTTTCGATTTGATTGATTTGAATTAATGATGATGACTTAACATAGGATCCGTTCCATTCTTTAAGATAAGTTCACTGTAAAGCAGGTAGGCACCGGTAACAACTACCACCTCTCCCTCTTTCAGTCCTTCGGCAATTTCAACAGAATCAAAATTCTCTACACCGGTCTTTACCATTCTCGGTGCAAAGGTATTATCATCAGTTTGAATATACACGTGCGTGCCACGCTGATCATGTATTACGGCATCGGTAGGAATTACCAATGAAGATTTCTCGGAATGTTTTAAAAACACTTGAGCTTGCATACCGGGTTTCCATTGTAACGTTGAATTATTCAGAGATGCTCTCAGTACGGTTACTTGAGTATTTGCGCGATATTCCGGACTTAAGAAAGTAACGGTGGCTTCAGTCGGTGAATTGTTATAACCCGCTACCTGAACCGAAATACGATCTCCCGGTTTCACATAGTGTAACTCCGATGGATAAAGTTCAGCTTCCACCCATAACGTGCTGATGTTTTCCAATTGATAAAGAGCATCACCTTCGTTTAAATATTGACCTTCGGAAACTTTAATGTCCTTTACAACACCCGAAGCGGTTGCTAAAAAAGTAATTCGTGGTTGGATATCATTCGTGCCCGTCAATCGATCTATTTGTTTATTGGTTAATCCGTATAATAGAAGTTTCTTTCTGGCCGACCTGAGATAATCTTCATAACGATTATCTTGAGCCTTCATGGTTTTATACTGCTCCAAAGCCAGCAGATACTCCTTTTGAAATGTTAAGAGTGACTCGCTATAGAGTTCATATAATGGCTCACCTTTATTCACCATGCGACCCGCTTCTTTAATAAACAGCTTTTCAATTCTTCCAGTAGCACGTGAACTGATCACTTCTGTCAATGCTTCATTAGCAACCAATCGTGCATTTACAGGCAATGTTTGACCGATGTTTTGCTTATTCACAACTTGAGTACTGATATTACCAAGCTTAATCTGACTCTCCGTAAGCATCAACTCATTGTTTACAGGTTTCTTCTCCATAGAAGCAACCTGCTCAAGATGCTTATTCTCTTGCGTGCAAGCAAACAATCCCATTAATAAAATACTACTGATTAAAACTCTCATGTCAATTAGATGTTTTAATAAAATTTTCACTATCCACGAGGTATTGTGCCTTAACAGCCACTTCATCAGAAGAAGCTAAACCGGTTGTAATTTCAATCCATTCACCAGTGTGCAATCCAGTGCTTACTCTCTTTGGCTTGAATAATCCCCGCTCCTTTATAAATACAATTTGGTCGAGACCTAAATCAAGGAGTGCATCTTGTGGTATCCATAATGATTCGCGAGACGTTGCTTGAATAGTAGCCTCCACCAACTGACCAACCGAAATATCTGAGCCCTTATAGTAAGAACGCAACTTGATAAAATCATCACCTTCTACAAAGAATGGTTCAATAAAATCAATTTTCAATTGTCTCTTTTTATCCTGACCGATCCATTCCAGGTTATCTCCTACTTTAATTTGTGAAGCCTCCGATAGTGGGAGATTAAATTCTATCCAAAGTGAACTTGTATTTACAATTCGAAATAAAGTTTGTCCTGAAGTTACATAACTTCCTTCCCGCACAAACGAAGCAGTTGCGACAGCAGGACTTGCTCCTGATGAAGTGGCTGCCAAATTCCCTGACCCACCTCCCATGCCCATTCCACCTGAATTCTTTGCAGCTCTATTGACGGGTGCCGAAGGTGTCGGTTGATTTTCAGAAATCACGAAACCATCATAAGGGCTGTAAATCGAAAACGTGTAGGTAAGTTCTTGCTTCTTCGCCAACTCTTCGATTTGCTCTTCAGAAGCTCCGAATAATATCAGCTTACTCTTTGATGCCTCAATCAGGGTTTGATTACCCGCATCATTTTTAATGAGATATAAAAACTCACGTTGAGCATTCACCAACTCGGTACTGTAAATCTCTGCTACCTTTTGTCCTTTACGAACCGGCTGATAATTATATTTTAGAAAGACTTTTTCCAGTCTTCCACCCACACGAGCAGGAATGGTGAAGATGTTACGGGTATCATACGTAACCACTCCAGGAATATTCAAAGACATCAGGATCGATTTATATTCAGCTTTTGCTGTCTTGATTGAAGCCAATACAACTTCATTGGGCGACTTAATCAACTTAGCCAGATCTTCGGTGATCTTTACTTCTTCACCGGGCCTTCCTTTACGCACCAAATCCATAGCACATACCGGACAAACACCTGGTTTATCTGAAACTACGGTAGGGTGCATGGGGCAAGTGTAGGTGTCATGCTCGTGAGCAGAATCTTTGCTTGTACATGCACTTAGCAAAAGAATAAAGAGCAGACCGCTCACTAAGTTGAAAGTGGAAAGTTTAATGTTAAAAGTCGGGCGTAAACTTTGAACTTTAAACTTTAAACTTTGAACTAATAACTTATTTTTCAATTTCTTTCTCATAACGCACGATCATTAAATAATACTCCTGCATCTTGGTTAAATATTCCATCTGGGCCATATTCATTGCTTCCCAGCCATCGATCACAATAGGTAGTTGCTCTCGATTCTCTTCATATGCCAGCAACAGCGTTTCATAGTTCTTCTTCAAAGCGGGTATGATCTTCTGATCATAATTTTCAAGTTGCTGCTTCATTCTTACCAGTTGTGAGGCCATTCCTGCCAGCATTCCACGTGCTTCAATTAAAATGGCTTCCTTACCTCTTTGCATAGCCTCAATCTCATAGTTCATTCCTGCCACCTCTGACTTATACATTTTTGAAGCCCAGGGGACAATGGGAATGGATACCATCGCCATGAGTGAGAACTGAGTAACCATATTGCCTATCGGCTGCATGTGTTCATAGCGAATTCTGAAATCAGGTTTGGCCTGAGCCTTCTGCCATGTTTGATTTTGACGCATAACTTCAATTGAGCGATTGATCTGTTGCACATCACTTCGGTTGACACTTAATTCGGCCGTATCGTATAAAACCTTGTTAGCATCGAAAGATATTTGCGTGGTCGTATCAATCTTAAGAGAGACCTCGTCAGGGAGTTTCATTAATGACTTCAATCGATATGCTTTGTCTTCAATCTCCGCAGTATTCATTAAGATCATATTATCTACTTCATGCAAACGAGCTTCTGCTTTGTAGATGTTCCCCAAGCTTCCCTGATTGTATGGATATCTGATCCGTGCCAGTTTCAACATGAGTTCAACAATGCGCTTATTCTCCAGCAACACTTTTCCTTTCCTTTCCAATACCAACCATTGGTAATAATTTTCTTTGGCTTCTGATCGTAACTGATTGAACTGATAAGAGCGTCCTTTCTCTTCCACCGCTGCCTTTGAAGCAAAGTAGTTTTTCTTTGCATTCAGTTTACCTGGATTGGGTATATCCTGTTCAACATTAATGACAAACATTCCTTTGTCACGTTCGTCCATTAAAGTTTGTCCGGGGTAAGGATAGAAAAATGGTCCGCCCCCCACCATCGGTGCCATCCACCCTTTCGCTCCTGCTGTATAAGCATTCATTGCCTTCACCTTGCTGTCATACTCTTGCAACATGGGATTTTGTTTGTCTATCGTTGAAAGTACACTATCAAGACTGATCACTTGAGCAGAACTTGAGAGCGCAACTAACAAGATGGTAAGAATTGACAATTGATAATTGACAATTGTCAATCGTGAGAAACCCGATACTGAATTCCTGGTCCTTCGGAATACAATTCGATTGATCGAAAAGTTTCCAGCATCCAGCAACCAGTATCCAGTAACCAGCATCCAGTAATTAATGAGCTTTTTCATGTACATCAAGTTTTCCGAATTTTCTTAATTCATATTCCTTCGTCATCAAAAAGATGAGCGGTGTTACTAATAATATGTGGGTGGACGAGGTGAGTACGCCACCAATCATGGGTAATACGATGGGCTGCATCACATCGCTGCCAACACCGGTTGCCCATAATACTGGTACTAAACCAAACAGAGCGACTGATACCGTCATCAATTTTGGTCGTAATCGTTTAGCGGCTCCGGCAATCACAAACTCTTTCAACTCTTCGCGCGAAATGGTTTCACTTGAATTGCCTCTGAGTTTCACCAATTGATTCATGGCATCGTTTAAATAAATAACCATCACCACACCCGTTTCTACAGCAATACCAAACAGGGCAATGAAACCCACGGCAACGGCTACAGATAAATTCACTCCATAGAAATAAACCATGTAGGCACCTCCAATCAAGGCGAATGGAACTGTGATCAAACTAAAGAATGCTTCGCGCAATGAATTGAATGCGAGGTAAAGTGAGATGAAGATAATTAACAACACAACTGGCAAAATGATCATCAATGTCTGCTTGCCTCTTATCAGATTTTCATACTGGCCACTCCATTCGAAGAAATATCCATTGGGCATTACACCCATTTCCTTATTCAATTTTTCGATGGCTTCTTTTACAGTGCTTCCCAAATCGCGATCGCGTACATTGAACAGCACTGCTCCCCGAAGCAAGGCATTGTCTGATACAATCATAGGCGGCCCATTTTCAAATCGAATATTCGCGACTGTTGAAAGAGGAACCATTCCCATCGAAGGAGTCTTCACAGGAATGCGCTCAAGTTGTGAAATACTATTGCGATAGTCCTGTGCCAGACGCACGCTGATAGAAAAACGTTGTCTTCCTTCAATCGTCTGCCCAATCGGTGTTCCTCCTATGGCGGATTCAACAATCAGATTGACATCATCTATGGTTAATCCATAACGACCCAACGCTTCGCGATTCACATCAATTGTCAAATATTTTCCGCCTGTTATCGGATCAACATATAAATCCTTCACTCCCGGAATCCCTTCTAATGCAGCCTTTATCCTTTCTGAAAGAGTATAGATGCTGTCGAGATTCTGACCATATACTTTCACACCCACATCGGTACGAATACCAGTAGCCAGCATATTGATGCGGTTGATGATGGGTTGTGTCCAGCCATTTACTACACCAGGGATCTGCAACTTGGCATCCAACTCATTGACGATATCTTTCTTGGTAATACCTTCACGCCATTCTGATTTTGGTTTAAGGGTGATGATGGTTTCGATCATCGATAAGGGGGCATTATCCGTGGCCGTGCTTGCACGACCTGCCTTACCCAACACCTTATCCACCTCCGGCACTGATTTGATAATCTTATCCTGCACCTGAAGGATGCGTTTCACTTCTTCATTGGAAACATCCGGCAACGTAACCGGCATGAATAGTATCGACTGTTCATCTAAGGGTGGCATGAACTCACTACCCATACTGAATAACAAGGGAATGCTCACCGCCAATGCCAGAATATTGATACCGATAGTAGTCTTGCGCCAATTCATGCAGGCACGAACTACCGGTTCATAAATCTTTTCAAGGATTCGGTTCAGCGGATTGGCTTTCTCATCCTTAAACTTTCCTTTCATAAAGAATGAGATTAGTACTGGTGCCAATGTGATCACGAGCATAGCATCCACCAGCATGATGAATGTTTTTGTGTATGCCAATGGATGAAATAATTTTCCCTCTTGCCCGGTGAGCATGAACACGGGTAAGAATGAAGTAATGATGATAATCGTGGAATAAAACACCCCGCGTGAAACTTGCGTGGATGATTTCTCAATGATGGAAAGTCGCTCGAGTTCCGGAATCGGTCCATTCAATTCTGCGTAACGCATCGCCAGATTCTTATAGGAGTTCTCAGCCATGATAATCCCATTATCGACAATCACCCCTATGGCCAATACAATTCCCGTTAAGGACATGATGTTGGACGAAATACCAAATGCATTCAATAAGATAAAACTGGTTGCAATGGTAATGGGTATCTGAATGATAATGCTCACCGCGCTGCGCCAATGAAAAAGGAAGAGGATCACTACCAGGGAAACCACACTCATTTCTTCGATCAGCGTAGTCTTGATGGATGAGATTGATTCTTCAATCAGTTCACTGCGATCATAGACCACATTAAACTTTACTCCTGCCGGAAATCCCTTAGCCACTTCTTCCATCTTCGCCTTCACACGATGAATCACTTCATCTGCATTTTCGCCATAGCGCATGACCACAATACCTCCTACTACTTCACCTTCACCATCCTGATCAAAAATTCCGAGGCGGGCTTCACCGGTCATCTGCACAGAACCAAGATCTTTCACTTTCACTGGCACGGAGTTCACCGTTTTCACAGCGATGTTTTCAATCTCTTCTACTGACTTCAGATAACCGGTCGTTTTAATAATATAACCGATGTCGCTCATTTCAAACTTGCGACCACCTGCTTCGTTGTTATTTGAACGCACCGATTGAATTACTTCTGGAACAGAGAGATTGTAGTATGAAAGCTTATTTGGATTTAAGGCGATCTGATATTGTTTTTGAAATCCTCCGAAGGAAGCAATCTCACTTACGCCCTGCACGTTCTGCAATGCAAATTTCACATACCAGTCTTGAACAGCACGTTGCTCACCAAGATCCATTCCGGGTGCATCGAGGGTGTACCATAGAATGTGCCCTACACCAGTCCCGTCCGGACCGAGTGTTGGCGTCACACCTTGCGGTAATAATCGGGCTGCGTAGTTAAGTCGCTCAAGCACTCGCTCACGCGCCCAGTACACATCGGTATCATCATTGAAAATGACATAGACGAAACTCATTCCAAACATAGAAGCACCACGCACATATTTTACTTGTGGAAGTCCTTGCAGGTTGGTAACGAGTGGATACGTCACCTGGTCTTCAATAATCTGCGGACTGCGTCCCATCCATTCCGTAAAAACGATCACCTGGTTTTCGGATAGATCAGGGATGGCATCGATCTTATTGATGCGTACGGAATGAACTCCCCACGCAAATAATCCGATGGCAACCATCAGGATCAGAAAGCGATTACGAAGTGAATAAGAGATTAGATTTTCTATCATAGCTAATGAGTAAAAAGTAAAACGTAAAACGTCATGAGTATTTAGTACATGACAAACGAAAGCATCGTGGCATTGCAACGATGATTCTACTCAGCTATAAATGATTAAATAAGAAAAGATTGAACGAGCACAGGAATATCGCGCTCGACTATAGGTGGTTTGTAAGGAGAGTGATTTGAAAATGCCAAGGCTTCATTTACCTGTATGACTTCCATAATCATCGGAAGGGTAGCAACCCAATTGATGGCTTGCCAGGTAATCATTGAAAAATTCTGAATTTGAGTGTTGAAGTCTTTGCCTTCAAAGGCTACATGTTTGTCTTCACAGCATCCTGACTTCTTTATGGCCATCTTCTTATGGCAGGGAGGAAGTTGAACTTCCATAGGACACGATGCAGCTTCTTCGATCAATGAAACACTTTGTACGTGACCTCCGCAGAAGTGCATATTCACTGTGAAGCTGCTTGACGAAACAAGCACCAATAAGGCGAGCAAAGAGGACACTATGGGTTTCAAAAATTTCATTGACAAAGCAAATGTAATAAAAAAAGCTGTTAACAAGTTGTTAATTAGATTTTTAAACCCGTTCCGCTTTATATCCGGCCTTCTGAAGAGCTTCCATTATTTTTCTATCGTCTGCGTTTTCCACGGTTAATGTGCGGGCGGGATCTACCAGATCCACCTTCCATTGGTTATCACCGGCTACTTCATTGAGATAAGGAGTCACTTTAGCCACGCAGGCAGAACACTTAATATTGGTTTTGAATTTTGTCTTTTCCATGTCGTTTTATTTACACTACAAATAACGGGTGACAAGCATGAAAGTATTTACAGGATTTGCTTATTGATTTATATAATTACCGATGCTACCTGCCAAAATCATCCTGCACTCTAACAATGTCACTTTCATCGGAAGGATGATTGGCATCAGTATGTTGCCATATCTCAGCAATCATTCCCCAACCACCGGGCAAACCTACCAAACGATGACGCTGCCCCTGCTTGAGGCGGATGATCTCTCCTACATTCAATTGCTGAACAGAACCTTCCTGATCAGTTTCGCTTGTAACTACTCCTGCCTGGCCCGCCACCAGTTTCCATATTTCCGCACGTCTGTGATGATGTTGCCATGACAATCTTTTGTTTGCCTCTACCATCAAAATTTTAGGACTCAGCTTTCCGCTAATCTTCAATGAAGAGAAATCTACATCCGGAAAATACTTTTTACTAAATGCCTGGGCTTGTGATTCATCTAACACAAAAAATCCTCCCCAAGGACGGTTAAAATCCTGGGACACCACTGTAAATCCTGCTTTCGATAAGTAAGAAGCTACCGAAGCAAGCACTTCAGCTCTTTCCCCTGAAAGAGATAATTGAGATTCTAATTCATTCATAATATAGAACTAATTGAAAAAGTGATTTGAACCACCAGTACGCGAAGATACACAAAGTGATAAACAACAAAACATTCGCTGTTTTATAAAAGGATTGCGATTGCTTTTTAAATGGTTTACTTTTCGCTTTTACAAAACCGAATGTCAGCTATCGAAAATAAAAGTAATTCAATTCAGGAAACAAATCTCAATAGGCAGATGGGATTACTTGGATTAGCTGCCACCGGAATATGCTCGATGATTGGCGCTTCTATTCACGTTGTGCCGTTTATGATTCAGCGAAATGTGCCCGGCATCGGGCCTTATGTTCTTCCTGCATTTCTATTTGCAGCCGTACCTGCTATGCTGGCTGCTTTTGCTTACATCGTACTGGCATCGGCTATGCCACGAGCCGGTGGAAGTTATTTATACGCAAGTCGCTCGTTGAGTCCATACCTCGGCTTTGTTGCTAGTTTTTCACAATGGTTTGGTTTGTCGATTGTTATTGGTGTGGTCTCGTATGTTATCATTCCCTTTCTACGCGACATCGCTTCCGCATTGCACTGGAATGATATTGCACATTTGCTGGATACCGGATCGATGCGCGTGATCCTTGCTTTATTCATTCTATGGACGTTTGTCCTGATTAATATTCGCGGTGTGAAATCCTATGAAAAAACAGTAGTACCACTCATGATTCTCATGTTTGTATTGGGCGGTATCGTGATCGTTGCAGGATTAATGTTTACCCAGGAAGATTTTGCATCCGCCTTAATGATCAAAGAAGGAAGAGCAGTGCCTACAACAACTGCGGAGTTTAATTGGAACACATTTCTTTCCGCGTCTGCACTACTCTTTGCAAGCTTCATTGGTTTCGATTCGATTGCACAAGCAGGTGGCGAAGCAAAAGACCCTGGTCGTTCACTACCACGTGCTATCGGGATTGCTATTTTCAGTGTGAGTTTGTTCTACATCCTTTTTACATTTTCGGTATACCATGCTATACCCTGGAGTTTTGTGGCGCAAGAGGCGATGACAAAAGATGTAACCGCTCCCGGTTTGTTGAGTTACCTACTTCCAGCTGGTTGGGCAGTAGCCATTGTGCTCGGTGCGGCTGTTGCCTTAACGAATGATCTACCTGCCATGATTCTCGCGGTTTCACGGTTAATGTTTTCATGGGCCGAAGATGGAATTTTTCCGAAGCGTTTAACAGCTGTTCATCCTAAGTATCACACTCCACACCTCGCCATAATAGCAAGCGGTGTAATGGCCTCTTTTGGAGTTCTTGGAAGTCACTTTGCCGGTGATTTCTTTTTGGGCATTGATATTATGGTCACATCGATGCTGGTCAATTTTTTATTGATGTGCGTCTCGGTACTTATGCTGCCAAAACGAAATCCGGCATTGGCATCAGAAATAAAAGTATTTAAGTCACGTTCGGTTCAACAGGTTCTCGCCATTCTCGGAACGATAGCTCTTTCTGGTTTCTTAATCATCCATATCGCAAAAGATGTTACATCCGAAGTTGAAGCCTGGTACTTCCACTCCACTCCGGTGTGGATTATTGTCATGTTGGTGGCGAGTGTTATCTTCTTTGTACAATGGCAATCGTTAAAAAAATCAGGTGTCGATACAAAGAAGTTATTTTCCGAATTGCCTCCCGAATAACCTTAACTAATAATTTAAGTCAAGTATGAATACTTCATCAAAATATATTGAGCTCGCACCGGGACTTACAATTTGTCGTTCGTTAACCGGATTATGGCAGATTGCCGACCTGGAGCGCGATGGAAATAAAGTGGATGCAGAGCAAGCTGCACTGGCTATGAACGCTTACGCGGAAGCTGGCTTCACCACGTTTGACATGGCCGATCATTATGGTTCTGCTGAAGAGATCTCAGGCGTATTCAAAACAAAATATTCAAAAGGCAAAGCACAATTACTTACCAAGTGGGTTCCTAAACCCGGACCGGTAACAAAAGAAAATGTTCGCAATGCCGTCCAGCTCGCACTCAGCCGATTGCAATCAGAACAAATTGACCTGATGCAATTTCATGCCTGGAATTATGCCCATCCATCCTGGCTGGATTGTCTTTTCTATTTGCAGGAGTTGAAAGAAGAAGGACTCATTAAACACCTTGGCCTTACTAATTTTGATACGGCTCATTTACAAATTGTAGTCAGCAGCGGTATTGAAGTAGTCTCCAACCAGGTTTGCTATTCACTGCTGGATCAACGCGCTGCAGGTAAGATGAGTGAACTATGTTTAAAGTACAATGTGAGGCTCCTTGCGTTCGGCACCGTGGCAGGAGGTTTCCTTTCTGAAAAATGGTTGAACAAATCAGAGCCGCCTCTCAACGACTCACTCACGTGGTCGCAGATGAAGTACAAGCGATTCATCGATGCTGCCGGAGGTTGGGATACATTCCAATCCTTATTGAAAACGCTGGATAGCATCGCCAGGAAATACAACGTGAGCATTGCCAACATTGCCAGTAAATATATTCTTGAAAATCCCGCTGTAGCGGGAGTTATCATTGGTGCCCGACTTGGAAAGAGTGAGCATATTCATGACAATGAAAAATTATTTTCATTTCAATTTGATGAAGATAGTAAGAAACAGATTGCTCAATCGCTTTCAAACTTAGCAACCATTCCGGGTGATTGCGGAGACGAGTATCGTAAGCCACCTTTTCTTACTGCCTCTGGAGATTTAAGTCACCATGTAGAAAGTTTTCCTGCACCGTATCCTGCTTTTACCGGAAGTGATGGAAGAACGAAAGCATTGAGTGGAACGATCTGGGAAGACCTTGCTGGCTTTAGTCGTGCGGTGAAAAAGGGGAATCGTATTCTGGTATCGGGTACTACAGCTACACACGGATCAAAAGCGATCGGAGGAAATGATCCTGCTGCTCAAATGCATTACATCATTGATAAAATTGAAGGTGCTATTCAATCGCTGGGCGGAACATTAGATCAGGTAGTTCGCACACGCATCTTCATCCGAAATGTAAATCAATGGGAACCCATCTCCCGCGCCCATGGTCAACGCTTTAAAGATATTCAACCAGCCAACACGATGGTAAAAGCTGAAATCATCGGTGACGAATATTTAGTTGAAATGGAAGCTGAAGCGATGGTAGGCAGTTGACATCGGAAGAAGTAGAAAGTAGGCAGTAGGCAAATAAAAAGCAGGCAATCCTTCGGATTATTTATTGCCTATTGCTTTTTGCGTATTACCTGTTATTTGATAGCTGGCTTAGGTGGAAAATTTTTCAACACCAGTTTTATTCCTTTCCGTATATTCTTCTCTGAGAAATCAGGGTTGAGTTCCATATAACTGGTTGCGAGAGATTGCCACACAATTCGACTCTCATTCTTATCAGCCATTCCGATGATCACAGTTCCCTTTAAATAATTGATTATTTCACGATCTGTCTCCAACGGTTGATAATACACAGGTGAATCTTCTGCTCGGTGATAGATGATGGCTTGTTCATCTTTAACGGTAATGGTAAACCCAACCAATAAGTCAGGACTATTAGAATCCTCCTTTAGCCCTTTACTCTCCAATTCCTTAATCAAAGACGCTTTTAAACTTTCCCTAAACAAACTGTCATTTAAATATTCTGGTCCATTGAACTTAAATTCACATCCCGTCATCCAACAAAAAGTTTTATACTTGCTAAAGTCAACCGTATGATCATAGGATTCTTTTGTCTCAACCTTACAACCGGCAAGAATTAAAACAAACAAAATAAATATCCATGTTTTTGTAATCTCTTTTTGTATTTTCATAGCCAATGTTACTAAAGAATAATCAGTAAAACGATGATAAAAATCATGAGTTGTCAGCACTTATCAAACCAGATAATAGACAAACTTATACATAAATTATAAACAAGGCTGATTTTGTGCTTATTACTCATTATCACAACCGCATTTTCACAAAATCATGCTATCCAACAACTTGGCTTGATTGATGAAATAAAAAAAACTTTGGCCTCAAAAGAATAACATGAAATCAACTATCGCTCTCTTTATCGTCATGTTGGTGACGAACAACTTATCGGCACAGTCAGAAAAAATGAAAGAAGATTTTCGTTCTCTTTCCTGGCTGGAGGGGAAGTGGATAAGGTCGAATATTAAAAAGCCGGGGCGAACATCATTTGAGTTGTGGAAGAAAACCGGTGACTATGAACTCACGGGTTTGGGAGTTACCCTGCAGGAAAACGACACGGTGTTCACAGAAAAATTAAAAATTATTATAGAAGGAAACGAGATTCATTATGTAGCTGATGTTCCAGAAAATTCAAATGCGGTTCACTTTAAGTTTACACAGATTTCTCCTAAACAATTTAGTTGCGAAAATCCAACACATGATTACCCAAAGAAGATATCCTATCAGCTGAATGAGAATACATTGAAAGGGCAGACTTCAGGTGATGGTAAAGTTCAGGAGTTTGTATTCGAAAAAAGGCATTGAGCAGGTGACCCTCCAAACGCACTCTAATAAAAACGTCAACCAGATTATGGCTGACGCTTTACATTAATTTCACCAATACATTAATCTACCCAAGGCACGCGTGAGGAGCGATAGAAATCAATTCCTTTCGCTTTCATTTTCTGGCCGTGATTGGCAAGTCTTATCTTATACTCATCCCAATTCCGATTTTCTACCGGTGTCCATCCAATCTCAGCTACACCAATTATGCGGGGGAATAACAAATACTCAATATCATCCATGGTGGCAATCGTCTCGCTCCACAATGGCGCTTCAACACCTAAGATCTGATTTCTTTCTATGCCATCAACACGAGAGGCAGGATCCCAATTGTAAGACTCATCTACTTCAATATAAGCGGCCCAATGCAATCCAAGTTTACTGGTTGAATCATACTGCATATCGAGGTACACCTTCTTGGAGGGTGACATAATAATTTTTGCTCCCTTGCTTGCAGCTTCCTGAGTATATTTCTCAGAAGCCCAATGTTGCGCGATAGCATTGTCATCGATATTGGCCTGTGCTATCTCTTCCCAGCCGATCATTTTCTTGCTGTTTGCTTTTACTATCTCACTAAACCGGTTGATGAATTCGATATAATCTTCTTTCCTGGTTACGTGCGCCTCATCGCCACCAATGTGAATATATGGCCCTGGAGTAATCTCAGAGAGTTCACGAATTACATCATTCACAAATTTGAACGTAGAAGGTTTTTTCAGACTAAGCGTGCTGAACCCGACTTCAATACCTGTATAAAGTTCTGTAGGCTTTTGTTTACCATCGAGAATGCCTTGCGTTTGGATAGGTCCCTTGAACTGGCCCTCAACAGGAACCTTAATGCCGGAATTCAATTCAGCATAAGATGCCAGCGCAGAATTGATGTGACCGGGTAAATCAATCTCCGGAATAACCGTGATATAATGACTTGAGGCATACGCAACAATATCTTTGTATTGCTCTTGCGTGTAAAACCCACCTGCTTCTCCACCAACTTCAGTACTGCCTCCATGAACAGTCAGGTTAGGCCACGATTTAATTTCAATGCGCCAGCCCTGATCATCACTTAAGTGAAGGTGCAATACATTTATTTTATAATAGCTGATCATATCGATGTAACGCTTTACTTCTTCTACAGTAAAGAAGTGGCGAGCCACATCCAGCATCGATCCGCGCCACTCATAAGAAGGATAATCAATGATAGTTCCGGTGGCAATCCTGTAACGATCATTTGGAGTTTCTGATTTTGCTGCAGGAATAATTTGCAACAACGTTTGAACACCCAAATAAACTCCGGCAGGTTCATTCGCCTTCAGTGTTATCAAATCTTCTGTGATGTTTAGTTCATATCCCTCTGCTCCAGTTTTAGCATCGGCCCCGCCCAGCACCAGGTAAATGTTACCTTCCTTCGGTGTACCTGTTGTCGACTCTACTTTAAGTGCGAATCCAGATATCGCAAATAACTCTGAGGAAAGTTGATTTGCTATATTGATAAGGGCTTCATTGCCAGCCTTAACATAAATTACCGTTGTATTAGTTAATATAAATCCTTCGCCAGTAGCCGCGACTGACACTGGCTTCGGTATGATACTTTCTTTGGTAAGATCAGTGGGCGGTTCACTATTGCATGACTGCAACGCGCCAATCATGGCGACAGCGATCAGGAAAGGAACTATTCGCAGGTAGAATTTCATGGAACTATTAGTTAAAATTTAGAGCGCGAATCTAACTAAAAATCCTATCCGAAATAATGATAACTACAAGGAACGGCTAGTTCTTTTTACACTCCACCAACCAGTCCCATGGAAATGGACTTTGAAGCCATGGAGGCGGAGAAGAAAGTTCAGTACTCCAGTCGTATTCGAGTTTATCAACTTTCGTCACGGTGAATCCTGCGTCTTTAAAGATGACTTGAATTTCCGGTTCTGTATAATGTTTTGTCGGCACACCATCAATGTGCACAATGCCTTGAAGGATGTCTCGCTTATTACCTTTGAAATAATGAAACTCATGGACAGGAATATCTTCAGGTTTCACTCCTTCCCTGCGGTAGAGATCAACCAATCGCCATGAAGAGAATAGCGCTGAATCGAGCGATGGTAACACAATGAGTGCAGTGCCGCCCTGCTTTAAAGCGCGATAAATGTTTTTGATCATGATGATATTCTTTTCGATCACGGGAAACATGATCACATTACAACAGAATGCAAAATCAGCTGGTGGCAACGCAAGATTCTTTTTTGTTAAATCCTGTTGTTTCAATTCAACATTAGTGTACCCTCTTTGTTTGGCTTGCTTCAGCAGGCCTTTAGAAATATCGACTGCCAATATGTGTTTGAATTGTGGAGCCATATAGGGAAACGACTTTCCATTACCACACCCAAAATCGATGGTTGTTTTTTTTAAGCTAGCGTGTTTCTTAAAATACTTAGAAAGTTTCTTCTTCTTATCACTCTTAAATACATCAAAGATTTCGTCATTGTAGTTTGGCGCGATGTGATTCCAATGAGATTTTTCGTCCATGCTCAACGTAGTTGCGTTGAACTTTGAACGGCCTCATCATACTCCTTGGTCAAGGCCTTTATGATCTCTCCAATTGGTCGTATGCTGTGAACATGTTCGATTGCCGGACCGGCACACCACACCGATTTATAGGTAGCCCCAAAGGCGGCCTTCTCCACCTGTTTCATTCCGCGATAAGCGATGATCATCTTCACATACTTCTTTAGTGTTTTGTTCTTATTCAACAGGCGTTCTAAAAAATTCGCTTTCGTTCCCATTTGTTGCACATAAGGAGTGTTGATTACTGTTAATGCAGAACCTGATAATTTGGTTGACATCACGATGTCTTTCTCACCATAATCCACCATAGCCTGTTTATACTCTGGTGAGATATCGGCTTCATCGCAGGCAATAAAAATTGTGCCGATGGAGGCGCCAGTAGCACCCCAGTCCATTACGTCCTTCAAATCTTTTCCATGAGCAATGCCTCCCGCGGAGATTACGGGTATGTTGCAATTTTTTGTAAGCAGCGTAATTAATTCTTTGGGTGAAATTTTTCCGGCATGACCCCCTGCTCTATTGTTTACAGCAATGACAGCATCGGCACCCTGACTTTCAACTTTTTGCGCATAGGCGAGATCGACAACATCACAAAAGACTTTTATACCAAGTGGCTTGCACTGATCAATCACTTCTTTAGGATTGCCCAATGAAGTAATAATGAAATCAACTTTCAAGTCAATCAGTGTTTTTAACTGATCCTTATATTTAAGATTGGATTTATTGACGATAAGATTTACACCGAATGGTTTTGATGAAAATGCTTTTATCTCGTTGATGGCCGATCGCAATTCTTCATCGGTTCGATAATTCAATGCTGGAAAAGCGGCTGTCACTCCGTTCGCTAAAGCAGCCTTAACCATTTTTGTATTGGATATCAAAAACATAGGTGCAACAATGACCGGGTAATCGATGCCTAAAAGTTTATCAAGGGTCTGTTTGGACATGAATAGTTTTTTCGAAAGGATTTTTATTGAACTAAATTTCTTGAAGATTGGAAAAAATAAACAAAGTAAAAAGCAGGAGTATCATAATGGGGTAGTTACTCGATAACAATGAAAATTATCCATGTTGGAATTGATTACTCTACAATTTCAATTCTCCCCATCCTTGCCGATACGTTCTCTTTACAAATTGATTGGCTGCCGGGAAGTTTGTTACTTTCATATTGATGGCATCCCATGAATGTGAAATATACCTTCCGGGATAATTGAATCCTACCTGATCACCATACACAGGATCTTTGCGTGTGGTTTTTTCGCGCAAGCTGAACGTGCGCAGCAAAAGATTACCCATCAACACGGTTTCCGTAAGGGGGCCGGCATATCCAACAAATGGAGATGATACTTCTGCATTTCCATATCCTGCAATACAAGCATCAACCCACTGCCACCAGTGGCCATCCATATCGCCCTCTACGCGCTTATATTTTTTTGGAACATTGATCTCCTTGTTTAAGGAAAGCGGTAGGAGTATGGGATTGCGTCCTCCCCAACCGCAGGCGGCTTTACCTTTTGTACCAATGAAAAGTGTACTGCCTTCAAAGTCTCCAACATTCGGCCAGTCGCCCATAATACTGTTCATGTTAGCATCAGGTTCAAGCTCTTTGGGGCGTTCAGGTGTGATGCCGCCATCCATCCAATAGAGATCCAGATCTTTCCCACTTTTCTGCTTGAACTTAAAGCGTATGCTGCTTGACACGGGCCCACTCTGTGGAAAATCTGCTTCACTAAAAATTCCATCATAAACAGTGCTTGCACTACCTGAAACTTCGGTTGGATAACCAAGGTTCAGCAGTTTAAACGGAGGTCCCATGATGTGACAGCCCATGTCGCCCAAAGCTCCTGTTCCGAATCTCCACCAACCGCGCCAGTTAAATGGAACCAGGTTATCAATATATTCGGTAGACTCTGCTGTACCAAGCCACAGGTCCCACTTAAGTTCCTTCGGCACTACGGGATGTTTGTCGGGCCATGCTATTCCTTGTGGCCAAACCGGTCTATCTGTCCAGCAATATACTTGTGTTATTTCTCCCAATAGTCCCGCTTCTAGCCATTCTCTCAATGTAAACATACCATCACACGAAGCACCCTGATCACCCATTTGAGTTACTACCTTATATTTTTTTGCGGCTTCCGTAAGAATGCGTGCTTCATAAATATCATGAGAGAGTGGCTTTTGAAGATAAAGATGTTTGTTCAACTGCATGGCGCTTAGCCCAACGATTGCATGATTGTGATCTGGAATAGCTACAGATACTGCGTCAAAATTCTTGCTTTCTTTTTCAAACAATTCCCTCCAGTCGTAATAAAATTTTGCCTTGGGAAATTCTTTAATACGCGGAGCAGCCATGCGGTCGTCCACATCGCACAAGAAAGAAACCACAGCGTTTTTTTTAGGAGCAGCCGCATAATGATGAATATCATTTTCTCCTTCTCCACCACAACCAATCGCTGCGATGTATAATTTATCGCTCGGTGTTACATGGCCAAGTCCGCTTACTGTAAAATTTGGTATAATAGAGAAAGCATTGCCTGCCGTAGCCCTGGCGAAGGTAATTGCAGCAGCACTGGCAGAAGCCATCTTTATAAACTTGCGTCTTGATAGTTTAGATAGCGTATTCTTCTTATCTCTTTTCATTAGTTCAACTGATTTAAGTCTGCGCGTTCAATGTTTTTTTGATTGATCGTTATGCCCTGCTTTCTTTTCCCCGGTTTTATTTTCGAGCGGCTTCACGGCAATTTCTTTGAAAAAGACGACATCATGTTCACCATGGTTTTGCATGCCAATGTATCCAAAATCAGGTCGCTTGCCCGGATAGGGTTCAAAATCAAATTTTCGAGCGGGAACTGGATCGCCTTCTTTGAAGTCAGTTACTTTCACTCCGTTCAATACTACGATCGTGCGATCTCCATCGAGTGTGATTTCAAATGTATTCCATTCAGGCCCCGGCTTCCAGGCAGTGGCGAGAGGTTTTGTGAAGGCGTATAACATTCCGGTAGCGTGGTACTCATCTTCATCGGATGTTTCAGGATGATTATCAATCTGAACTTCATAGGCATAAAAGACAGGCATCCATGCTTCCCTTGGTTCAATGGGAACTCGGATAAAAAAACCGGAATTGCTATTTTCTTTCTCCATTCTGTACACTACCCGTATCGTACAATTCCCGAACTTCTCACCCGTCCAATACAAAAGGCCCATTCCACCATGAGTTTGAATGATGCCATTTTCTACTGTCATGTCTCCATCGCCCACATGCCGCCAGCCTGTGAGGTCCTTGCCGTTGAACAACTGCCGCCAAGTCTTGGTGCTATCACCTGGTTCATTATAAGTAGGCAGGTATGCCATTGCGTTAGTTGCAAGACACAACATGCTTATAATAAAAAAGTGAGTTAATTTTTCTTTCATTTGGATGTTTTGTTATTCCATGTAATCCTTCACCAGAGTGACTCCAGCGCATTTAAATTATGAAATTTTCCATTGGCTAACATCATGTTGCTATACCTAAGGCAACCTTCTGTGTTAATCGGTTTCCTCTGAGCTAATTATTAGTTACTTCAATAATTGTTTTGTTCTTGTCATATTTCTCTACTTTTAGATGCATAAATTTATTGTGTGAAAAAAAAATACTACCTGGTCACTCTGATATTCGTTATTTTTTTTGCGATTTCCTTTTTGACAAACATTCTGGGGGCAATCAATCCGAATGTCAGCGATAGTTTTTCCTTAGATGGAACCATGACCGGATTGCTTCCTTTTTCATTTTTCATTGCCTATGCAATAATGTCCATTCCTTCCGGAATAATTGTTCAAAAATTCGATGAAACGAAAAGCTTAACGTTTGCCTGGATATTAGCGCTTGCTGGTGCGCTGTTGTTCTCTCTCTTCCCTTCTTTTCCAGTCTTTTTATGTTCCCTGTTCCTGATTGGTTGCGGCATGGCACTCCTTCAGGTGATCATCTATCCGCTGCTGAGAGTTGTTGGAGGAGAAAAACACTTTGCGTTTAACTCGGTTTTTGCGCAACTGGTTTTTGGAGCGGCCTCTTTCCTTAGTCCGTTTGTATACTCTTACCTGGTCACTCATCTCAGTGATGTTAACCCCGATCAAGGAATCATGATTTCCATAATTTCCTATTTGACACCCGATTCGTTGTCATGGGTGTCCATCTATTGGATTTTCAGTGTTGTGAGCTTCCTCATGATCGTTATCATTCTATCTTCTCCCATTCCAAAGGTGGTGCGCAACGAAGATGAAACAGTCGGAGCATGGGAAACTCACGTTGAATTGTTAAAACAGAAAAATGTCATTCTGTTTTTTCTGGGAATATTTTCATACGTAGGCGTAGAGCAAGGGATTTCAAATTGGATCTCCGAATTTTTAAGGACTTACCACGGCTTCATGCCGGAGGCGGAAGGCTCTGAAACGGTAGGTTTGTTTTGGGGAATGATGACAGTAGGTTGCATACCGGGTATGGCCTTACTAAAGGTGATGGACAGTAAAATGGTGTTGCGGATTTTCACAATCGCGGCCATGGTCATCCTGGCGTGTACACTTTTGGGCAATGCTACATTTGCGTTGTATGGGTTTCCTGCACTGGGTTTTTGTTTGTCGGTGACGTATGCCATTATTTTTTCTCTCGCCCTTAACAGCGTTTCAAAATTTCACGGATCGTTTGCCGGAATTCTCTGCACTGGTATTGCCGGAGGAGCTATCATCTCCTTGCTGATCGGAAAATTGAAAGATCTAATCGGATTGCAAACGGGTATGATGGTTTTGTTCTTGCCGATGGTTTACATCCTAAGTATCAGTTTTTGGGCTGAACCCATTGTAAAGAATGCAACCATCGGAAAAGATTAGATGAATTTAAAAAGGAGGAAAACAATGTTATTACCCTAAACAACGTTTTGTTGCAAAAATCCGCTGAGGAAAATTTTATTAGCGCGAAATAATCAAATTGAATATATTAGTTATCTCAAAATAAAAATACCATGGCCAGAGTAAGCACCTATTTAAACTTTCCCCACCACACCGAGGAGGCATTTAACTTTTATAAATCCGTATTTGGCGAAGAGTTTGGAGGAAATGGAATTGCCAGATTTGGCGATATCCCTGCCTCCGAAGGAATGCCGCCAATTGCAGAAGGTGATAAAAATTTAATCATGCACATTGAATTACCCATTACCGGTGGGCACATGTTAATGGGAACGGATGCTCCCAAATCAATGGGATTTAAAGTTGATTATGGAAATAATGTTCACATCAATCTCGAACCTGATACCCGATCAGAAACTAAAAGATTATTTGACGCCTTATCGGTGCGAGGAAATGTAACCATGGCACTTCAGGATATGTTTTGGGGAGCCTATTATGGTAGCTGCACCGATCAATATGGCGTTCAATGGATGTTCAACTGCAATGAGAAATAATAGAACACAACCAACATGGAAACAACAAAAATTACCATATCTGTCATCGTTAATGCGTCCATAGAAACCGCATGGAATACCTGGACAAACCCAAATGATATCATTCGTTGGAACACCGCCTCTGACGGCTGGCACACCACGAAAGCAGAAAATGATTTAAGAACAGGAGGTAAATTTTCGTATCGGATGGAGGCCAAAGACGGCAGTATGGGTTTTGATTTTGCAGGCGTTTATGAAAACGTAGTCTCTCATCAACACATCACGTACTCCATGGGCGATGGTCGAAAAGTAACGATTGACTTTTCTGCTGAGAATAATAAAACAAACGTGGTTGAAACTTTTGAAGCTGAGCCTACTCACTCCACAGAATTGCAACAGAGCGGATGGCAAGCCATTCTTAACAACTATAAAAAAGAAGCAGAATCAAAAGTGAAATAAGAGACCGACTCAACTATTATCGCCTATCGCATCTTAAACTTACTCTGCCACAGGCCGGCTTCCTTTTGTATTTTAACGGTGCCGTCTGCAAGTTTCTTTGCCAATTGTGTATTCATTGGGCCACGGGATGTGAGATGATATTCACCACATTCATCGCATTTGTAAACAGCTACCGGTCCACCTCCTGCCCTATAGTCAAAATGAATGTGAGCTTCTATCAGCGCATCTTCCGCCAATGGCTCGCTGGGATACAACCGTTTGCCTGTAGGGCACTTTTTCATGGCGTTGGGTGGAGTTGTAAAAAATTGTTTAGTAATATTACTTAATACAAGTTGCTAAACCATGAACTCGCGTCACAAAGAAATCCTTGAGCAAATTCAGCTTCAGTCAGGTAAGCCAACACAACATACTTTTCTTGACAGCTACCTTGGCAACAGCCATCCCCGTTATCCGATCAGCATACCTATACTTCGAAAAATTGCAAGGGAATGGATGAACGTTCATCGTGATCGACCAGCTTCAACATTTGCTACACTGTTAAGCAGCCTCAACAAAGGAAAATCTTCAACCGAGAAAACCATGGTAGGTATTCTGCTGGACTATTCAACTCTGGATCAACGAAAGTTTGATCCGAAATTATTTAACACATGGATCAACTACCTCGAAGGTTGGGCTGAAGTAGATTCGCTATGCACCGGCCGATATTCAGATTCTGAAATTCTTTCCCAATGGAAAACATGGAAGCCTCAGCTGATTCAATTTTCCAAAAGTAAAAACATACATAAACGCAGGGCATCATTGGTGCTCTTATGTTCACCTTTACGGAAATCAGATGATGCACGTTTGGCAGCCATGGCATTGCAAAATATTGATCGGCTTAAAGGCGAAAAAGAAATCTTAATTACGAAAGCCATTTCATGGGTGCTTCGCAGCATGGTAAAACATCACCGTACCACGTTAGAAAAATTCATGAAGGAAGAAACCGGTTTACCAGCCATTGCCGTACGTGAAACCATGCGCGTGTTGAAAACTGGAAGAAAAACAACGCGGAAAAATTTAGGCGCCTGACACGTATGAGTATCATGACGCCTACTAAGAATGATTCAAGAAAATTACATTACCCCTGCGGGTGTAAACTTAACCACCTTATTGGAAATAGGCTTCACCGATCTCAAGTAGGTGAAGATAGCGGCAAGATCATCTTCTTCCATTTTTCCATACATAGTCCATGGCATAATACTGTTAAATTCACCCATAGCTACCGAAGGAGTAACATACGATGAATCAGCATAGGCTTTGAAACGTTGAACAAACATTTCTTCTGTCCATGTTCCAATCCCGGTTTCCTTATCGGGTGTTATGTTGGCCGACATAACAAAAGAACCATCTGGGAATTTAAAATCACGACCGCCCCCAAACGCCATATCAGGGATAATCTGTCCTTTATCCACCTTGGTATGACATTCTATACAACCCGATGCATTGGTCATGTAAGCGCCATAGTCAAGGATGTCTGTTTTTTCTGGTTTAGTTTGATGCGTTGGTTTTTTTGGAATAGTATTCAGAATAAAATTCATAGGAAAATCAGGCTCAGAATCAGGAACGGCATTTTCAATAGCAGGAAGAGATCGCACATAGGAAATAATGCTGTAAATATCCTCCTTATCCATGCTACCATAATAAGGATACGGCATTAACGGAAACATAGCCCTGCCCTCTTTAGTCACACCTGAAGTAATGAGTCTGAACAACTCACCATCACTATATCGACTAATGCCAGACGGAGTAATATTCTTTGCATAAAACACACCAGGCATACCAACACTCTGATCAAAGCGATCTCCACCCATACCCAGGGTTCCTTCCATAGGAGGACCCGCGAATTTTGACCAGTCGCGTTTAGCATGACAATCCATGCATACCGTAACTGAGTTTGCAAGATAGCGTCCACGTTCAATACGTTCTTTGGTGTAATCAATTTTCAAATCTTCTGCTTCACCAACATTTGGCAAAGCCACCTTGACATAGGAGAGCAAACCAGCTATTGCGATAATTATTGTCGCAATAAAATAGCCGGCATACTTAAATATTTTTTTCATGTTAAAAGGGGTTTGTAAGGAAATGAGGTAGTACGAAGATACGACAAATACAATTTCTAAACCGAGACGATCCAACATTTTAATATCGAAAGAACGGATTGAATAATTGAAGGATACTTCAAAGGAGAATTAATTTTTATTCATCAACACCAGACCGCGTCAGTGTTATTGATTGGTCTTTCCTGGTGTGGGTGTGTTAAATGCTTTCCATATGGATGCTCCATCGGTAGTTCTTCCAAAGGAAATATTTTCACTTTGTGCTCCAAAAGTATAGGTATCAATGACTCTACCATCAATGTAAAATATCCCAACATCTTCGCCTGTATTAGATAAAGCAAATTCAACGTGCAAAGGACCTTGCCCTTGTGAATTATCAGCCCATAAAACTAAATATCCACCCGCAGGTATGGTGGTAAGCGCAGCATTGTCGGATGGAATTTTATGTTTGAAGGGATTTGTTTTATCATCAGATAAATACATGCCGGCAATGTTCACTGAGGTCACACCTTTATTATAAATTTCAAACCAATCGTCAAATTCAACCGTGCCACTGTCATTATCAGGACAGCATGTTGTGTTGAATGCCAGAAACTCATTGACTACCAATTGAGGCAATGGATCGGTGTTGATTAAATAACTATGAGTTTTGGTGGGCGCTTCAGACGGGCTATAACTTACTTTGTTATTAGTACCTTTCACTTCAACATAATATTCCATTTTCCCAGTAGTCGTTGCTGCAGGAATAGCTGCCTGATATAATGAGCCGGTGAGTGTCATCGCAATCGATGTGTAGGAAGTGCTATTTAAACGATAAAATAATTTCACAGAAGCAACATTGCTATTAGATACCAGTTCTGCTTCTATCGTCACGATCTGATCTTTGGAAGGAACCAATGGAGTGCGATTTACTTTTGCTACAGCAGGAGCCTGGCTATCGCCATTCGATGTTCCTATGGTTGTATTTCCGGTAACTGCTAAGGAAAACGATCCGTCTGGAAACCGAGCATAAGATTGGCCATTGTCTAGTGTAGGGAACTCTACCTGATCAATCAACGTGCCTTCGGCATTTTCAAGATAAACAGTTTCTCCTGATGAGGTGAGTCTGAAATTTGTATTCAGACCAATGCCTTCATCATTGCAATTCAGAATCAGAAATCCTTTTGCTGGAATGAAAGTCCCGGAAGGCAACAAATATTTCCTCGTAGCATCATCATAGATTGCAAAACCACCTACATTTTTTGCAGACTCAAGATCGTTGTAAAGTTCAATCCAGTCATCTCCGGCAGAGTACACTTCATTGATAAAAAGACCCTCCGTAGCCACTGGCTCGACTTCATCTTTCTTACAGGAGATAACTACCCAAATGACTACAAGAAATAAAAAAGAAAGAAGTCTGCTTACACTGAATAATTTCATAGCACTGAATCTGATTTTTAAAGATAGGATAAACAAAAGACTACATAACAATATTTTTTTAACCCAAATTGTACAATTCTCTTTCTACCTCCTTTACCCTTTTTTAACATGTACATTCATATTTCTAAAATTTATAAACTCCACCTTCGACCATTCCGAATATACTCTGTTAAATTGTTTAACTTAACGATGATCATCATTAGCGATTATGACCTTCGTCATTCTCTATCGACTAGATAAATGGTTATTTTAATGGATTAATTCTAATGGATTCAATTACTCACATTGCGTTAGGGGCTGCTGTTGGAGAAATTGTACTGGGCAAGAAGTTGGGCAAGCGGGCCTTAATCTTAGGCGCGACAGCAAACACATTTCCTGATATTGATTTTCTCGCTTCGCTGTGGCTATCACCGGTTGATAATGTATTGGTCCATCGCGGGTTCACACACTCCATACTTTGTATGGTCTTACTCACGCTACTTTTTTGCCGGGGTGCCATGTGGTTGGATAGGAAGCAAGTCGTTAGCCGCAACGGATGGCTTCTATTTTTTTCCATTCAACTCGGACTCCATTTGTTTGTTGATGCCTTCAATGCTTACGGAGTTGGCTGGTTCATACCGTTTGACGATGCAAGGATTTCCTTCAACACACTCTTTGTGGTCGATCCATTTTATTCCACTACGCTAATTGTAGTATCAATTCTATTGCTGTTAGTCTCTGAAAAAAATAAGTATCGAATCCGGATGGCAACATTTGCTTTGGCATTGAGTGCTGCATTTTTGGGCTATGCACTTATCAATAAATACATCATAAGTCGTGAAGTAAAATTTCTATTCAAAAAGCAGCATCTATCCTATAGTCGATACTTCACCACCCCGACCCCGTTCAATACCTGGCTTTGGTTTGTGGTTGCCGAAGTTGATTCCGGGTATCACATTGGTTATCGTTCTGTGTTTGATAAAGTCGATTCGATCCCATTGACTTTCATTCCTAAAAATGAATCGTTGCTTGAGGGGTGGCAAGACAATTATGATCTGCGGCAATGAAAAAAATCTCCCAGGGATATTATACAGTCGAGCATCAAGCTGATACACTCGTATTTAACGACCTTCGGTTTGGTCAGATTACAGGCTGGCATACTCCAAACGCGCGGTTCTCATTTCACTATTACCTCAATTATCCCAAAGAAAATTTACTGGTCATGCAGCGGGGTCGGTTTGCCAATTGGAATGAACAAACCGTAAAGTCACTGATAACAAGAATACGGGGACATAAACATAATGAGTAGCCAAAACTACTCGCGTGGTTTGAAATAAAATGTAAACAGGAACAGCAGAAGTCTGAATATATCATAAGCGCTTCGCTGTAAGAACTGGTTCCATAAGGTATCCTGACTTCTGTACTCTTCTTCTGTTATCTTTTTACAATCATTCTGTATGATTATTTCAATCTTTTGCTCAGCTTGTTTGGTAAATTCTGAATTATGTACATCCAGGTTTAATTCAATACTCGCGTAAGCGCTGATATTGTTTACATTGTAAGAACCCAGTGTGAGCCATTGTCCATCACACACCGCCATTTTCCCATGAAGAATATTTTTTTTATACTCATAAATTTCAATCTTATTCCTCTGCAACCAACGATACATATATCGCTCCGAATACTTAGCAACAGCTAAATCTGACATACCTGCCATGACCAGTCTTATTTTTATGCCTCTTTTTGATGCCACACGGAGATTTCTTCTCAACAATTTCCCCGGAAGAAGGTAGCTGCAAACTATAGTGACCCGCGATGTTGCGTTACGGAGCATCTTTAGGTAACTGGCCGTTATATCTTTTCGTCCTCTAACCCAATCATTGATACGAATATCAACCGGTTGATCAGGCAGAACCAATTTCCTTCTTCGAAGGTGCGTCCTGGTGACTTCAAGAATTTCAAACTTTCTTAAATCTTCACAAACGATCTCTAACTTGGAAGCCACTTCTCTTTCCACATACAAAGCCCAATCAAGCCAGGCAGAACTTTCAATCGTGTCGTTATAATTATTGCTGATGTTGATACCTCCCACCATTGCTTTGCATCCATCGACAACAATAACCTTATGGTGCATTCTCCTGCCGAAATAAAAATACTTACTCTTTAAAAGTGGATTGAAATATCGAAATTGAATGCCGGCAAATTCTAATTTTCTGATAAATGAATTAGAAAGATCCTGAGAAGCATATCCATCGGTAACTACAAAAACCTTCACTCCTCGTTTTGCCGCATCGATGAGCGCATTGGCAATTTGCTTACCGGTTTGATCTTCTTGGTAAATATAAACCTGGAGATGAATACGCTCCTGAGCTGAATAAATAAGTTGTTCCAGCAACTCAAAATATTCTAACCCGCTACGTACAAGTCGTGTAGAACCCTGCTCTGACTTCATAAAATCTGTTTCTTCTAAATTCATCAATGGAAACGATTTCATAGGTACACGAAAAATTTTACCAAATAAATATGAGCAACTAAAAAGTCATTTCACATGATAATTATCCATCAATATAATGACACACACGGACTTGAAACCATTTCATAAGTATCAGACCTATTATGTACCTTTGCGGCTTATTTTACTTTTCAATGATTGCAGCAAATAATCTTTCATTACAATTCGGTAAGCGGGTACTGTTTGACGAGGTAAACATAAAGTTTACAGGCGGTAACTGCTATGGGGTAATTGGTGCTAATGGTGCCGGAAAATCAACTTTTTTAAAAATCCTGTCTGGTGATATCGACCCAACCCGCGGTTCTGTTGTCATAGACCCTGGCAAGCGGATGGCGGTTTTACGCCAGAACCATTATGAATTTGATGAGGTGGCTGTCCTTGATACGGTTATGATGGGGCATACTGTTCTTTGGAAAATCATGAAGGAGAAAGATGCAATTTATGAAAAACCTGATTTTTCTGAAGAAGATGGTATTAAAGCTTCTGAACTGGAGGCTGAGTTTGCCGAACTAAATGGGTGGAACGCTGAATCCGATGCAGCCTCTTTGCTCAGCGGCTTAGGAATTGCGGAGGAAGAGCATTATAAATTAGTGAAAGAATTAAGTGGTGCCCAAAAAGTAAGGGTATTGCTTGCTCAGGCTATTTATGGAAATCCGGACATTCTCATTTTGGATGAGCCTACCAACGACCTTGACATCCATACCGTAAGCTGGCTTGAAGACTTTTTACTCGAATTTAAAAACACAGTGATTGTAGTTTCCCACGATCGTCACTTCCTGGATACCGTGTGCACTCATGTTGTGGATATTGACTTTAAAGTAATCAGGTTGTTTACCGGTAACTATTCTTTTTGGTATCAATCCAGTCAGTTGGCATTATCACAACGCTCATCCGCCAATAAAAAAGCGGAAGAGAAGAAGAAAGAGTTGCAGGAGTTTATTATGCGCTTTAGCGCGAATGCTTCAAAATCAAAACAAGCAACCAGTAGAAGGAAGTTATTAGAGAAAATTAACCTGGACGACATTCAGCCTTCAACACGAAAATACCCAGCCATTATTTTCCAACAAAAGCGCACCGCTGGAGATCAGATTCTGCATGTCGAAAATCTTACTCATTCATTGAATGGCTCACCGCTATTTAAAAACCTGGATTTCTTTGTGAACAAGGGTGATAAGATCGCATTTCTTGGTAAGGATAGTTTGACGATAACAACACTGTTTCAACTATTGGCAGGTGAATTAAAACCAGATAAAGGTGAATTTCAATTTGGTCAAACCATTACAGCAGCTTACCTGCCCGTGAATAATGAGGCCTATTTTCAATCGAATGATAATCTGATCGATTGGCTGCGACAGTATGCTGATGATGAAAACAAAGACGAAGTATACATTCGTGGCTTCCTGGGTAAGATGCTTTTTTCCGGAGAGGAAGTTTTCAAAAAATGCAGTGTGTTATCCGGAGGTGAAAAAGTTCGTTGTATGATATCACGCATGATGCTGGCTGGTGCCAACCTGTTGATTCTGGATGAACCAACCAACCACCTTGATCTTGAGTCAATAACAGCATTCAACAATGCACTAAAAGATTTCCCTGGCACTGTATTGTTTACATCACATGATCATGAGTTCACTCAAACAGTTGCTAACAGAATTATTGAGATCACACCGAATGGTTATATCGACAAGCTGATGACTTATGATGAGTACATCTCCAGTGAACCCGTGAATGCACAAAAGGAGGCATTGTATGCTTAATCGGGCTTCGATTATATTAAAAACAAAAAAAAGGCAAAAGCCTTTTTTTTGTTTTTAATTTTAATCAGGTAAATAGAATTAATCCAAAAGACCTAAAGTCTTCATTCTTTTCTCTATGCGCGTAACCTGTGCAGTCATCTCAAGGTCATTGTAAATCAGATAAAGCACATCCAAAACTTTACCTTCATCAGGGCTTAGTTTTTCACATTTCTCCCAATACGGAAGAGCTACTTTCAATTTCTCCTGATAGGTCTTATCAAGTTCGACTTTCTTTGCAAAATCATCCTTCGAATTGCCAAGTTGGTTCATTTTAGATTTCACCTCTTTAGCGTCCAGATAAATAAGTTCAGCGAGGCCAAGTTGAGGTTCAAAATATTTTGGATCCACCTTAATAGCTTCTTCATACCATTTACGAGCTTCAGCAGGATCTTTCAACTCGTTGCTGATAACTCCTAAAAAGTATCTTGACTCTTTATTATCAGGTTCAGCGTTAGCTTGCTTTAACATCAACTGCTTGGCTTCTGGCAAGCGATCCATTTTTACATACATATCCAATTCATACTTAGGAAAGTCTGAATTGTTAGGAAACTTCTTGACCATATCCTGAGCTATTTTCAATGCCGCTTCGTTATCTTTTTTCTTATCGCGATAGATACTAAACAGCATAATATAAGAGTCAGCATTAGTGCCGCCCAGTTCGTGATACTTAACAATATAAGCTAATGACTTATCCCATTCCTCTGCTGCAGGTCCAAAGAATACCCCGGCATTCATAAGAATACTGGTGTCTTGTGGGATGAAATAAAGAGTGCGCTCAGTAAACTCGAATGCTTTCTTGAAATTTTTATCATCCGTATACGACTTGATTGCTGTATTGAAATAACTCTGGGCAAGGAATGCGTTAATCTGTTCGTTCATCATCGGGAAACCAACTGCATCATTCATAAAGGCTGGTGTTTTTTCACCATCGATCTGCTTAGCCTTTTCGAATGCTTCCTTAGCCACTGGGAAACCATCTGGAACGAGAGTTTTATACTTCTCCACTTTAGTGGTGTCAATTCCGGCATAGATAAGGCCCTTTAAATACCAAGCCTTCGCAGCATTCTTTGAAGGATTACCTTTTTTATCAACCATAAATTCCTGGTTGGTGGTGGTCACATCAATAATTGCTTTTGCTTCATCAAATTTTCCGGCACGCAAGGCCTTCTCTGCATTTGTTACGCTGGGTTTCACCTCTTTTTGAGCCATTGAAGCAAAGGGCACCAAAAGCATCAGCATGATTGCTATCTTTTTCATTTTCAAGTTTAGGTTTAAGTTCAAGTTTGGTTATTCTGTTTTGTTTATTCTGGTAATATCGTTGGCTCCGTTGGTTCTCCTTCTGTTAATTCATCTTCTATCTTCTGAATTTTCTCTACTGATGATATGGCATCATCTTCATTCAACTTAATCAGCCTTACTCCTTGCGTGGCTCTTCCCATGATCCTTAATTCCGCCACACTAATGCGTATACTAATTCCCGACTTGTTAATAATCATTAAATCATCGTTATCAACAACTTCCTTAATGGCAACAAGCTTGCCAGTTTTTTCAGTGATATTAATGGTCTTCACACCCTTTCCTCCCCTGCGGGTAATTCGGTAATCGTCAACCAATGAGCGCTTGCCATATCCTTTCTCGGAAACCACAAGCAAATTTGCATCCTCACGGGAAATACACACCATGCCTATCACCTTATCGAAATCTGATTCTAAGGTTACACCCCTAACACCGGTGGCCGTTCTGCCCATTGGTCTTACATCGCTTTCCTTAAATCGAACAGCCTTTCCTTCACTCTTGGCGATGATAATATCGTTGGTTCCATTGGTCAAAGCAGCATTCAATAAACGATCTCCATCATTGATGCTAATGGCTGTTATGCCATTAGCACGCGGTCTTGAATATGCTTCCAGAGAAGTTTTCTTAATAATTCCTCGCTCCGTACAAAGTATAACGAACGTATTATTGATGTAATCAACGTCATCAAGACCTCTCACATTTAATACCGCTTTTACTTTATCCCCCGGCTGAATGTTAAGCAGATTTTGAATCGCCCTTCCTTTTGATGTTTTGGTACCTTCCGGAATTTCATACACTTTCTTCCAGTACAATTGTCCAAACTCCGTAAAGATGAGCAAGTAATTGTGAGCTGGGCCGATGAAAAGATGTTCCGTGAAATCGTCTTCCTTGGTCGTTGCCGATTTTGATCCAATGCCACCTCTACCTTGTGTGCGATATTCGGAAAGTGAAGTACGTTTAATATACCCCTGATTAGAAATGGTAATCACCATCTCCTCATTAGGAATCATGTCTTCCATAGTAATATCGTCATCACTATGCACCACCAGCGTTCTACGCTCATCACCGTATCGTTCTTTGATATCGGCAAGTTCACCTTTGATGATATTCATACGCACTGACTCATTTCCTAAAATTTCGTTCAGGCGCTCGATAATTGCTTTTACTTCTTTGTATTCATTTAAAATTTTGTCACGCTCCAGACCGGTGAGGCGCTGTAATCTCATTTCCAAAATCGCTTTCGCCTGAATTTCAGAAAGACTAAACTGAACGATCAATCCTTCTTTTGCTACCTCAGGATCTTTGGAATTTCGGATCAAGGTGATCACTTCATCCAGGTGATCGAGGGCAATCAGATATCCTTCAAGGATATGCGCTCTCTTTTCCGCTTCATTTAATTCATACTTTGTTCTGCGCACAACCACTTCATGTCTGTGGTCAACAAAGTGAACGATCATATCTTTCAGGTTCAGAGTTTGCGGTCTGCCTTTCACAAGGGCCACATTGTTCACTCCAAATGACGACTGAAGTTGTGTGTATTTAAATAGGTTGTTTAATACAACATTAGGTATGGCATCCCTTTTAAGATCATAGACAACACGATAGCCATCACGATCAGATTCATCGCGGATATCACTGATTCCTTCAATTTTTTTCTCATTAACCAAGGCGGCCGTTTTCTCAATCATCATTGCTTTGTTCACCATGTAAGGGACTTCGGTGACAACAATTTGATCTTTTCCTGTATTGGAAGTAACTATCTCAGCTTTGGCTCTGACGATAATCCTTCCTCTTCCTGTAAGGAAGGCTTCCTGCACGCCCTGATAGCCATAAATTATCCCGCCTGTAGGAAAATCAGGAGCCGTGATATGCTTCATCAGCTCCATGATTGTTATCTCTCTATTATCGATGTATGCAATAATCCCATCCACAATTTCCTTCAGGTTGTGAGGGGCCATGTTGGTAGCCATACCCACGGCTATACCAGAAGATCCATTCATTAACAAATTCGGAGCCCTGCCTGGTAACACAGTAGGCTCAGTAAGAGAATCATCAAAGTTGGATTGGAAATCTACCGTGTCCTTATTGATATCGGAAAGTAGCTCTTCTGCTAGTCTGCGCAAACGGGCTTCTGTATATCGCATCGCTGCCGGAGAATCTCCATCAATAGAACCGAAGTTTCCCTGGCCATCTACCAGCGTGTAACGCAACGACCAATCCTGTGCCATGCGCACCATGGTGTCGTATACTGAAGAATCTCCGTGCGGGTGATACTTACCCAACACCTCTCCAACGATTCTAGCTGATTTCTTATGGGGTTTGTTATGGTTAACACCCAAGTCTAGCATGCCGTACAATACTCTTCTATGCACGGGTTTTAAGCCGTCTCTTACATCAGGCAATGCTCTGGAAACGATCACCGACATCGAGTAGTCGATGTAGGCACCCCGCATCTCATCTTCAATATTGATGGGTATTATGTTCTGTCTTGCCGGGGGTAAATTGCTTTCTTCTGCCACGTAGTATAAAGGGGTTAATAGTGCGTTTAAAAAAACCTTAAAAAGGCCTTAAAAACGAAGGCGCAAGATAATTAAAATAAAGCAAAAATGAGCTTAAAGAGATACCAGAAAATAAAGGTTTTGAAAGAAAAAAAATCGGCTTCCATCAGCTGTAAAATACTACCTAATATGGGTTGAGTTTCCGCTTATTCCTACCCTTGTACTTTATCAATGTTGGGTAATTTTCTCCATAATTTGGGTTCTGCTTTTTATAAAAAGGATGCACCCTGCTTCGGTATTCCTTATTACCATGTGCATGGTTCATCTGAATTTTACATTCCTTATGAAAGCACTTTGGCAGATCAGGAATTGAATAGGTGACGCCTATTTGTAAATACACTGCGTTGATGTTATGCTTGATTGATTTTTCTGGCAATGTCAGCGTATAATTTTTAAAATCGAGAGAAGGTTTTGCAAACAACCTCCAGTACTCCGAGAGCTCTCTTTCAACAGTAACACCCAGGTTTACATTCGTCCCTTTTTTAATTAGGTCGGTAGCAAAGTTGTTTCCTGGTTTATAGCCTCCGATTTGCAGGTTACCAGTAAATAGATAATTCTGAAACCGATAAAAGGAATAACCTACCATGCCATAATACTTCTTCATGATACCAAAATGATCATCAGGCTGAAAGCTTCCTATTTTATCGGTATAGGTGATCGGGTTCAAATCTCCAATAAACATGGGTTCAATTCCATAGCCTGCCCCTATTCTGAAGTTTTTTAATTCATAATGAATGCTCAAATGTAAAGGAATATTAAAGCCGTTGCCTTTGAATCCCAATTTAGCTGTATCAGAACTTACCAGGTAGCTATCCGGCAAGACAGGAAGATTATCAGCAACCACCGTATTGACCCAGTTTGAATAGTGCGGCACTGGATTTACTCCCAAAGGAAAAATACGGGGTTCATAACCAGCCCGCTGAAAGACTCCGAAGCCATCGAGTTTATGTTTGAAAAAAGTATTGGCAATACCTACGCTGGCGCTAAACTTTACATTCTTGAAAACAGAACGCAGAGGATAACTCTTGCGCTTGGCATAAATGGTCTCCAATGGAAATGTTGGACTCTCATCATCCTGAGCCTGAACTGCTTCGGAAAGAAAGAGAAACAATAATAACGACAGAGATATGTAAAGCCGGCTGTTCAGGTTTATGGGTTTAAACGATAAAGATAATCAGCTAAACATGGATGGCAAAACGCAATAACCTCAATAACCATATTGTGGATAGCCGCTTTCTAAAGAACTGAATGTATGAAAGAGTATCTGCCCCTTCTTTGCTTCATAGGTAAATTGATATTCGGTAGCTTCCATAGATTGGGTTTTTAGGTGAAGATTGATCACGTTCTTACCTTCGGTCAGCGGCACCCGGGCATAATAAATACTATGGGGAAGAGTCTGCCAGTTTCGGGTATCTGCCTTTTCGGTAATCGCGTTGATCATACCGAGTACGGAACCCAACGTTTTATCTTCTTTTTTTACCTGATATTCAGTGGCTTTCTTTAATGCAACGCGTATAAGTGCTTTACTCAACTCGAGGTTCATTCTTTGCTGAAGACTCTTAAAGGCAATCTTGCTTACATCCTCCAGAAGTTGAAGCGAAATCGTCTCATTTTGAAAGGAAAGTGATGCGTTTGTAAAATAGGCTGGCCGCTCGATATACCTCGGAAATGACACCCGAAAAAACTCAATGCTGCTCAGTCCCTTTCGATCATTCTCCGTGTAATTATCGATGCGAAAGGGAAAGGTTAATCCCAACTCTGCATTGGAGAAATAAATCCAATTATCCCTGCGGGTGACCATAAACGTAATGCCCCACTCTGCTTTTACCGGGCTTAATCCATTGTGCCAGAAAAAGACCAGCTCTCCTCCTTCCGGGGAATGATATTCAAAGTCACTCATTCCAAACTCTTGTTTATACCTTTCAAATTCTTCCGTCATACCACTGAGGAAGGCTGTGCGTACTAAATCTTGTTTCAGTTGATCCGGTGTGTTTAACTGAAATAATTTATGATAATCGTCTTCATAAATCTCCAATGCATTGCGATAGGCAATAAAAGCATTATTGTAATCCTTATCCACTTCATAAATAATTCCCATGAGGGTATGAACAAAAGCATCTCGCTGATATTTAGTATCAGAATCATAACGATCGCTCAGTTGCTGCAAACGGATATTTAATCTTCTGCATTCAACAAGGGCCTGATCCGTTTTCTTCAGCTTTAAAAAATTTAGTGCTTTGTAATACAAGACCATCAGGTGCTCATGATCTTCACCTTTATACGTGGTTACTGTTGGATTCGTAAGGTAGGAAGCAGCTTCATAGAGGTAATTCTTTCGATAATCTTCTCCAAACAGAAATGCCTTCTCAAAGTACTCATTGCTTTCTTCATATCGACTCATCATGGATAACACCAAACCATTGTTCACATAAAAGAGAAACTCTTTTTTGCCATTGGCTTCTGAAGCCCTGGCCTGAAGATTTTCAAGAGCGCTGTCCAGGTTGCCTCGCTCAAATTCCTGATTAAAGTTGTAGTTGGATTGATAATAGGTGGCACAAGAACTCAATAAAAAAACTGCAATGAGCATCTTAAATCGAGAGCTTAAAAATATAAACATGCTCATGACTGATTTAAGTCAACGGTGAAGTAAGGTCGATTTAATTCTTGATGTATTTTTTTATCTCTTGCTGACCATACCAGATGCGCTTGCTCGTTTCCACTTCTGTTAAAAACAATGTAGTGACATAATTAACAACCCTGGCATTATTATAGACATCTGTTTCCGAAGTCATTTCTCCAAACAACATCAGGTTAGCGCCCACTTCCTTTCCCCATTTTGCCATCGTGGCAGGATCAGAAAAATCCTGTTGTTGTACGCGCTCCTCTCTAAGCTTATCTCGAAATGCTTCAGATTCAACGAGATCGGCCAGGTCGGAATTAAAAATCGCCAACTCTAGCTTCTTAACATAATTATCGGAATCGATATGCTCGCTGGTTTTGTTTCGAATTTGCCCAACAATGATGGCTGGTTTCCTGCCTAGCGTTTGAGCGTATTCCTTAAACTTCGGATTATTCAACAATTCAGCAATCATCTTATCGGCAACCTGTCTTGAGTCGGAATCATTCCAGCGACCACTTAAGTCGATTTGCTGACTCGGATCAATTCTTGAAACTTGGCGTGCGCAGGATAAAAATAGTGCAGTCAGGAGAATTAAAAGTACCAGGAATCTCATATCGAAAATTTGAATAGTTTAATCCAAAATTCAAGCCAAAGTCAGCCTCAGATATTCTTTAAACGTTGAATAACCTCTTTGGGATTGGGTGACGAGAAAACAAAATTACCGGCAACCAAAACATCAGCACCAGCATCCAGCAAAGGTTTTGCATTTTGCTGATTCACACCTCCATCAATTTCAATAAGTGCTTTTGATTTTTTGGTTTCAATTAAGGCCTTTAACTCAGCCACTTTTTGATACGTATTCTCAATAAACTTTTGTCCGCCAAAGCCTGGATTCACTGACATCATGCAAATAAGATCAATGTCAGCAATTGTATCTTTCAATAACGAAACGCTGGTGTGGGGATTCAGCGCAACCCCTGCTTTCATACCAGCTGCTTTGATTTGCTGTAGAGTGCGATGAAGATGGGTACTTGCCTCGATATGTACCGTTAAAATTTCCGCACCAGCTTTTTGAAATGCCTCTACATAGCGTTCAGGATGAACGATCATCAAATGAACATCCAGCGGTTTTTTTGCGTGCTTCTTTATTCCTTCGATTACCGGAATGCCGAATGAAATATTGGGAACAAAAACTCCATCCATGACATCGACATGAATCCAGTCTGCCATGCTTTCGTTGAGCATGGTCACTTCGCGTTCGAGGTTGGCAAAATCAGCAGCCAGAATAGAGGGCGCAATAATAGACATGTGATTGACAATTGTTATTTGGACAAAGATATAGCTTCATTTAATTGAATACTACTTCCTGCTATAGCTTCACGAATTTTAAAGTCGCTATTTGAGTACCCGTATTAATCCGCATGAGATATAGCCCTGCTTGCAATTTAGACAGGTCATATTCAAGCGGATTGTTTAACCAATTGAGTTGGCGACTATATTCTTCAACAAGTCTTCCTTGCGCATCAAAAATGGTGATATCGACAGGTGTGATTGGTACTGATTTCAATTTTATCTGTATGCTGTCGCCCGTTACCGGATTCGGGTAAACGCTCACAATTTCTTCTGACTGCCCACTCTCAATGTAATTTTTTATAGCCCTGAAATGAGGCAATCCATAACCCATTAAATTATCAGGACTACTTGCCTGGTTGGCAGAGTGAACCAGGGCATCATATATTTCAGTAGCACTCAGAGAGGGAAACGCCTGCAAAACACCAGCAGCCAGACTTGCAATCAGCGGACTGGCCAACGAAGTGCCACTTACATTACCTAATGCCCCATTCGATTTTATAACGCTCGTGCCAGACCCCATAGCAACGACATCCGGTTTTAATCGATTGTCGGCCGTTGGACCTTGTGAACTAAACCCGCTTAATGTGCCCTGAGAATTTACTGAACCAACTGCTAAAATTCCCTCAGCATCGGCTGGAGGTGTTACCAGTTTCCATGAATTTCCACCTTCATTTCCCGCACTACATACGACAATCATTCCCCGTTCAATAGCCTTGCGCGCAGCCCTGGTGATCAAAGCCTTTTCACCATCCAGATCTGACTTACTATAATCCATGGATGGATCATCAAACTCATTATACCCCAGGGATGAGTTTATTATATCTACGCCTGCACTGTCGGCACGCTCTGCGGCAATGGTCCAGTTATATTCTTCAATGCGATACTCACTACTTACGTTTTCGGTGATGTATAATATATATTCTGACTTATATGCGCCACCAGTATAAACTCCTGGGGTGTAAGCTGCAATCACGGACAGCACTTCGGTGCCATGATCATCATTTTGATAAACTCCAACGGAGTTATTAACAAAGTTGAACGTCTGCTTCACACGATTTTCTGTAAACAAAAGTGAAAAAGGTGAGCTCACATTCACACCTTGAAAGCCACTATCAAATATTGCTATTCGGATTCCTTCACCTAAATAACCCATAGTGTGCATTTCATCTAAACCAATTTGCTGCAACTGAGTTTGATTGACGGGTTGATCTGAATTGGTATTTTTCTTTTGCTTCCTGGTATTCAGGCGACCACCATTTATTTTCTTTCCCGGTGCAACTAACATAGACCCACTCACACATGATAATGAGTTAATCGAACTTAGGATAGAAGCATCTGCTTCAATCAGTACTCCATTCCACCATCGTGAAGTAAAGTAGGTAATAGCTCCAGTCGATTTAACCTGATTCACGTAGGCAGGATTTACCGGAAGATCTTCTTCTGTTGTGGTGATCTTTTGCTTTTGCCTTCGGGCGATACTTCTGTTCGATAGAAATTGAGATGGCTCTGATATTGAAAATGGTGTACCTGCCTTATCCTTAAAGAAAATAAAGTATTGATTGATTTGAGCTTCTGTTGCGTAAGAAGCCAAAATGAATAGAAGCAGAATAACTCTAAATTTGGCCATACTCTTTCAGGCTTTGAATAAGAATAACTCCTTTATCCACTCTTTGTTGCCCCAGGCAATTTGAACTTGTGCAATACTTCAATTGAGTGACCTCCTTATAAATCAGCCCCACCTCTTTTGCATAAACTTCTTTTCGCTGGTCTATTCCAATAATATTGTCAGAGAAATCATTATGAACCACAGTAAGAGCCTGATCTGATTCAAAGTCTGATGGTAAGGTAATGGGTTTATTGAATTCTGAAATAAAGTATTGGTCACTGCTAGTATCCGTGAAGAGATTACCACCATCGGGCACGTTATTGAATTCATTTCCATCCCACATCAAATTCAATGATGGAGGAAAAATGAGTTTAACAAACAGAACATTTCCTTCATTCTGAACAACCTTGTTGTTCAACACGTGAGATGACCATGTATCTACGCTTTCCCATTTGCTTGAAGAATTCAACCGCTTTTCACGAACCAGAAAATAAGTAACAACTCCTTGTTGACTGATGCTGGAGTCGGTTACAGTTACCTTTAGTTCATAGGAAGTTTTAGTTTCAACGGATTGCAAAATATAAGTTTCGTCTACCTGATAAAGAGCAAAGTTGCCTACTTGCAAAGGATAATAGTCAAGGCCCAAATCTGGTATAACCTGCTCATTCTCAGAACAAGAAAATATAACCAAGCTGAATACCAGAAAAACACCTAAACCTTTCCTCATTATGGGCAATTTCATTTCAAAGTTATTTTTTCTTTTTGATATTTGAGCCATGTCACTCAAAACCAAAGTTAAAGCTGGTAATATCACCAACCTCAGCGATGCCCGCTATTGCGCAGGCATGGGTGTCGATTGGTTGAGTTTTCCTGCAGATGTTGTTAATCCTGCCACCTTCAAAGAGATGACCGACTGGGTAGCAGGGCCGCAATTCGTATTGGAAGTAAAAGAAAGCACATCATTGGATTCTATTAGTCAATATAATGTATCATCCTTGGAAATTACTTCAGGGCAATTAGATCTGATTGACCGTTTACCTTCTTTCAATTGGATCATCACACTTCCCCTTTCTTCCTGGGTTGTTCAAAAAAATGAGCTGATCAGATGTAAAGACAAAATCAGCTATCTGGTACTAGACCTTGATATCCAAGACCTGCATACTATTTCTGACATCGCAAAAAACATAAAGATTCTGATTAACCAATCTGATAAATATTCGCTAGATAGTTTGTTAGAATTACCGATAGAAGGGATCAATGTGACAGGAGAAAACGAACTTAAACCAGGGCTCAAAGACTTTGACAAACTGGCATCCATTCTGGAAGAACTCGAAGTAATTGACTGATCTCTATGATTCGCTTTCAATCTTCGTTGAAGCGAAATCGCAAGTATTTTATCTTTTCGCCCTGCGCAGCAAACATCTCTTCATATTTGGTCTTGATGTCATGACATTCCGGTCTTAAATCAGATTCATAGAGATCGTGCGTATACTCAAAATCAATCAAGTCATTTCTCATTGACAATTCTTCCATCGTAAAATTGAAAAGATCAGTATTGTCTGTCTTGAATCTGAAGAAGCCTGCTGGCTGCAGTAGTTTCTTATACATATCGATATAGCGCGAACTTGACAGTCTTCGCTTCGCATCACGTATGCGTGGACGAGGATCAGGGAAGGTTAGCCAGATTTCATCCACCTCACCCTTTTCAAAGAAGCTCTCAATAAATAAAATATCTGTACGCAAAAAGGCCACGTTGGCGAGATGCTCATCCACAGCCCATGTGCTTCCCTTCCATAACCGGTCACCTTTTTTATCTACTCCAATAAAATTTCTATTCGCCATGGCACGAGCCATCCCTACAGAATATTCACCACGACCACACGCAAATTCAACTGTAATAGGATTTTCATTCTTGAAGTATACGGTGTTCCAATTTCCCTTAATCGTTTGAAACCATTCTTTTCCGGGCTCGATCACATTCTCTCTGCCAGAAATTATTTCAAAGCGTTTGAGTTTACTTTTCATTCTCAGTCAACGATTATAAATTTTCAACTTCCGCAACCACAAAGGTGCTGCCACCCACAAAAATAAGGTCATCGGGACTACTATTTTCTTTTGCGTATTGAATGGCATCATTCACATTTTTAACCACCTTACCTTTTAAATCAAAACTTTCCGCTTTTAATTTCAACTCATCAGCTGGCATTGCGCGGGGAATTGAAGCTTCGCAAAAATAATACGTTGCATCCTTTGGTAGCAGATACAGCACCTTAGATACATCTTTATCTTTTACCATTCCTAATACCATATGCAATTGGCGATATTTTGTTTCCGCAATCTGTTGAACAATCTCACGTATCCCTCCCTCATTATGACCTGTGTCGCAAATAATCAACGGCCTTTCACCAATCATTTGCCAACGCCCCCGAAGTCCTGTTCGTGACATCATCTCTTTTAAACCAAGCTCTACATGTTGGTCTGAAATCATGAATCCAATTTTTTTCAACTCATCAATACTAGCCAACACGCCCGCTATATTTTTAGTCTGATATCTTCCCATCAAATCCAACTTCATTAATTGATGCACATTGCCATGATCGACAGAATAAAATCCATTTGACTCTCGTGTCACCTTGAACTTATCCGTTGCAAATGAGATTGGACTATGTCCTTCATTTGCTTTTTGAGTAAATACGTTTTCCACTTCAGGTTGTCGCTCGCTAATGACAACTGGAATCTCAGGTTTTATAATTCCAGCTTTTTCCGCAGCTATTTTCTCCAGGGTGTCTCCCAGCAAATCCATATGATCCCAACTGATGTTAGTAATCAACGAAAGTACGGGAGTAATAACATTGGTGGAATCGAGTCTTCCTCCCAGCCCTACTTCAATGACAGCTACATCTACCTGTTGATGCGCAAAGTAATCGAATGCCATCACGACTGTTATTTCAAAAAAGGAAGGTTGTATTTTTTCGATCAGCGGTTTTATCCGCACAACGAAATCAATCACAAACTCCTGATCTATTTCTTGTCCGTTGATTCTGATGCGCTCTGTAAATTCTTTAAGATGTGGCGATGTGTATAAACCAGTTTTGTAGCCTACCACTTGCAACACGGAGGCGAGCATGTGTGAGGAGCTCCCTTTGCCATTGGTTCCCGCAATATGTATCGACTTAAATTTATGTTGAGGATTTCCCAATGCCGAACAGAATGCCAGTGTATTGGCTAAATCACTCTTATAAGCCACTGCTCCTACACGCTGAAACATAGGTAGATTTTGGTACAAGTAGTTCAGCGTTTCCGTATACGTCATAAAATAAACTCGCTGTGAAATTAGGTGATCTGGCAGAAAATAAAAAAACCATCACGATGATGGCTTTCTATAAATTCTATTTCGAAATCTATTTACCCAATTTCAATATTTTCAAACCAGCTGAAATCTGCCAAACCTGATTCTTTGTTTCATTATTGTTAGGCCCATCACTAATATCTTTTATACCTAAGTTATACCGGGCGTCAAGCATAAGACCAAACGGTAAATCCCAGCCTACACCGAATGCTAAACTCAAATCGGAGTTCTTATATAGATTCTTGACATCCGTTGTTGTTTTTATGCCATTTACAACACTCTGTGCTTCAGCTTTTGATAAAAAACCAAATTGAGGGCCGAATTGTAAATTAATACCAGCCACGGTATATAATTTAAGAATAATAGGAATATTAATGTAGTCAAAATTTGCTTCAAGATTCTGCGAATTTAATTGATACTTTGACCCTTGTCGTGAAAAAATAATCTCAGGTTGGATGCCTATCTTAGTCAACTTGATCAATGCAAAAGCTCCTGCGTGATAGCCTGTTCTGTTTTCATAGTTACTGGCTATACTCGAGCTCACATCAAGTTTTGCGAAATTAAGGCCGCCTTTAATGCCCACAGCGAATTGAGCTTGCCCATGGACAGATTCGGATAACATCAAGCCAAGTAAAACAAGTAATCCTAAAGTTATTCTTTTCATGTAATGGTTTGTTTTCAAAATGTGTAAACAAAGATAAGGCCGATTTTTCAAATTAACGCTATTGACCAGATTTTAGTATAATGGTAAAACCGCCCATGATAAAAAATCAGGATGAAGTTGCAATATCAAGGCTATTTGAATTATGAGAGTATCCCATCATAGGTTCAAATAGTACTTTATCATTCACACTTAATGCGTAACTCACTCCTGCACGAAATTGCTGATTAAAAATTATTACTAGGCTTACTTCCTCCATTTTGTATATTGATTTACTCCAACCAAAATCATATTGCAGATGACCAAATAATCCTTGCTTCAGACAATACCTTACAGTAGGTCCTAAACAATATAAGCAACCGCTGCTTTATAGTCGAAGTCTTTCGACTTAGATGAACTTGTTCCAATTTCAATATTCGCCCCAATCAAAAAATCATCCATGATTGCATAACCTGACCAAGGTAGCATTGAAAATGATGCACTTTTAGATCAGAATTAGTAATTTTTTTTGTGGAAAAATCAAAACTAACACCGTCAATAACTGAACCCTTTTTAATAGATTGAGCAAATGAGTAAGTAGAAAGAATAAATAACAATAATATCATGCATATTTTTTTCATAGAACTGGATTACTAGGTAATGTAAGGCAAAAGATAAACAGAATACTATTGATCAGTCCATAATGAATATAGCCAGGCGCTTGGCTATAATCCTAATTCAGGATTTTTCCCCTGCATCTTGCGATAAAAGGTTAGAAGGAAATCCATATCCTGATCAAAATTATCAGTAGGCATCATCGGGATTCCGATCACGATTCTCTTCATGCAAAAATCAAAACCAACCGGAACAATGGGCACCTTTGCTCCTTTTGCAATGAAATAAAAACCAGTGCGCAGTTTATCTACTTTTTTCCGTGTGCCTTCTGGTGCTAAGGCGAGTATAAAATCTTCGTGTGCATTAAAAATGTCTACGGCCTGCTGAACAACATCATGACTACTTGAACGGTCGACCGGATATCCACCCAACCATCGAAAGAACCAACCGAAGGGAGGTTTAAATAATGAATGCTTGCCCAAAAAATGAGCATCTTCTCTTCTTAGGATACTTCGGGCCATCACACCCATGGGAAAATCCCAATTACTGGTATGAGGTGCCACCGCCACAATATATTTTCTAATGTGGTGAGGAAAATCCCCCTCGATCTTCCAGCCTGATAATTTAAAAATCAAAACGTATAGCTGACGCAACATCAGTTGAGTTGTTCGAGTAAATGATCATCTGCAAGGTAAGGCATCGTTACCGTCATGGATTCTGATATTTCCTTTTCAATGGTGGTAACCGCGCCCAGGTTACGAGCCCACGCTCTTCGAGCGATGCCATTGTTTACATCAAAGTACAACATGTTCTTTAATTTTCTGTCGGCATCATTTGTTCCATCAAGGAGAAGGCCAAAGCCGCCATTGATTACTTCGCCCCAGCCTACACCTCCACCATTGTGAATAGAAACCCAGGTGGCTCCCCGAAATGAATCACCGATCACATTATGAATGGCCATGTCGGCTGTGAACCGTGATCCATCATAAATATTGGATGTCTCCCGATATGGACTATCAGTACCCGACACATCATGATGATCGCGGCCCAATACCACGGGGCCAATCTTTCCTGATCGTATTGCCTGATTAAATGCTTCAGCAATTTTTATTCTTCCTTCGGAGTTAGCATATAAGATACGCGCCTGAGATCCAACCACCAACCGATTTGATTTGGCGGACTTTATCCAATGAATATTATCCTTCAGTTGTGATTGAATATCGGAAGCTGAATTTTTCATTATCTCTTCCAGTACTTCTCCTGCAAGTTGGTCGGTATAATCGAGGTCTTCTGATTTACCTGAGGCGCATACCCAACGGAAAGGACCAAATCCATAATCAAAACATATGGGGCCCATAATGTCCTGCACATAGGAAGGATACCGGAAGTTGATTTCGTCTTCGGCCATGATATCAGCACCAGCGCGGGAGGCTTCCAATAAGAATGCATTCCCATAATCAAAAAAGTAAGTACCCTTTGATGTATGTCTATTAATAGCAAGAGCTTGTCTTCGCAGTGATTGTTGTACGTGATTCTTAAACTCATCCGGATTTGATCGCATCAAATCGTTAGCCTGGTCATAACTCAACCCCACAGGATAATATCCACCAGCCCATGGATTATGTAACGAGGTCTGATCAGAACCCATATCAACAAAAACATTTTCTTCATCAAACTTTTCCCATACGTCTACAATATTTCCCTGGTAAGCAATAGAGACTATTTCTTTATTACTTTTCGCTTCATTTACCCGTTTCACCAATGCAGTCAAATCCAAAACAACTTCATCAACCCATCCTTGTGTATGTCTCTTTTGCGTTACTTTTTCATTTACTTCTGCAACTATTGTGATGCAACCGGCAATGTTGCCGGCTTTTGGTTGTGCGCCACTCATCCCTCCCAGGCCAGAAGTCAAAAATATTTTACCTGCCAGTCCTTCGCCCTGCTTTGAAATTTTTCTGCCTGCATTTAGAATGGTGATATTCGTTCCGTGCACAATTCCTTGTGGGCCGATATACATATAACTTCCTGCCGTCATCTGTCCATATTGCGTAACACCCAAGGCATTAAATCGCTCCCAGTCATCTTGTCTGGAATAATTTGGAATCATCATACCATTGGTAACCACAACGCGTGGAGCTTCGGTTGATGAAGGGAAAACTCCCATCGGATGGCCAGAATACATGTGCAAGGTTTGATCATCTTTCATGGTGGCCAGATACTTCATAGTCAGTAAATACTGCGCCCAATTCTGAAACACGGCACCATTACCTCCATAGGTAATTAACTCTTGTGGATGTTGCGCTACCTCGGGATCAAGGTTATTCTGAATCATCAACATAATGGCTGCTGCTTGCAATGATTGATGTGGATATTCTTCGATGGATCGGGCGAACATGTTGTAATCTGGCATAAACCGGTACATATAAATGCGTCCAAAATCCAGTAACTCTTTGTAGAATTCCGGGGCCAGCACTTCATGATGCTTCGGATGAAAATAGCGCAATGCATTTCGCACTGCCAATTTCTTTTCTTCTGCAGAAAGAATATCTTTTCTGCGTGGTGCGTGATTTACTGAATGATCATAAGGCTTGCGCTCAGGCAGTACATCTGGAATGCCTTGTACTATTTGTCGTTTAAAATTCTCGCTGAAGTTCATGCAGCTTTATTTTTTTGAAAATGATGAGGTAAAAAATTTTGTATAGTGAAGCGATAACTGAAATCATAGATCTCCTGCACCTTGCTTAGATCAAGGCTACTGAAGCGATCCATGCGTGGAGGTTCAATGAATACATCGCACATGCTGCGACTTATTTCCGTATTGGAATAAATCGCCACCAGCAGGCTACGCTCGATTACCAATTTTATATTATTTACATCTACATCAGGGCTGATGTGATTGCAATGTGATCCAATAATAAAGTCGCATTGTTTTCGTATTGGTTTCACCGGCAGATTGTCAACCAATCCACCATCCACGTATAGATTACCATTAAAACTCACCGGATTAAAAATGGCTGGAATGCTACAAGAAGCAAGTATTGCAGGTATCAACTCTCCCTCTGAAAAGTAATAAACTTGCCCCTTTCGAATGTCGGTAGCTGCTACCGTTAATGGAATCTTTAGACTATTGAAATTATTTACCGGAATGCTTTTTTGAAGTAGTTCCTTCATACCATCCATGTTGAGTAAACCCGTTCGTGCCCACGCAGGTCGCACGGAATTAAACAAGCCCACTTTTTTTATCAATTCAAAAATGGCATCGGGCTTCAAGCCTTGTGCATATAATGCGCCTGCCAGCGCTCCTGCACTCGTTCCGGAAATGCAATCAATCACAACACCTAATTCATCAAGTGCTTTTAAAACACCAAGATGAGCAACACCACGCGCGCCTCCACCCGATAGTACAATGCCTGTTTTCATAGAATATCTATCAACCTAAATGTTTTATCCAGCCTCACTCCTTTCTCGGTATGTTTTACCGTGCAGCACTCATTAACAGAATCATGTTCCAGAAATAAAATGTAGTCGTTGTCTGCTGCCTCATTTAAAAATTTTGATTTCTCTTCCAGGGTAATCAGCGGTCGCGTGTCATAACCCATCACATACGATAAAGGAATATGCCCGACTGAAGGAAGTAAATCTGCCACGAAGCAAATGGTATGATTCTTATACTTTATTTTTGGAATCATCATTTTGTCGGTATGACCCGATACGTAGAAAATATCGAACTGAGAAAAAGGTGATGCCTTCGTTGAGTTCGTAAATTTCAGATGGCCACTATCCTGCATCGGCAGAATGTTTTCAGAAAGAAAGCTAGCCTTCTCCCTGGGATTAGGCTTAGTAGCCCACAGCCAATGTTCGTTGTTGGACCAATAAGTAGCATTCTGAAATGCAAGCGCCAACTTCTCCTCTTCCCTCTTTACACCTCCACCGCAATGGTCAAAATGAAGATGACTTAAAAACATGTCGGTGACATCACTTGTTGTAAAACCGGCTGTATTTAAAGATTTAGTGAGCGAGTCATCGCCATGCAAAAAATAGTGACTAAAAAATTTTGCATTCTGCTTATCCCCCAACCCGTTATCGATAAGAATCAATTGACTGCCGTCTTCTATCAGTAAGCAGCGCATTGCCCAGGGGCACAAATTATTTTCGTCAGCAGGATTAGTCTTTTGCCATATCGACTTGGGTACCACGCCAAACATGGCACCACCATCAAGTTTGAAAAATCCAGTATTGATTACGTGTAGATTCATTATGGATTCAATATTTAAAATTCAAAAATCTGGAAAAGAAAATCACTTATAGATTCAGCTTTTTATAAAAAAGAAAGGTCGCTAAACGCGACCTCAATTTAGAATTTTATATCTGGAATTAGACGCTAATCTTTCACCACCCCCATAGCGCAAAACTTATCAATGCGCTGGCTGATACGATCTTCCGTAGAAAGTTTAGCCAGTTCTTTATGGTTTTCCAAAATCACTTTTTTTACTTCTGCGGCTATTGCCTTCACATCGGTGTGCGCACCGCCAAGTGGCTCTTTTATAATTCCGTCAATCAACTTATTACTAAGCATATCTTTCGCGGTAAGCTTCAGTACTTCAGCTGCTTGTTCTTTATAATCCCAGCTGCGCCATAAAATAGAAGAACATGACTCAGGTGAAATCACTGAGTACCAGGTATTCTCCAACATCAACACCCGATCTCCAATGGCAATACCTAAAGCACCACCGGAAGCACCTTCGCCAATCACGATACAAATTACCGGAACCTTAAGCATGAACATTTCTTTCAGGTTGCGTGCGATTGCTTCCCCTTGTCCACGCTCCTCGGCTTCTAAACCAGGAAATGCTCCTGGTGTATCGATGAATGTAACAATGGGCTTATTAAACTTCTCGGCAATTTTCATTAGTCGAAGGGCCTTGCGATATCCTTCCGGATTGGCCATTCCAAAATTACGCATCTGCCGTTGCTTGGTATTGCGGCCTTTTTGCTGACCAATCAACATAAATGTCTGACCATCAATAGTGCCCAGTCCACCGATCATTGCCTTGTCGTCACCAACAGTGCGATCGCCATGCAATTCAATAAAATCAGTAGTGATTTCGTAAATGTAATCCAGTGTGTAAGGCCTGTCTGGGTGGCGCGATAGCTGTACGCGTTGCCATCCTGTTAAGTTCGCAAAAGTTTCTTTTTTCAGGTCCGTAATCTTATTCTCCAACGCCTGGATTGCATTCTTCACCGATTCATCACTGTCATCCGTAAGATGTTTCATATCGGCTAGCTTTCCTTCCAGTTCTGCGATGGGCCTTTCAAAATCCAACAGATTCATTTGCCCTTGGTTTGTTTAATAAGGCACAAAATTAAGAGAATTTTGAAATTCCATATTTTCACTGCTTACTTAGCTATTCTCTGATCTCCTTTTGCTTCGCCTTTATTTCGTCCAACAGGTTTTTTAAATCTCGGATTTGAAGCCTTAGATTTCTAAATCCCACCACAGCAGCAACCAGTAAAATGGTGTTAACCACCAAAATAGCAACGATAATATCTACTGGAATCTCGAACCCGAATAGCTAATACATCATGATTAAAGCTATTGGTGTTATTAAATCTAATCAATTATCCGGAGCCATTAAAAAAAGTGACATTGTTAGAATTTGGTTAGATATAGAATTCAACGCTCTGATAATCAGCGATTATACCTTGTGTTACCAGGTAAAATGGTTTATATTTAACATGAACCTATCTTATTCATAAACCTACTACCTAACCCAAACCTTTAACAACATGAACTTTAGACCCGAAATGAAATCAAAAGAAGAGCTTGCCAGTGCACAGCCAACGTATGAATTGGTCACCAAATACATGGTGCGAGCCAGTGACATGATCACCTTCCATCCTGATCAATCCATTCAGGAAGTCATCGATATTATGATTGATAAAAGAATTTCCGGTGCTCCTGTGTTGGATGAGCAAAGAAGATTAGTAGGTATCATTTCAGAAAAGGATTGTCTGAAAGTAATGGTGGACCAGGCCTATCACAATTTGCCCATGAGCAATCGCACGGTGGCCGATTATATGACCGCTAAGGTAAAAACACTTTCTCCAGAAAGTGATGTGGTGGAAGCTGCTAATGAATTTCTCAACACACCCATAAGGCGATTACCTATTGTTGACAAGGGGGTATTGCTGGGTCAGGTAAGTCGTAGAGATATTTTGAAAGCTGCTAAAAACATTAATGCAACAACCTGGTAGTTATAATTGCTCACCAATCCAGATTAAAATAAAAGAGCCTTCCGTGAGAAGGCTCTTTGTTTATCAGATAACATGTAGCTCATTAATCCACAAGGAAACTGACTTTAGAATTAATGCAGTAACTCTTAATTTCACCGTTCTCCACGTTAACTCTGTGATCTTTGATACACACAGATTTCACATTGAGTATGGTTTTTGAAACTTTGCATACGCATTCTTTTTAATATCTCGGTAATCAATGATGAAAGACAAACACCAGATATTGAGAGGATGTAATAGTTAATTCATAAGTTTAACACGACATCTGGCTATATAAACACAGAATGAATATCAACAATTTGTGAAACGTTAATCTAATCAGAAGGCTAAACAGTTGCACAACCCAACATGGGAATGATAAGACATTTTAGCTAATAAAAACAGTACACTATGACAGAGAAAAATAAAAAGGAGTTTTCATCACAACAACCTGCCTTGTCGGCAGGCAAGCGTGAAGAACTACTCAACAAATTAAAAACCCGCTTTGAAAAAAACATGAACCGACATAAAGGTCTTGAATGGTCAACCGTACAAGCAAAGCTGCAAGCCAAGCACGAAAAACTGTGGTCCCTTTATGAAATGGAAAGAACTGGCGGTGAACCGGATGTAATAAGTCATGATAAAAAAACGGATGAATACATATTTTATGATTGTTCAGAGGAAAGCCCAAAAGGCCGCAGAAGTATTTGTTACGACCATGAAGCGCTGGAGTCTAGAAAAGAACATAAACCAGATAACAGCGCTTCCCAGATGGCAGCTGACATGGGCATTGAAGTTTTAACAGAGGAACAATATCAGGAATTACAGAAACTGGGTAAGTTTGATGCAAAAACATCGAGCTGGGTGAAAACACCCGCTGATATTAGAAAACTAGGAGGTGCCATCTTTTGTGATTTTCGTTACGGCCATGTCTTTGTATATCACAATGGTGCAGAATCTTACTATGCTTCCAGGGGGTTTCGCGGCTCGCAAAGGATCTGACCGGTGCCACCGCCCAGCTAGGGTATAATTTGAGAACTACCTTTTTTTAAGTATCCTGAAAAATTACCCGACAGCTACTCCGTTACTTTTTAACACGTTACTAAAGAATAAAAGATGATAGGGCAACGCGTTTTTCCAATATTTCCACGTGTGGGCTCCGGGCCTTTCGATATAGTCGTGTGGAGTATTGTTATACACTAAACGGTTATGTATTCTCTGGTTACTTCAATAAAGTAACACGAAGGAATGTGTAAGTCTACTTAATCACAAACGACCGCATCGACACCGAGCCCATATCCGTTTTCTCATTGAAGAAAAAAATCTGCTCATCCTTCTCTTGTTGAGCAATGGAATAAATCAACGGCAGGTAATGATCATGTGTAGGCACCGACAGGCGTGCAGCGTTGCCCAGCTTATCGTATTGAATAATTCCTTGATGGTCTTTATCCACCAGGAATGATTTTATTTTTTGATCAAACTCAGTAGCCCAATCATACGTCTGTCCTGAAAAGTTGAGCAAGCGCAGGTTATGCACAATGTTACCGCTGCCAATGATCATCACACCTTTCTTTCGCAACTCACGAAGTTCACGAGCCAGCTCATAATGGTATTGCATGGGCTTGTAATAATCCAGGCTCAGTTGATATACCGGTATATCGGCTTGCGGATACATCGGCAATAAAAAACTCCATGTGCCATGATCCAGTCCCCATTCAAGATCAGCGTGCACTATTGTTTTGGTAATGATCTTTTTGGTGAGCTCAGCAAAATCGGGTGAACCCGGTGCGGGATATTGTGCATCAAAGAGCGCTTGTGGAAATCCTCCGAAGTCGTGTATAGTCTTTGGGCGTTCCATGGCCGTTACGCGTGTATCACGTGTGAGCCAGTGAGCTGATATGGTGAGAATGGCTTTAGGACGAGGAAGTTTTTTACCCAACTCCGCCCACGAGCGGTTATATTCATTTTGCTCGATGGCATTCATGGGGCTTCCGTGCCCGATAAATAATGTAGGCATGATTTGTTCCGATGGCTTTAAGTCGTCAATCGAATTCATAAAAGAACTGAGTGTGCTCATTGTGCTGATTCCTAAAAGTGAATGTGAAAGAAAATCTCTTTGCTTCATGCGATAGCAAATTAACCAAAGTGATGATATTTTAATTCCATGTCATAGTGAAAGTGATACGATCTTAATCTAGATTAATTTCTTAGTGAAGCTTTGTGCCTTCGCGACTTGGTGGTTCCCATACTTATTGAACCACGAAGGCTCTAAGTCACTAAGATACACGAAGGTATCACTACTTAAATCAAATCAATTAACTTAGCACCCTAAGTATGAGCGCACCCGAAGCCGACCTATTCAACCCCACTGACGAAGACACACGCTTTACCGAAATCGTGCTACCCGTGCCTATCGCCAGGCTGTTCACCTATCGCGTGCCGAAGGAGTGGCAGGAGAAAGTAAAAGTAGGTCAGCGTGTGATTGTTCCCTTTGGGCAAAAGAAAATACTTACGGGAATTGTAGTAACGGTTCACCATCAACCGCCCAAAGATTACGAAGCAAAATACATTCTTGAACTACTGGATGAACATGAAGTCATATACGCACCCCAGTTTCAACTCTATCAATGGATTGCCGATTACTATTTGTGCACGATGGGTGAAGTGGTGAATGCCGCGTTGCCTTCCGGTTTAAAACTCTCGAGTGAATCGATGGTTCAATTGAGGCCCGGCTTCGATATCGGGGAATCGGATTTCGACTTCTCGGAGAAGGAACGAATACTGTTGGCGCGACTCAAGTCGGATACACTCAGCTATTCCGATGTATCAAAACTACTGGGAGCAAAAAGCATTTACAGCATTTTAAAATCTCTTTCCTCGAAGGAAGCCATCATCCTGTTTGAACAGGTAAAAGAAAAATTCAAACCGAAAACGGAGAAACATATTCGCATCAACCCGGAACACGCGAATAAGAAAAGTCTGGAAGCATGGTTTGAAAAAATCGCTTCGAAACCTAAGCAGGAAGCCGTGTTATTAAAATACCTGCAAGAGGTTCCCGTGTTCTCGCATCCAGAATTAAATCATCAAGGACTTCATAAGTCAAAACTGATGGATGGCGATATTTCAGAATCCTCCATCGGCACACTGATTAAAAATAAAGTACTGGAAGAGTTTGAAGTGATCGTTCCACGCTTCGGTTTTCCTGATAACACTCACGAATATCCCGTGCTACTGAGTGAAACACAAGAGAAAACACGCAATGAAATACTAAAAGGTTTTGAAGAACATACCGCTACACTCCTCCACGGTGTAACAGGCAGTGGTAAAACAGAAATATACATCGACCTGATCCGCAAAGCGATGGAAGGCGGATCGCAGGTGTTGTATCTGTTGCCCGAGATTGCATTGACTACCCAAATTGTTCAGCGTCTGAAAAAAATGTTCGGCTCTGAGATGGGTGTATATCACTCCAAGTTCTCGGACAACGAGCGTGTAGAAGTTTGGAATGGCGTGCTCACAGGAAAGTTCAGATTCGTTGTTGGTGTTCGTTCTTCCATTTTTCTTCCTTTTGATAATCTGGGGCTGATCATTGTCGATGAAGAACATGATTCCTCATACAAACAACATGAACCCGCCCCACGCTATCATGCCCGCGATGTGGCGATGGTGATGGCGCAAATCCATCATGCAAAAGTATTATTGGGAAGTGCTACACCTTCTGTAGAATCTTATTATCAGGCAAAGTCAGGTAAGTATGGTTTTGTTGCATTGCATGAACGTTTTGGCGAAGCACAGTTGCCCGAAATTATTTTTGCTGATCTCTCGCAAGAGAAAAGGCGCAAGACCAACAAAGGAGAATTCTCTTCCCTCCTGCTCAACGAAATCAAAGAAGCACTCAAAAAAAATGAGCAAGTGATTTTATTTCAGAACCGCAGAGGCTACTCACCCATGGTGCAATGTGAAGATTGCAATTGGATACCCAAGTGCATTAACTGTTCGGTAAGTCTTACTTATCATCAATATCGCCATGCGATGATTTGTCATTACTGCGGATACCGGGAAGAGCTTCCGAAGCAATGCCCTACCTGTAGTTCGAAACGAATACTGACGCTTGGATATGGAACGGAGAAACTGGAAGAAGAATTATCACTGCATTTTCCGGAAGCAAAAATCCAACGCATGGATTTAGATACTACGCGATCGCGCACAGGCTATGAAACGATCATCGAAGGATTTGAAAGTGGGGAAACAAATATTTTAGTCGGCACACAAATGGTAACCAAGGGCCTCGACTTCGACCGAGTAAGCTTAGTAGGTGTATTCGACACGGACCGCATGATGCACTTTCCGGATTTCCGTTCCTATGAAAGGGCGTTTCAACTGATCACCCAAGTGAGTGGTCGCGCAGGGCGCAGAGAGAAGAAAGGGAAAGTGGTGTTGCAAACCTCCGATCCCAATCATATACTTTTTCGCTATGTGATTGAAAATAATGTGCAAGGATTTTTACAAGATCAGTTGGCCGATCGCCAGGAGCATTTTTATCCACCTTACACACGCCTGGTAGAAATCACGATCAAGCACACCGACAAGAAAATTGCTGTTGCATTATCTGATCAGTTTGCCAGGGAATTAAAAGATCAATTAAAAGGCATACGCATTCTCGGCCCGGGTGAACCGATGGTCTCTAAAATGAGAAATGAATACCTGATGGCGATCATGATTAAGATCAATCGTGATCAAGGAAAGCTTCATGATATAAAGTATACACTGAGCACTATAGCATCACAACTCTTAGAGATCAAAGAATATCGCAGCGCCAGAATTGTATTTGATGTTGATCCGGCTTAAAAGTCTTGTCTTATTATCAGAGATTAATTCGATTCCCGTACGAACTACTTTAAATAGCCAATTAAATCTCCTGTTAGGAAGTACGCGATAGTTAATTGAGGGTGGTTTCATGAGTGCTATTTTGCGAAGATTTTGAAGGGCATCCCTCAAACTCTGTAGCTTTTAAGAGAAATAAAAACTATTTTAAAGGTGGCATTAATTTAAATCAGTATGAAAATCAAATTAAGTAAAGTGGTCGGATTGATCGTCTTATTTGTTTTAACCGTTGAGGAAGTCTGGCCTCAGACAGTAGGGATTCAAAGAAAGGACGGCAGGCAGTTTGAATTAGTTGTTAAAGGTTATGACGAAGAGGGGGTATTAGGGGAACTTACCAAAGTTGCCTATTTGGACATTGAACGAATAGAGTTTCCCGGATTTGAGAATATTTACAAAGAAGATTACGTCAACCTTAGCATACGAAAAGTACAATGTGTTTATTCCTATAAAGTTGGAACCTATGATGAGTATAGTAAATATCCACGTATAGCAAATTGGTTCTTGAAAAACAGAGAGGCTGTATTTGAAAAGATATTTGAAAAACAAATGGATAGCCTTATGCTGGTTACATCCATGTATTCCTATTTAAAATCAAAATCGTTTATCAGGGATTTAGAAGTTATAGATGGGGTTATTAAAGGAAGGATTGAGAATTGGCAAATTGACTACAAAAAATATGAAGCTAATTGGGCGTTCACAGCTGGAGGTTTTAGTACTGGCAAATGGGAAGGAGCATTTACGGTAAAAACTAAGAGTGGTCGATATAAAGTAGAGGCTGAAAGTTTTTCAGTTGATATGGGCAAAGTTAATATCAATTACGGTTTGGGAATTGGAGCATCGAATAATGCAGGGACGAATTGGAGTGAATGGATATTAAAAAAGAATCGTCTACAATTTAAAGAAGCTGAAAGAAATGATGCGATTTTTCTCTCCAAAGTTTTGGAGGATCTATTCGATATTAAGAAAGTTAACAAGACAGACAATGATTGGTAATTGGCTGTTTTATGCCTTAGTTTTTTCTTGGATGGAGGGGTGAACAAATGATAATGTAAAGTGATTAAAGGGATATTAACTCTTTCTTAAGCATGACCCGGCTCAGATGATTTGGGTCAAATTTCGTCCGAACAGTTTAATATGGATAAAAAAGGATAACAGACCCCTGCTAGGTCACATCTTCAGTAAGTTGCTCATTTACATAGAGTTGGTAAACCTTATTTCCCAAATCAGTGGGTTGATATATAGGGTTGTTATTGTTGTCCGTACCCTTGACCGCCAATTTATTAGCTATTATAAATTCTCGTATTTGATAGTAATTTTCCCCAGTAGTAATCTTACCCTCGTCTCGTACTTCAATCCAAATACTAGAGTAATTGTGTCTTAGGTTCTCATTTGAAATTAGCTTCTTATAAATGATATCCTCTTCCCTTGTTGGAGAAGGAGGTAAAACCGATTGAAAAGGAGAAAGAGGCTCAGCTACTGTAGTTGTACCTTTTGCCTTTAGCTCATCTTGCAACATCGAAATGCGCCCGTTTAATCCGCTCACTTCAGATTTATACGAAGCGACCTCCGCTTCCTTATCGCTTAAGAACTTTTGAAACTCTTCGTTTTGGTTTCGGATTGTTGTTCGAAGTTCAATTGATTCCTCAACGGTTATCATTTTGTTTTTTTGAATATCGTCTCTTTTCTTAACTCTCCAATTCTTGAACTCCTCATCGAGCCAGAATGCACCGTTGGCAATTAGTTGTCCTAGAGTTAAAATTACTAATGTTGATACTAAGGGCCACCAAATAAGGTTCCACACATTATTGTAGTTGGAAACTATGTACGATAGCTTGTTAGCTTCTAGTTTACTCTCACTAACAAACAAAGTGATGTACAAAGGCTGCCAATTCCAAATGAGCCAAGACAAAATAAATGTGCCATAAAGAGGGCTCGCTACTCTCTGATATAAAATAGCATTGATTGACTTTCGAAACTCTCCAATCATATCTAGGTGACGTTAATACTATGTCGAAGATAATTAATTTTCAAGATACTGATTAAGACCCACACGCTTTCTAGACTAATTGCTTCTAAAAGATACAACACTTAATTTAATATATTCCACTCTTCATTCAATAATGGTATTGCCGAGTGTGCAGTGAGATCAAACTGACACGGAACAACAGACACATAATTATTTGCGATCGCCCACTCATCGTTATCTTCGCCCTTATCAAAATTTACGAAGTTGCCTGTCATCCAGAAATAACTTCTTCCGTTGGGATCAAAGCGTTGTACAAATTCCTCCACCCACTTGGCATTAGCCTGACGACAAACCCGAATACCTTTGATTGGTTCATTACGCTTGGGCGGAATGTTCACATTCAGCGCTACCCCTTTCGGCAATCCTTTCTCCAGCACTTGTTGAGCAATCTTTTTTACTACTTCATGAGTATGTGAGAAATCTGCTTTATGACTATAGTCACATAAGGAAAACCCAATAGCAGGTGTGCCTTCAATCGCTCCTTCAATGGCTGCCGACATCGTGCCCGAATAAAGAACGCTGATTGAAGTGTTGCTTCCATGATTGATTCCACTCACCACAAGATCAGGCTGGCGATTATCTTTCAATACAAAATGACGGGCCATCTTCACGCAATCGGCAGGCGTGCCAGAACATTCATAGGCTTTCACTCCTTCAAAAATAAATGACTCATTCAATCGAAGTGTATCTCCTACCGTAATCGCATGCCCCATGCCCGACTGCGGACCATCGGGTGCAACCACGATCACATCGCCCAGCTCCTTCATCACATTTACTAAATTCAGTATTCCCTGTGCTGTGATACCATCATCGTTTGAAACCAAAATCAAAGGTCGTTGCATAAAATCTCGCGTATAAAAAATTAAGTATTACTTTAGGAAAAGAGAGTTGTAGTAATTCACAGCCAGGGCAAGTTCATATTTTTCGTCCAGGTCAAGACGGTTGGCTTTTGCATATTTTTGAACTTCATTTTCTTTGCCTCTCATCAATTCATACCAATCATTTTTCTTGCCTCTAAACTCATCGATGTTTCCATTCTCTTTCAAGACAAAATATTTGTTCACCAGTATCAATCGCGTATAGGTGCCATAATAGTAAAATGAAGAATTGGTAGTACGGTATTCTAACGCCTCTCGGGATAGCAGCGTCAGCTTCCCTTCCTCCAATAATTCAAAAAAGACAGGTGCTTTATATTGACCGGCTGTCGAGTAAGGTAATGAATAAAAGATTCTATAGCGCTTTACCGTGCCATCATAAATCTCGAAGAACAGCACCTTACGTGCCGTATAACTTTCCAGTTTAGGTGGCTGCTCATTGGTTTGATATTGAATCAAATCACTTTGCAGATCATATTTGATTTTTCCCCTCAACGTATCGCCAGAGTCCAATATCAATTTACCTTCATGCCAAAGTTCGAAGGCAAATTGCTGCGCTGATGCAGTGATGCTGATTAGACTAAATAATATGATTGCGCTAATTTTCACTTTGAATTATTCAAAATCATGTGTCCGAGTTTATCCCGCTTCGTTTTCAAATATTTTTCATTGTGAGGATTTGGCGCTATCTCAATGGGAATATTATCCACGATCTCTAGTCCATAGCCCATCAATCCCACCCTCTTCTTTGGATTATTGGTGATGAGCCTGATCTTGGAAACTCCGAGGTCACTTAAAATCTGAGCACCTATTCCATAGTCGCGACTATCCATTTCAAAACCTAACTGCAAATTTGCCTCTACGGTATCAAGACCTTCCTCCTGCAATTTATAGGCTCTGAGTTTATTCAATAATCCGATGCCCCGCCCTTCCTGTTTCATATACAGAACGATTCCTTTACCCTCGCGCTCTACCATCTGCATAGCACTATGTAATTGTGAACCACAATCGCAGCGACAGGATCCGAAAATATCACCTGTTACACAAGAAGAATGTACGCGCACCATCACAGGTTCATCTTTTTCCCATTCACCTTTCACTAACGCCATGTGTACTTCTGTAGTATTGATTTGCTCGTAGGCTACCAATTTAAAATCACCATACTCTGTTGGCATCTTCACATCCACTTGTCTGCGTATCTGAGACTCCACCTTCATGCGATACGCAATCAAATCTTTTATGGTTACCAGCTTAAGATTAAAACGATCGGCCACTTTACGAAGGTCAGCAAGGCGGGCCATGGAGCCATCCTCGTTCATGATTTCTACTAACACACCGGCTGGTCGAAACCCTGCGATACGTGCAAAATCAACTGCAGCCTCTGTGTGGCCGGCACGTCTGAGCACTCCTTCTTTTTTCGCCCGAAGAGGAAAAATGTGACCAGGTCTACCCAACTCTTCTGAGTTTGTTTCTGGGTCAACCAACGCTTTGATGGTTTTAAAACGATCATGTGCCGAAATACCCGTGGTACATCCATGACCGATTAAGTCTACCGATACGGTGAACGGAGTTTCAAAGGTGGCTGTGTTTTTTCCCACCATCAGTTCGAGACCCAGCTCATCACAACGATCTTCCATTAAAGGCGCACAAATCAATCCACGACCGTGTGTAGCCATGAAGTTTACAATCTCAGGAGTAATTGATTCGGCAGCACAGATAAAGTCACCTTCATTTTCACGATCCTCATCGTCTACAACAATGATGACTTTACCATTTTTTATTTCTTCAATCGCCTCTAAAATTGAATCAATCTTAATTTTATCACTCATG
>JAYVTC010000029.1:0-4059 GCA_043774745.1 Cyclobacteriaceae bacterium | reverse complement strand
AAAACATGGTCCGTTTACTACAGAGTTTTCATTCGAAAAATACTCGTTTGAATTTCCTCCAGTCCACCAGGCCTTAATTCCGCCTGCTGCTGCTGAAGTAATCGTGGCACCTGCCGGAGGGCCCCATATCCAACTCGTATCACTCAATATGATATTTGTCGGTGTTGAATTAGTTGCATTGAAGGCTTCTTGAATCCACCCACCATCATTAACCTCAAAGTCTTCAAAATATTCAGCATTAGCTGCGGGTGTCACTGTACTTTGTGGAAGGATGAACACACGCTTCGTAGTATCCTTGGCACAGCCATCATTGGTAAGCACAGTAAGCTTTACATTATAAGTACCAAATGCCGTGTATAGGTGATCTGGATTTTTAGCAACAATTGGATCACCTGTTAACACTGAATTATCTCCAAAATCCCAGGTATAAGTATCAATTACACTAACAGGCCCAGGATTTGTCTTATCTGCAAACTTAGTTTTATCATTATTACAAATTGATGACCATGTGAAATCTACCTCAGGAATGTCTCCTACTCGCAATGGTGTAGGTGAATTGGTGTTTGAACAACCCTGAGTGGTCGTTACTTTGAGAGTGACATTATACGTTCCTGATTTATTATATTGATTCGTTGGATTTTGATCAATACTAGTTTGGTTATCACCAAAATTCCATTGCCAGTTGGTTATTGCTGCAGGAAAAGGTGTGGGATTAATTGTTGAATTATCGGTGAAGACGACCGGACTTATTATACAGTTATTCGATGAAGAAAACTTCGCCACCGGACTTGCGAAAATCCGAATTGATTTTTCTTTGAATGTAATACCACCAAACTGATTCTTAAACGTATATCTGATGCGGTATGTATTAGAAACAATTCCATCTGTTTGAATGAAATAATCAGCGCCTTTATTAACGATCACCATGCCTGAAGCATTGGTACCTTCAGAAGTAAATTTAGTCTCCGGAGGAAATCCATCTACCGGTGGCGGGAATCCAAGCAGTTTTACATCACCAAGATTTGCACACAATTCAAAATCTCCGCTCGCATTCACCAAAGCTCCTTGCACTCCAAAATCAATGGTGGTTACAGGATTAACAAACACCTCTTGTGTATCAAAGTTGGTACAACCATTCGCATTCGTAAATGTATAGGTTATGAAATTCGAACCGAGGTCAACTGCCGATGGATCAAAAGTAACACGATCGACTACATTGACAGTGGTACTGCCTATTACCGAAGTGGAAGGAGAAATGGTGAAAACTCCTCCAACGTTATTTCCTGTAAGAGTAATAGGCGCATTATTTTCTACCATTTGAGATGGCGATCCTAGAGGTAATCCGGTAAATACTACACCCGGTAGTGGATTAATTTTTAAAATCATCGGATCGGAAACACTTTGACAAGGACCAGCCCCATCTGGATCAAGGGCAGTAATAGTAAGTGTTATCGAAGTGTTTATTTCTGATGGATTATTGAATGAATAAACAGGCTGAACAATTGACGCATTGGAGAATAGACCACTTCCGCCAGACCAACTTACAGAAGTTGATGCTCCCGATTGTGATCCTTGAAGTGTAATCGAAGGATTATCCTCACATAATTGCAGATCAGGTCCAGCTGAAACTACCGCTGCCCTATTAATGGTAATGTTGATTTCCTTAAACTCCGCTACACAAGGGCCTGAAGTTCCATCGGGATCATTCGTTGTCAATCTCAATGTGATTATATTTCCTATATCAGAAGGGCTTATCGTGTATAGTGATGTAACATTTGATCCGGTTAATGTTGATGCTGATAATGCGCCCCATCCTGAAATAATACTCCACAATGCAGTGGTGGCACTGCCACCAATTACTCCTGATAAATTAAGTGGTGTCGTTAATAGATTAGTTGGTTCGCAAATAGCGAAGTCTGCCTGCAATGTAACTGTTGGTCTCCTGTTAATTTGAATCTGAACTACATCGGATACTAATGAACAAGGGCCTGTCAAGTCTGGATCATTAGTCTCTAAACGAAGTACAATGGAAGATGCAACATCTGTTGAAGCTACTGTGTAAGTAGCTGTAACTTGTGTGCCCGCAACCGTACTCGTTGATATTGATCCTGCTCCCGAAACAATCACCCATGTTCCCGAAGTAGCAGCTCCACCAATGGTCCCCGTTACAGGTATGGAGGTTGGTTCGCACGTCTGGTAATCGACTCCTGCATCAACAGCAGCAATTGGATTGACTGTTACTACGATATTCTTTACGGGACCGGTACATCCATTTGCGGTTGGTGTAATTTGATACGTTACTGTTCCAACTGAAAAATTGGTTAACGTTAAAACTTGATTTATTGTCGACCCGTTGTCATTAAGGGCACCGGTTACATTGGCCGAAGGAACTGCCACCCAACTAAAGGTAGTTCCACTCACATTAGCAGGACCTGCATTAATAGTGATCACTGCGGATTGTCCACTGCAGATTGTTAGGTCTAAACCGTTGGCAGAAGGTGTTGGATTAATTGTGACCACAAAATTTACTGGAACACCAGAGCATCCGTTTATCTGTGGCGTGATTGCGTAAGTAATAAACCCAACGGTATTTGCTGTATTAACCGGAGCATCCGCTATAGTTCCTGAACCGCTGGATGTAATACCCGTAAAAGCACCTGTTGCACTTGAAGTCCATGTATAGGTGGTTCCTGGATCGGTCGTTGACGTAGGCAAGAAGTTCAACGGAGTCCCGCTGCATATTACTTGCTGAAGTTGCAGTGAAGTATTTGTAATTACAGGCTTCGGCTTTACTTGTACGATGATCTGTTGACTGGCACTCGGTGTACAATTGGAAACGATTGATTCAAATTCATAGGTGACGGTTGCTAATGCGTTTGTTGAGTTTGTTAATAGCTCAGAGATATTTTGTCCATCTGCATATAAAGCACCTGGTGTTAAAGATCCAGTGGCTGTTCCATAGTTAACTGACTTTAACCTTACCTGCGCTCCCGCTACTGTTGTATTCAACGTTATACTTGTTTGACTACCAGAGCAAATTGAAGGTGAAGAATTTGTTATGGTAAATGTTGGGGCAGGCAAAACAGTCACTGACGTACTTTGGGTAGTTACATTGATTGGACAAACCGGATTTGTAGGTGTGGTTACACTGAATGTGTAGGTGACCACAATCGGACTATTTGTGTTATTAACAAGGTTTCCTTCAGTTAATGAGCCTGTTAATCCAAAGGTAGCCCCAGATGTATAAGCACCATTTGTAAGAGATCCGTATGCCACACTCTGTAAAGCAATCACTGCATTGCTGGTAGGACTAACGAAACTGATTGTTAGAGTTGTACCACTACAAATAGTAGGTGTGCCATTTGTAACTACTAAGCTCGGGTTTGGATTAACATCTACTGTAGTTGTAAAGATAGTGGCGTTAGAGCATCCGTTACCGGCAACTGTAAATGAGTAAGTAACCGCTAAAGGCGCATTCGAATTATTTATCAGAGCCTCTGTGATAACGGAACCAGGTGTATAGGTTCTTGGTGACGTAAGTGTACCGATTACTCCGTTATAATTAACATTAGTGAGCGTTATGATGGCGCCACTCGTTGGGCTATTTAATGTTATACTTACCGGACTGCTGCTGCATATTTGTGTTGTTGTATTTGCAATACTCATCGTTGGCGAAGGATTCACAACAACTGATGTCTGTTGAGAAACAGGATTGCTACATCCATTTGCAGAAACGCTGAACGTATATACAACCGTGATCGGAGCTGTAGTGCTATTCGTTAGATTTTCAATTATCTGCTGTCCGTTTGTATAGCTAACAGGTGCAGTTAAAGTACCAGCTACCCCATTATAATTAACACCAGTGAGCGTAACGATGCCACCCGATGTTGGTGTGTTTAGCGTTATGTTAACCAGATCACTGGTACATATTATCGATGTTGAATTGGTGATCGTAAATATTGGACTCGGATTCACCGTAATGGTAAATGTCTGAGGGGTTCCTGCACAACTACCATTGGCAGGTGTAACAACCAATGTGGCCACCACCGGAACACTGCT
>JAYVTC010000028.1:0-66762 GCA_043774745.1 Cyclobacteriaceae bacterium | reverse complement strand
AGTCGATGTAAATACAACGGCTAATTCAACTTCATGGATGCTCACTTCTGAAAATGCAAAAACTGCTTTTGGCTCGTTGGCTGAATTATTGAACACCTTAAAATCACATTAAGAGATTTCAAGGTGTCTTAACATATCAATTCTAAATACGCTCTACTCCTAACCCTGGTTTATCAGAGCAAGACATGATACCATCCTTCAAAATAAATCCGCCTTGCACTTCATCGCGACCTAAATCAAGGCTTCCATCCAAATCAATGTATTTTGTATTGGCGCAAGCAAAGGCAGCATGAAGCGCAGCAGTAATGCTGACAATACCTTCGTCATTACAACCCCAGAATAAATCGATTTTTGCCTGCTCAGCTATATCTGCAATTTTTAAGGCCTGACTTACTCCTCCACATTTCATCAACTTAATATTGAAAATTCCAGAAGCTATTGGAGGCACGACCAATTCCAGTGCATTTTTTGCCGTGAGCAGCGATTCATCTGCCGCAATTATAGTCCTGATTTCCTGGGGAAGTTGCTTCATCTCGGCAACCGACTTTGCAGGAAGAGGTTGTTCGATCAATTCAATATTGAGATGCTTTGTCTTTTGATAGAACTCGATCGTTTGATTAGTGGTGTAGCCCTGGTTGGCATCAATCCGGATGACGAACTTATTTCCAAACTTTTCTCTCAGCTTCACCATTCGTTCGATATCCTCACTCAAGTCTTTACCAAGTTTTACCTTGAGTACTTTAAAGCCTCGCTCACCGTATTCCTGCGCTTCCTTCAACGTTTCCTCCACGTTTTTAATACCAATCGTATTCGAAGTCGGGAGTGAGTGGATTTTTTGACCTAAATATTTTACGAGTGGAATACCCAAATATTTTGTGAACGCATCATACAATGCAATATCAAGCGATGCTCGTGCGGCAGGATTGGCGGGAAGTTTTTGCCAGATCTCATAGGTCAGCTGATTAATTTCCCGAATATCCCTTCCAATTAAAAATTGAATGTTGCTTTCCTTCAACGCATCCATACAACTGTCAAAATATTCACCGGTTACATACTCACTCGGATTACCCGAACCGATTCCTGTAAGACCATTGTCCAGTGTGATCTCAACAAAGGCATTTAATACTTCATCAACTGTTTTAAAAGCGATGGTGTAGGGCTTTGTATTTTCAAGATCTGCCCTCCAAACCTTTATGTCTTTAATTCTCATTTTTCAGTCTTTATTAAACTTGTGCGATTGATTTATCAATCATGTCTTTAAAAATTGTCACAAGGCGTTCTACTCCATCTTCTAATGGAAGAACAACGGGGATGCCCAATTCTTTTTCTTTTTCAGCACAATAATCACGCGCTTGTTGCTCTGTCATCTTAGCCGTATTCACCGTGATGGCAACAGTAGGAGCTCCGTAAATCTTAATCAGAGCAATTTCATCTTTTAGTTCAGGAATGTAAGCGGGATAATACTCCATGTCTTTGTATTGTTTGCGTGGAGGATTATGCTGAAGTACAACTGCATTAGCATCGCCCGATATAATCCACTCAGATCCCGCAGGACCACTGGGATTCCTTAATGATGACTGGCCCTCAATAAAAATAATATCCGGTTTTGCTTCTTCCCAGCATTGTACAATAGCATGCTCCATTTCGCCAGAGATGAAATCATTGAGTGTGCTGTCAAACACAAACCCATATTTTGCTCCTTGCATCCACCCTGTTTGACCTGTATAAATCATTTCGGCACGGTAACCTGCTCTCTTCATTGCCTCAGTCAGGAAGCGTGTCGTGGTTCTTTTGCCCAGTGCGCAGTCGGTGCCCAGCACCGCAATTTTTGGGCAATGTACATTCTTGATTTTCCCAGACCAGAAATGAAGATCTTTGAGCTTCTTGGGCTTGCGCACATCGATGATATCCAAACCGCGTGATCTGGCAAAATCAGCCAGCTCAGGAATTTCAGAAATATATTCATGCAGTCCGTTTACAAGTCCGTAACCATGTATAAGGGCATCTTTTAAAATTACCCTCAGGGAATCTGGGATCAGGCCGCCTTTGGTAGCCACGCCAATGATGCAATATTTAGCTTGTTCTTTCGAGGTTTTCGAAAATTCTTCGATGGTTGCATAGACTGGGATATCCCGGCTTCTTCCGTCCAACACCTCACCCGCATCTTTCCCGGGATGTTTGGGATCGATAACCCCAATAATGTTAAACCGATCAGAACCGCGAATTAGTCCGTGGGCTGTTTTGCCGCTGTTTGAGTCCAGATAACCGGCAGTGATTACAATTGCGTTGGTCTTTTGCATAGATTAAATCAGAAAGGCGAAAATTTCGGGTATTAATTATTAATTACAAAAGACTTTATACTAACACACCAATAAAATTGATGGTGTATATTCCATCAGTAATGAAATAAAGCACTCTCACGCTGGTTCAAATTCTGACTTATTCAATTTGATTGGATTATTTCTTAAGCAGGGTCTCAACCAAAATAATGTAATTTTGCAATGGACTTGATGAAGATTAAATCCCCAACAAAAACTATGAACTCATGAAACTCTTTCTCGCTTCCGCGATTATCTTTTTCTATAGCCATTTCTCTTCGGGCCAGGCTTTAATAGGTAGCTGGCAACTAATCGATGAGAAAACGTGCCTTCAAAGCGAAATGAAAGAGAGTGACACGGAACTTGAACTTAAGGATGCAATGGGGGCCTCCCGGCAATCGGTTGCCCGAATAATCACCTTCAGCAAAAAAGGAACTTACGAAGAAGGGATTTTTTCACAAGGCAAAAAGAAGGGAAGTGATATCAATAAATTCAACTATACTATTATCGGACAGGAAATTCAGCTTTTGGACAAAAAATCGGGAATGGTAACGCAGCGATTTATTATCGATGAACTGTCTGCCCCCACCTTGCGTTTTCGCAACGCGTTAAAAGATTGCGAGGTTAAAACTTTTACCCGCTTAGAATAATATGGGTGAAACAGTTCGTGCCAAACGGGATATACGTAAACTCAAACTGGAGGAGCTAAAGGAGTTCTTTGTGCTCCAGGGAGAAAAGGCTTTTCGTGCCCAGCAGGTGTACGAATGGCTTTGGATGAAGTCTGCCAAAAGTTTTGATCAAATGACCAATATCTCGCTTGACACGCGTGACATGCTGAGCCAACACTTTGTGATCAACCATATTAAGGTTGATAAGATGCAGCGAAGCTCAGACGGCACCATAAAAAATGCAGTTACGCTTCACGATGGTCTTATTGTAGAGTCTGTCTTGATCCCGGCTGAAAAAAGAATTACTGCATGTGTATCATCACAAGTGGGCTGCAGTCTCGCCTGCAAATTTTGCGCAACCGCCCGATTGAAACGTCAGCGGAACCTTAGTGTGGATGAAATTTATGACCAGGTAGTTGCTATTAAAGAGCAGGCTGAATTATTTTACGGAAGGCCCTTAACCAATATTGTGTTTATGGGCATGGGCGAGCCTCTTCTTAATTATGCCAATGTGCTTGGTGCGATTGAAAAGATTACGGCACAAAAAGGATTGAACATGGCATCAAGACGCATTACAGTTTCTACCGTTGGCGTTGCCAAGATGATTAAAAAAATGGCGGATGATGAAGTGAAATTTAACCTGGCTGTTTCGCTTCACTCAGCAATTAATGAAACTCGTTCTTCCATTATGCCAATTAACGATACGAATTCCCTTGAGGAACTGGCAGACTCACTTCGCTACTGGTATCAAAAAACCAAAAGCAAGGTGACGTATGAATATGTAGTATGGAAAGGAATTAATGATAAGGAAGAACACGCCAGAGCCTTATTAAAATTTGCTAAAGTGGTGCCCTCTAAAGTGAACCTGATCGAATACAATCCTATCGATGATGGGGAATTTCAACAAGCATCTGATGAAGTACTGAATATGTATATGGATATTCTAGAGAAAAACGGCATCACCACACGCATACGAAAAAGCAGGGGCAAAGACATCGATGCTGCCTGCGGACAATTGGCAAACAAATCCTGACAAAACATTTTTTTAGATCATGGAAGAAGAACATTTTCAGAGTTCTGAAAAAGTAAGGGACTTTGTCATCGGCATGAGTGATGGGCTCACGGTGCCTTTTGCATTAGCTGCCGGACTCAGTGGTGCTGTTGACTCAACCGCCATTGTTATCACGGCAGGCCTCGCAGAAATTGCTGCCGGTTCCATTGCCATGGGACTGGGTGGATATCTTGCTGGCCGAACAGAAATTGAACACTATGATTCCGAAGAGCGCAGGGAATACAATGAAGTTGAGCACAAACACGAAGTTGAAATTCAAGAAACCAAAGAGATTTTTGCCGAGTATGGCGTGAGTGATGAACTACAGGAAAAAATTGCGCGTGAGATGGCCAAGAACCCTAAGAAGTGGGTCGACTTCATGATGCGTTTTGAATTAGGGCTCGAGCGCCCCGACAAAAACAGGGCGCATCAAAGCGCGCTCATCATTGGTATCTCTTATATTATTGGAGGTTTGATTCCACTGAGTGCTTACTTCTTTACGGATTCATCAGAGACGGGACTGATTTATTCAACCATCATCACCATTATCTGTTTGATCGTATTCGGGCTAGTGAAAAGTAAGCTTACCGGTCAGCCTCTTTTTAAAGGAGCTATGAGAGTTACGCTTATTGGAGTGGCTGCCGCTGCCGCTGCTTTTGGAATTGCTAAACTGATTGTGTAAGACTACTTCTTACTTGCGTTGAACAGTTTTTCCTTTTCTTCTTTGGAAAGGCTTTCGTAACCTCGATCGGATATCTTATCAAGAATAGCATCGATTTCGTCTTGCGATGCTTTGCTTGGCCCCGTGGTTGTTCTAGTGGATTTTGTCTTCGGCTCTGCGCTGCGGTAAGTAACTTTTACTTTAGATCGGGTTGTAAACAATCCACGTATCCAATCTAATGTTACCATAATCCAACCTCCCCAGTTTACCCCTACTTGCAACTGCTTGACGTACACAAATCCTATCAACGCTCCGCCTAAGTGAGCAATGTTACCTCCGGCATTTGTACTAGTGGTGCCAATAAAGGAGAGCACAATAAAAAATAAGGCAATATATTTTATTCTTACAGGTCCTAAAAAAAGTAAAAAGAATGTATAATCAGGTAATAAAGTAGCTGCTGCAACCATTACTGCATATACCCCTGCCGAAGCACCAACCATTCCAGGAAAACCGGATTGATTTACAAAATAGGGAATGGTGTTAAACATCAATAGATAAATAATTGCCCCAGCCAATACACCCAGTATGTAAGTGGCAATCAATTTATCACTTCCTAAATATTCAATGAATAGCTTTCCAAACCAATAGAGCGAAAGCATGTTGAAAAGAATGTGAAAAATGTCTTTTAAACTGTGAGCAAATCCATAGGTAATAATGGTCCATGGTCTGGAGATAAATTCACCAAATTTTGGGGGAATGGAGAATTGATTTTGAATCAAAGTAAAAACGCTATCAAAACCCCCTATGGTAGAAAACACATAGAGCACTGCCAAAACTAAAAACACCACTACGTTGATGATAATCAACTGCACATGGCCATTGTTGGGTCGTTGAAATGCGTTTTTAAATTCTTCTAACACGGTCTTATTTATCTATTCTTCAAAATAACAGAATTCTACCACAATAGTTACCATCCACGATCTTTGCCCTGGCTTCTCCAAATGGAAATAATAATGAAGGCTACCAAAGCCCCTCCAAAGTGCGCAAGGTGAGCAACCGTACCACTGCTATCCAGTGCATAGGTTATAAAACCCATGATAAATACCATGTACTTGGCTTTGATGGGTATCGGAGGAAAAAGGAGCATGATTTCCAGATTTGGAAACACCATACCAAAGGCCATTAATATTCCATACAAGGCACCTGATGCACCTAGCATGATACCACCATCACTGGTACCGAGTAACAGATTAACCACTGCATATATTACACCTGCACCAATGCCCGTTGCCAGATAAAAAGTCAAAAATTTCTTATCACCCCAATAACTTTCAAGTACGGGCGCAAAAGAGGCGAAAGCTAACATGTTGAAAAAGATATGGGTAAAACTCCCATGGGCAAACATGTAAGTAAAAAACTGGTACGGTTTGAAGTTCGGAGAATTCACACTCCAAAGAGATAAATACTCAGTAACATATAAATTGCTGAGTAATTTCTGAGCGAGAAAAACAACCACATTGATAATGATCAGATTCCTGACCAGGGGGGTAAGTCTAAACATGCGATCAATTTAACGGGTAAAGTAACTTTCTATCTTAGACGTTTCAAAAGTAAAAAATGTTGGGCGGCCATCAGGAGAAAAATTTGGCTTTGAGCAGGCGAAGAGGCCTTCAACGATAGATTCGATCTCTTCAGCGACTAGTTTTTGACCAGATTTCACGGAAGTTCTTCTTGCCAAAGCCATCGCCAGGTTATCTCGCAGGGGCAACTCCAATTCTGATTGATTCTTCTTAAACTGTTCGATCAGGCCTTCAAACAACTCTTTTTCATTGGAACCACAGCCCACGGGCACGCCTGAAACAAGAAGTGCGCTTTTTCCAAATACCTCAAAGCGAAAGCCTAATGAAACCAACTCATTTTCAATTTCCATCACCAAAGCAAAATCGGCCGGGCTAAACGAAATGGTTTGCGGAAACAAACTCTGCTGACTGTTGCCTGCTCCACCCTTCATTCTGGTCAAATATTTCTCGAAAAGCACGCGCTCGTGCGCACCCTGCTGGTCAATAATCATCAATCCAGATTTGGCAGCACGCACGATATATCGGTTTTGAAATTGAAATACACCACCGGTTTCTTGCTTTTCTTCTGCTCCTTCTTGCTTGTTCAGCGAACTTTCAAAGCGAAGTGTATTGGTTGGCTCTGTCTTTTGGAAAAGTTTGGATTCGGAAGGAGTGCCATCAAATAACTTTTCCCAGTTCTGAAGATTGGAACGATTTAATGAGGAGGTAAACTGCTCATTAAAATATTGTTCGTTGCTGATATTCTGACTGAGCTTGTTCACAATATTAATATCTGCGTGAAAATCAATAGCGGGTGCCAGGTTATGTGTACCCAGCGCGAGTTTAACTGATGCTTTCACTACAGCATACACCGCCCGCTCATCGTCAAATTTAATTTCTGTTTTAGTGGGATGTACATTCACATCAATGTGCTTCGGATCAATATCAATAAAGAGCACATAAAAAGGGAAACTATTTTCAACCAGCAAGCCTTCAAAAGCGGTAGTCACCGCATGGTTGAGATAATTACTTTTGATATATCGCTGATTTACAAAAATGAATTGTTCACCGCGGGTTTTACGAGCCGATTCAGGTCTGCCGATATAACCGGTCACTTTCACTAAAGCAGTTTCTTCCTGGCACGCTGCCAGCTGACCTTGAAACGATTTTCCAAAAAGGGTTACAATGCGTTGACTTAATTTTGATGGCGCTAAGTCATAGATCAAATCATCGCTATGATAAAGCGCAAAAGCAACCTCGGGATGAGCTAACGCAAGTCGCTGAAACTCTTCGATGATGTGCCTCATCTCTACCGGATTTGCTTTCAAAAAATTTCTCCTTGCGGGAATATTGAAAAACAAATTTTTCACGCTGATACTGGTGCCCTTTTCACAAGCAACCGGTCTTTGGTTTTTTATTTCAGAAGCCTCCACTAAAATCTGAGTGCCTAAATCCTGATTGGCCTGTCGGGTTTTCAACTCAAACTGCGATACGGCTGCAATGGAAGCCAATGCTTCGCCACGAAACCCCATGGTGCGCAAGCGAAAAAGGTCATCAGCGGTGCGAATTTTAGATGTAGCATGACGCTCCAGACTCATGCGTGCGTCTGTTTCGCTCATACCCAGGCCATTGTCAATCACTTGTATGAGAGACTTACCAGCTTCCTTTACAATTAATTTGATAGAGGTAGCCCCTGCATCTAACGAATTTTCCATTAACTCCTTCACGGCTGAGGCTGGACGCTGCACAACCTCACCCGCAGCAATCTGGTTGGCTATCGAATCAGGAAGTAATTGAATAATATCGGGCATGAAGAATATTGCTGAATCGGGTTATTTGTTCTTGAATTTCAAATAAAGGTAAAACGGAACAACCAAGATCAGTGAATAAAGAGCTGGTTTTCCAAATTCAAAAAACGCGATAAGGAAAATCGCCATGAAAAGAAGGATACCCAATCGAAGCATAGTGGCACTGGTTCCTGCACTTACCGGATTACTTCTTTTTCTTGCTTTCTGAAATGCGCCTGAAATACGTCCGTGGTAACCACTTAAATCTTCTGGCTTTACAGTACCTTTTTCACGCGCTATTTCTAATTTGATGCGACTCTCACGCTCCTGCATTTCGTCCTTAAGTGGATCGTAGAAACGAGGAGTATAATTAAACCTTTGATATTTTGGCGCTTTCGTAAATACCGATATAATCTTCATAACGTTTATTTATTATAAATGAACCTTAGTTTTGCATTATTACTTTCTCCCGTTCAACCCGTTGTCGTTGTGAGAGAAAATTAAGAGTGGTAAAATTACAAAAATCGAACGGCCTGATGGGTAAAAAAGTTTTCATCACATTTTCCTTTTCTATCATTTTTTTAACGGCCATTGCCCAGGACCTTAAAACCCGGTGGGTAGATAGTGTTTTTCAAACACTAAATACCTCTAAAAAAATTGGTCAGCTCTTCATGATCTCTGCATCTGCCTATTCTTCTGCTGAAGAATTGAATAAATTGAATAGTCTCATGAGTAAATACCAACCTGGCTCAGTTCTTATAACACGAGGCGGCCCAAGGAGCCACGCTACATTGATAAATAAACTCCAATCCAATTCTAAAATACCGCTATTAGTGGGGATTCATGCTGAGTGGGGATTAGCACAATCTCTGGATAGTGTCATCCATTTTCAAAAAGCAATGCAATTGGCGGCTCTGCGCGATGACACGTTGATTTACAGAATGGGCAAAGAGATAGCACGTGAGATGAAACTACTCGGAATTCACATCAACTTTGCTCCCAATGCAGACATTGATGTCACAAAGCAATCTTATCCACAAGCGTTGCAATACTACAGCGATTCTAAAGAACGCGTTGCAGCAAAAGCCGTTGCCTATATGCAAGGATTACAGCGCGGAGGCGTGTTGGCCTGCGCAATTCACCCCGCCAGTTTGCAAAAGATTAACGCGGTGGACTCCTCTTTCTTTGTTTCTATACCGCCTTTAGATACTGTGGGTCTTTACCCATATCGCCAATTAGTAAATGCCGGGTTGCACGGACTCCTTACTTCACATCTCCATCTTTATTCACACTCCAATCCTATACCCACTTCCTCTGCCCAAATTTTCATTAGTGAAATACTCAATAAAAATCTCGGATTTACTGGATTGAACTTTACATATATTACAAACCTTCAAAAGACAACTGGCAAGCAGCAAGCAGGAGCAATTGAACGATTAGCGCTTGAGATCGGAAATGACATTTTAATTAATCCTGATAATATTTCTGCTTCAATAAAAGTGATTTCAAAGGGTGCAAAAAAGAATAAAATTCTAAGGGCAAGATTGGATGAGGCGGTTCGAAAAATTTTAACCGCGAAGTATGATGCTGGTCTTGCTTATAAAAAGACAATATCAACGGATAACTTGCTATCACGCTTAAACTCACCACAGGCCAAACTTCTAAGACATCAGATTTCAGAGGCATCAGTAACGCTGCTTGCTAATAAAAATAATGAGGTGCCTGTGCAATGGATAGAAAATAAAAAGTTTGTTTCGATAAGCATTGGCCGTGAAGAGCAAAATGAATTTACACGTTACTTATCCAAGTACGCTTCGTTCGAGCATTTGTCCATCCGGCTTGCACAAGACACCTCTCAACTAAAAACAAAACTGGCAACTGCAGACGTAATTGTGATTGGCGTTTTTCCTTTGTCTTCTTCCATGATCAAGGAAGTTGCTCCTTTTATACAGTCGCTAACCAAAAGAAAGGAAGTGATCATAAGTCATTTTGGCAATCCTGCTGAGCTAAAATATCTGGTAGGAGTTCCAAACCTGATAGTTGGATATACTGATCAAAATGAAGTGCCTAAAGTGACGGCACAAATAATTTTCGGTGCCATGGGCTCACGTGGACAATTACCATTCACGATTTCCAATTTTAAAGAAGGACTTGGTATTTCCAGCGAAACCACTGACAGGCTATCATACAATCTGCCGGAAGCTGCAGGCATCGACAGTAAGACTTTATCAAAAATTGAAGCCATTGCACGTGAAGCGATTGAGATTGGCGCCACACCAGGAAGCCATGTGCTGGTGGCCAAAGATGGAAAAGTGGTGTATGAACAATCAAATGGTTATCTCACGTACGAAAATAAAATACCGGTTTCTGACAAGACTATTTATGACTTAGCCTCCGTAACGAAAGTATCCGCTACATTACAAACCGTGATGTTCATGCATGAAAAAGGGCTCATCGATGTTAATAAAAAAATCTCCGTCTATCTGCCTGAGTTAAAAAACTCGAATAAGAAGGACTTTCTAATTAAAGATATCCTCACTCACCAGGCTGGCCTTTGGCCTTTTCTTCCTTTTTGGTCGCAGACGGTTAAAGATGGAGCAAAACTTCCCCAATATTATAGTTCAACAAGTAGTGAAGATTATCCTTTTCCTGTTGCGGAAAATCTTTTTGCTCACAAGTCGATGAAGGATAGTTTGTGGAGTTGGATCATCAAAGCTAAGGTGAGGGAGAAAGCTCCTCGAACAACCTATAATTATACCTATAGTGATATGGGTTTTTATATCCTTCAACATCTGGCTGAAAAGATTCTCAATCAACCTATTGAGGAATTTCTCGAACAAAATCTATATGAGCCTTTAGGGGCCCATGCACTGGGTTATTTGCCCCTTCAGAAATTTCCTTCTACACAAATCGCTCCCACAGAAAATGACATTTTGTTTAGAAAGGAATTACTAACCGGATATGTCCACGATCAAGGTGCCGCCATGCATGGCGGCATTGCCGGGCATGCAGGTTTATTTGGCACCGCCAACGATCTGGCCAAACTTGGTCAAATGTTATTGCAAAAAGGGAGTTATGGGGGGCATCGATATTATAAACCTGAAACGGTAGAACTCTTTACCGCTAAACAATATGTTCCAAGCAGGCGTGGCCTTGGCTGGGATAAACCAACGCCCAGTGATTGGAATGGTCCAACCACGCTCTTTGCCTCAAATAAAACTTTTGGTCACACGGGTTTCACGGGGACTTGCATTTGGGTTGACCCTGAGTTTAATCTCGTGTTTATCTATCTATCGAATAGAGTTCACCCGGATATGACTAACAATAGACTATTAAATGCCAATATTCGTCCACGTATTCAGGAGATTATCTATAAGGCCATTTTTGATTACCGACAATACTGATATTTTCGTTTTTTAATCTGGTTTATTTAAGTGAGAGATCCGAAACTAAACCATTTAAAAACCGGTTAATACAGCATCTTCAGAAAAACCATTTAAGACCCAAAAATGAAACTCATGAAAATAGGAATTGTATGCTATCCAACTTTTGGCGGCAGCGGGGTCGTAGCCACTGAATTAGGAAAGGCGCTAGCCAAGGAGGGGCATGAAGTTCACTTTATTACATACAGTCAACCCAGCAGGCTCGACTTTCTGAATGAAAACCTATTTTATCACGAAGTAGAATTTCGCTCATATCCGTTATTTGAATATCCACCGTATGAACTGGCATTGGCTAGCAAAATGGTGAGCGTAGTGAAAAATGAAAAACTGGATATACTTCATGTGCACTATGCAATTCCACATGCCTCAGCTGCTTACATGGCAAAGCAAATTTTAAAAACTCACGGTATTTATATTCCTGTTGTTACTACACTGCACGGAACGGATATTACGTTAGTTGGAAAAGATGCTTCGTATGAACCCGTTGTAACATTCAGCATCAATGAATCGGATGGCGTTACTTCTGTGTCAGAAGATTTAAAGAAAGAAACGTATTACTCATTTAAAATTACCAGGGATATTGAAGTGATTCCAAATTTCATCGATCTGGAAAAATTTAAGAAGCAAAAGAAGGATCACTTTAAAAAAGCAATTTGCCCGCATGGCGAATCGTTAATCGTGCATACCTCCAACTTCAGGAAAGTGAAACGCGTAGGGGATGTCATTAAAGTGTTTAATAACATCCATAAAGAAATTCCTGCCAAGCTATTACTGATTGGCGATGGTCCTGAACGCTCTATGGCTGAAACCATGGCACGCGATTTGGCAATAAGCGATGCCGTACGCTTTTTAGGTAAATTGGAGGCCGTAGAAGAAGTTTTGTCAGTAGCAGACCTTTTCTTGATGCCATCTGAAAAAGAAAGTTTTGGATTGGCGGCATTGGAAGCCATGGCTTGTGAGGTGCCTGTCATTTCTAGTAACACAGGTGGTTTACCTGAATTACAGCTTCAGGGAGTAACCGGATTTATGAGCAACGTTGGAGATGTGGAAGATATGACACGAAATGCGCTATTTATACTGGACAAAAACAATTTGCCCAAATTCAAAGAAAGCGCATTGGCACGTGCCAAAGAATTTGATATCACTAATATATTACCTTTGTACGAGCGTTATTACGAAAAAATATTAGAAAAGGCCGCTGCACACCGTTCGATCGGTTCGCTGACCTAAGAAGGCGTTGGAAGGCCTGAATAGTTATTTATCGAAATAATTTTTTTAGGATTAAATTTTTTTTATGAGTACTAATGTTAAACCACAAAACAAGGGAAGCAGACAGTTATTTGAAAATCCCATTCTTGAGAAGTTAAGTCGCACGCACATTTCTATTCCGCTGACTATTTTCTTAGCTTATGCGGGCGGGCTTCTTTATTGGAACATTCAAAATACCGATCTTTCTGCCATAACTACAGTTGTCCTGTTCTTCGCAGGGCTGATCTCATTCACTTGGGTAGAATATATGATACACCGGTATATCTTTCACTTAAAACCTTATACCGAATTGAGGGCTAAGTTGCAATACACCATGCATGGTGTCCACCATGAATTTCCGAAAGATAAAGATCGCTTAGCTATGCCGCCACTGCTCAGCATCACGCTTTCCACTATTCTTTTATTATTATTTAGAGTGATTATGGGGGACTTTGTGTTCGCATTCCTTCCTGGATTTCTGGTAGGCTACGCTTCATATCTTTCGGTTCATTACATGGTGCACGCCTACCCACCTCCAAAAAACTTTTTCAAAGCACTTTGGGTAAATCACGGTGTTCACCATTATAAAGATGGAGAAGTTGTGTTTGGTGTTTCTTCTCCGCTTTGGGATTACCTCTATGGAACAATGAAATTGAAAGAAGAAAAAAGCGACAAAAGTTCGCAAAGCGATTTAGGGATGGCCTAAACAGGACTATTTCATTGCTTTCTAATATTTTATTTTCCAGTCTCTTTTTTTGTCTGTGATTTAAAGATCATCCGCAAACAGAAAGAGGTCTCTATTGGTTATAGTTAAAGTATATTAATTACTCTATGCTCGGACACCGCTTTTCACAATACACACCTCCACCTGAAAACGAGAAAAGCGACTTCGAGCGATTGCTGAAGATTTTCATGCAATTGATATTGATTACTTCTGGCAATGTATCGGAAGCACTTCAGTGGCTGACGGAAGTAGACAAGCAATACAACCTCAGTAGCCCCGACTATGGCATTGGCGATTTTATTGAAGACCTGAAGAAAAACGGCTATATCACCGATGAAGGCCCCGATGGCGAATTCAAACTAAAAGCTAAGAGCGAGCAAAGTCTGCGGCAATCTGCGCTAGAAGAAATTTTTGGTAAGCTGAAGAAAACAAAATCAGGAGAACATAAAACTCATCATAGCGGTCGCGGAGATGAGGCGACTACCGACAGACGAGATTATGAATTTGGTGACACGCTCGAGCAAATTTCGATGACCGAATCATTACGCAACGCACAAATCAATCACGGCCTGGATGATTTCTTCATGACTGAAGATGATCTTGAAGTAATTGAAAGCGAATATAAAACACAAACCTCCACGGTGCTTATGATTGATATTTCGCACTCCATGATTTTATATGGAGAAGATCGTATCACCCCGGCAAAAAAAGTAGCCATGGCACTGGCTGAACTCATCACCAAAAAATATCCCAAAGACACGCTCGACATTTTAGTCTTTGGAGATGATGCCTGGCAAATTGAAATCAAAGACCTGCCCTACCTTCAGGTTGGACCATATCACACCAACACAGTAGCTGGCCTTGAACTGGCGATGGATATTCTGAGACGAAGGAAAAATGCAAATAAACAAGTGTTTATGATCACGGATGGAAAGCCAACATGCATCAAACAAGGAATCAAGTATTACAAAAACAGTTTTGGCTTAGATCATAAAATCTTAAATAAAACCCTTGACCTGGCTACCCAGCTAAGAAAATTAAAAATACCTGTTACCACCTTTATGATTGCCACTGATCCATACCTCAAAGCATTTGTAAGAGAGTTTACGAAAGCAAACAATGGCAATGCATATTACAGTAGCCTGCAAGGGCTGGGTAATTTGGTTTTCGAAGACTTTAAAAGGAACCGTGCAAAGAATTTATAATAATAGCCGTTGGTTGTTAGCGTAGCCTGCTCAAAACCTTAATCGAACCTTCTAACAACTAACAACCAAGAAATAATAACTACAACTGTAATGAAAGACCACAAAAACATAAAGACACTTGCTCAACTCAAAGGTGCTGGCTATCACTTCAAAACCATTAAAGATGAATTGAGAGGAAACCTCATTCAAAAACTGAAAGCAAAAGAAAAAGTGTTTGAAGGAATCTGGGGCTATGAAGAAACCGTAATACCCGATTTAGAAAGAGCTATTCTTGCAGGTCATGATATCAACTTACTTGGATTACGTGGCCAGGCGAAAACCCGTCTTGCCAGATTAATGGTAAATCTTTTAGATGAATATGTTCCGGTGATTGAGGATTCAGAATTGAATGACGATCCGCTCCATCCCATCTCACGATATGGTAAAGATAAAATCAAAGAACTTGGAGATCAAACTCCCATTACGTGGTTGCATCGTGACGAACGTTATACTGAAAAGTTAGCCACCCCTGATGTTTCCATCGCTGATTTGATTGGAGATGTAGATCCTATTAAGGCAGCTTCATTAAAATTACCTTACTCAGACGAACGTGTTATTCACTTCGGGTTGATACCACGTTCTCATCGTTGCATTTTTGTAATCAACGAACTTCCTGATTTACAAGCACGCATTCAGGTAGCTCTTTTCAATATCCTACAGGAAGGTGATATTCAAATTCGTGGTTTCAAGATTCGCCTTATTCTGGATATCCAATTTGTGTTTACTGCCAACCCGGAAGATTACACGAATCGAGGTAGCATTGTTACTCCGTTGAAGGATCGTATCGACAGTCAGATCATCACGCACTATCCAAAATCAATGGAGGTGAGTAAAAAGATTACACAGCAGGAAGCAAACATTCGCGAAGAACAAAATCAACTTGTATCAGCCAATGAAATTGCAAAAGATCTGATTGAGCAGATCGCCTTCGAAGCACGCAAGAGTGAATATGTAGATGCGAAGAGTGGTGTTTCGGCACGACTTACAATTTCGGCTTACGAAAGTCTGATTGCTTCTGCCGAGCGTAGATCGTTAATCAATCATGATAAAAATACATCGGTACGAATTTCTGATTTTATTGGCGTGGTTCCCTCTATTACCGGAAAAGTTGAACTGGTATATGAAGGTCAGCAAGAAGGCCCTGGCATTGTAGCGCAGAATTTAGTTGGCAAAGCAATACGCGCACAGTTTGTAAACTATTTCCCAGATCCGGATAAATTCAGAAAGCAAAAAGAAAAAAGTCCATACAAGAAAATCACCAACTGGTTCGGTGATGGCAATACGATCGATCTTCTCCACGACATGACGAATGCAGATTACGAAAAGTCGTTAATATCAGTGCCTGGTCTTGCCGATCTTGTAAACGAATTTCAAAAAAATGCCGACACAAAACAAAAGCTTTTCCTCATGGAGTTTGCTCTTCATGGATTGGCAGAATTTAGTTTAATCAGCAAGCACACGCTTACCTCAGGACTGCAATTTAAAGATCTACTCAGCAGCATGTTTAATTTGCCTAAGGGCGAAGAAGCCGATGATGAAGATGAATCAGATGACGATGAAGACTTCGGAAGCGGCAAGCGTTAACTCAACCGATATTCGTGAGTTAAAAAAATTAGCTACTGAGGGAGAGGGCTTACAACTTGAATTCAAGCGAAAGGCCGCATATCCTGAAAAAATTGTTAGAGAATTAATTGCTTTTGCCAATACCGAAGGCGGTACGTTGCTGGTTGGTGTAGATGATGATGGCACGATTCCGGGGGTTAAGTATCCTGAAGAAGAAGGTCATGTAATCAGCGAGGCTTTGAAAAAATATTGCAGGCCAGATCTGCTTTATAAAGAATCAGTCATCGCCATTTCAGAACATAAATATGTGGTGAGATTTGATATTCCACCCAGCGCAAAACGTCCTCACTATCTGGTTTTAGACAAAGATACGAAGCACAGTTTTGTGCGCGAAAAAGACATGAGCATAAAAGCCAGTCCAGAGATGGAGGAGATCGTTCGCAGATCAAAACAAAAACGCGATATCCGTTTTAGCTTTGGTGACGAAGAAAAAAAACTGATGGAATATCTTCATGAACATTATTCCATCAGCATGCAGGTTTACCAAAAATTATCAGGACTCAACCGCTTTAAAGCAAGGCGCAAACTGATTTTACTAGTGCTTGCCAATGTGTTAAAAATAACCGCCTCCGAAAAAGGTGATTTATATTCAAGGACTTAACAAAGTCCTATAAAAAGATTATCCCAATCTATTGCATTTTCCCGGTCACTTTCATTAGATTTAGCTTACAGAATGAATGACGCGAAGACTCGTTTATACTTGCAAGGTATCTTTTCACCATTGTAAGAAACTTGTCTTCGCATTTTTTTTAGCTTAACTCATAACCATGGCCAAAAAAGACAAAGACAAAAAGATTTTCGTACTTGACACCTCTGTCATCATTTACGAGCACAACAGCATTCTAAATTTTGACGAACACGATGTGGGCATTCCCATCACAGTGTTGGAGGAACTCGATAATTTCAAGAAGGGCAACGATACAAAGAATTTTGAAGCACGCGAGTTTATCCGACTCATTGATAAGTTGGCGAAAGATCAAATGCTTCATCATTGGAATCCCATTAACGGAAAAGGAAAAGGGAATTTCAAAGTGGTGATGGATTCCGGTGGCACCAGCCAGGTTGATGCGAATAAAGTTTTTAATGAAGATAAAGCCGACCATCGCATTCTGAACTCAGCGCTCGTATTACAGAAAGAAGAGAAAGGAAGGAAGGTCATTCTGGTATCCAAAGATGTAAACTTGCGACTAAAAGCAAAAGCTCTTGGCTTGCAGGCAGAGGATTATACCACAGGAAAAATCCAAAACATCAGTTCGCTACACAATGGCCGAACAGTAATTGATGATGTAGACCCAGCCATCATTAACCTGATGTATGAAAAAGGATATTGTCCGCCCGAAGATGTGCTCGGCAAAACCAAGCCCATGAAAAACCACTACTTCATTTTAAGGAGTGGTAAAAAATCGGTGCTTGCCTTTTATAATTCTGCCAATGGCATGGTGGAGCAAGTGGAGAAAAGAAATGTGTATGGCATTAAACCACGAAATGCAGAACAGGCATTTGCGATCCATGCTATGTTAAAACCTGAGATACGATTAGTATCCATGCAAGGTGTGGCCGGAACTGGTAAAACGCTGATTGCATTGGCTGCTGCACTTGAACAAAAAAGAGAATATAAACAGATCTATTTGGCGCGACCCATTGTGCCCCTTAGCAATAAGGATATTGGCTACCTTCCGGGGGATATCAAATCAAAACTGAATCCATACATGGAGCCCCTTTGGGACAACCTGAAATTTATTCAGAACCAATACAGCGAGTCCGACAAGGAGTACTCTAAGATTACGGAGATGGTGCAAAATGAAAAATTGGTGATCACCCCGCTCGCCTACATACGCGGCAGAAGTTTATCTAATATTTGTTTCATTGTTGACGAAGCGCAAAACCTGACACCGCATGAAGTTAAAACGATCATTACACGGGCGGGGGAAAATACTAAGATCATTTTCACTGGAGATATTTACCAGATCGACACACCTTATCTCGATGCTCAAAGTAATGGACTGTCGTACTTAATTGATCGGTTGAAAGATCATGAATTGTATGCTCACATTACATTGGAGAAAGGTGAACGATCTGAGTTGGCGAATCTGGCGAATGAGCTTCTTTAGAAATAAAAATATAGGGCGGGCCCCTCAGCCCGCCCTAACCCCAAAAACCAAACCCCACAACACTTCCCGGTGAATCCGGGACCACACATTCTTTAAGCTTACTCAACAATTTCAGCCTCTGATATATTTATAAATTCAAATTCTACCTCATTCTTCATATCAACATAAATCACACTGTCCTTGTTCACTTTACCTGACAAAATTTGTTTAGAAAGCTCATTTAGTATTTCACGCTGAATTACCCGCTTCAAGGGTCTTGCACCAAACTGAGGATCGAAACCCATTTTCGCCAGTCGGTCAAGCGCCTGATCGGATATACCAAGTTTTATACCGCTATCACTTAAACGCTTCTGCACCATATTAAATTGTATCGAAACAATTTTTCTGATATCAGTTCTGGTTAACGGACGGAACATGATAATCTCATCAATCCGATTAATGAACTCTGGCCTAACCGACTTCCTCAATAATGCTAGTACTTCATCTTTTGTACTTTCAATCACTTCGAAGTAATTGGCCTCAGTGATTTTTTCAAAATTCTCCTGAATGATATGCGACCCAATATTTGTGGTCATGATAATGATCGTGTTTTTGAAATTCGCTACCCGACCTTTGTTATCCGTCAATCGACCATCATCGAGGACTTGGAGTAAAATATTAAACACATCGGGATGCGCTTTTTCAATTTCGTCCAACAACACCACTGAATATGGTTTCCTTCTCACCGCCTCAGTCAACTGTCCGCCTTCATCATAGCCTACATAACCGGGAGGTGCGCCAATTAAACGACTCACACTGTGCCGCTCCTGGTATTCACTCATGTCTATACGCACCATGGCGTTTTCGTCATTGAATAAATAATCAGCAAGTGCCTTTGACAATTCTGTTTTACCAACTCCGGTGGTTCCCATAAAAATGAATGAACCAATAGGACGCTTCGGATCTTGCAAGCCTGCGCGACTTCTGCGTACCGCATCACTCAATGCCTGTATCGCTTCCTCCTGGCCAGCAACACGTTTTCCTAGTTCATCTTCCAGGTGGAGTAATTTTTCCCGGTCACTTTGCAACATTTTTGAAACTGGAATGCCTGTCCACCTGGCTACAATTTCAGCAATATCTTCGCTGTCCACTTCTTCTTTTAACAGAGAGTGCTCGCCTTGCATTTCTTTCATCTGGGTTTGAAGATCTTTAACCTTCTTTTCTGTTTCGGTAATTTTACCATAACGAATCTCTGCTACTTTACCGTAATCACCCGCCTTCTCTGCTTGCTCTGCTTCGTGTTTTAATTGTTCGATATTTTCTTTTTCCTTTCGCAATCCTTGCACGATGGTCTTCTCACTCTCCCACTTTGCCTTCAGTGAGTTACGCTTTTCAGAAAGTTCAGCTATCTCTTTACTTAATAGTGCTTCTTTGTCTTTGTCCTTCTCTCTACGAATTGCTTCACGCTCAATTTCTAATTGCATGATCTTACGATTCAACTCATCCAACTCTTCCGGAAGTGAATCCATCTCTAACCTTAACTTCGCAGCGGATTCATCCATTAAATCGATGGCCTTGTCGGGAAGAAAACGATCTGTGATATAACGACTTGATAATTCTACCGCAGCAATGACTGCATCGTCTTTGATGCGAACGCCATGGTGCAATTCATATTTATCCTTTATTCCACGCAAGATGGAAATTGAATCTTCCACCGAAGGCTCATCCACCATCACGGCCTGGAATCTTCGCTCAAGCGCTTTATCCTTTTCGATGTATTTCTGATATTCCTTTAATGTAGTAGCACCGATGGCATGAAGTTCACCGCGAGCTAAAGCTGGTTTTAACAAGTTGGCGGCATCCATAGCACCTTCTCCGCCTCCTGCACCAATCAATGTATGTATCTCATCAATGAATAAAATAATTTCTCCATTCGAATCGGTCACTTCTTTGATTACGGCCTTGAGTCTTTCTTCAAATTCGCCTTTGTATTTTGCACCGGCTACGAGTAAGCCCATATCCAGCGACACTAGAATTTTTGATTTTAGATTTTCAGGCACATCACCATCCACAATACGCTGCGCCATTCCCTCTACGATAGCAGTCTTTCCAACACCGGGTTCTCCTAAAAGAATCGGGTTATTCTTTGTTCTACGCGAAAGAATCTGAAGCACGCGTCTGATTTCTTCATCGCGACCAATAACTGGATCTATTTTTCCTTTCTTCGCCAGGTCATTGAGGTTTTTGGAATAACGTTCAAGTGATTTGTACTTGGCTTCGGCATTAGGATCAGTAACTTTTGATCCGCCTCGCAATTCTTTAATGGCCTTTACCAGACTGCTTTTTTCAAAGCCAGCATCTTTCATTATGGAAGACACTTTATCTTTTGTACCCAACAAAGCGAGTAGCAGGTGTTCTACTGCGATGTACTCATCTTTAAATTCTCGCAATTCCTTTTCTGCATTTTGTAATACCGTGTTGGTCGTTGAAGAAAGATAAGCCTGCTGACCAGACACACGCGGATAAGCAATTAAAATCTCATCCAATTTAGTGGTTAGAATAGTATCGTTAATATTTAATTTTTTGAATAAGTAGTTAGAAACATTTTCATCCGTTTCTAAAATTGCTTTCAGTAAATGCCCAGGTTCAATAGCCTGCTGTTGTCTGCTGGTAGCAATTTCTGCAGATTTTTGCAATGCTTCCTGCGACTTTATCGTGTATTTATCAAAGCTCATATTTCACAAGTTTCTTATTTGCTTTAGCACAAATTAGAATCCATCTCTTAAGAATTATGTTTTTGAGAAATTTTGTCATTAAATTGATCGTAATTAAAATTAACTCAGTCAGTTTGACTTAAGTCATGCCAAAACGATCATCAAAATCAAATACTCCAGCTCCGAATGCTTTACTAATAGAAGTTGCGTGGGAAGTATGTAATCAAGTAGGCGGAATATATACCGTGATCCGATCAAAGGCACCCGCCATGATGGAAAATTGGAGCGGTCGTTTTTGTATGATCGGGCCCTATGTAAATAAAAATATTCAAGCTGAGTTAGAACCGTTGGAAGATGCTGCCGATATTTTTGGATTAGCAGCTGCCAATCTGAAGAAGAAAGGCTATGATGTGATCTATGCGGAATGGCTGATTACCGGAAAGCCACGCGTAGTCTTGCTAAATCCCAATGCGATAGAAGAAAAAGCAATGGGTGTGATTAAATATTTACTTTGGAAAAATCATAGCATCCGCACTCCGCACGACAGTCCTTTAATTGATCAGGTAATTGGGTTCGCTTATCTTACCAAACTTTTTATTGATGAACTGGTAAAACTTGCCGGAAATGATAAAACCTTAATTGCCCACTTTCACGAATGGATGGCAGGGCTTCCCATCCTTGACATCAAGCGCGATAAGATGCCAGTGAAAACAATTTTCACTACGCACGCCACACAACTAGGAAGGCATCTTGCTATTAACTCTCCTTTGTTTTATGCTCACCTTCCCTTTTTCAAGTGGGAAGATGAAGCGTATAAATTTGGCATAGAGACAGAGGCCTCCATCGAATATGGTTGCGCACAGAGTTGTGATGTGATGACCACCGTGAGTGACGTTACTGCCCGTGAGTGCAAGCACCTTCTGAGGAGAACTCCGGATGTAATTCTACCAAACGGATTAAACATCCAACGCTTTGAGGCATTGCATGAATTTCAAAACCTTCACTCACAGCATAAAGAACAAATTCATGAGTTTGTGATGGGGCACTTCTTTAATTCCTATTCCTTCGACTTAAATAACACAGTATATTTTTTTACTTCAGGCCGATACGAATACAAAAACAAAGGCTTCGATCTCACTCTCGAAGCACTAGTGCATTTGAATCATCAGTTAAAACAAGAGAAGTCGGATCTCACCGTAGTGATGTTTTTTGTTACCAAGCGTGAGTTTTATAGCATCAAACCAGAAGTATTGCAATCACGCGCTGTAATGGAAGAGATACGGCAAACCTGTGAGGCCATTCAAAGGCAAGTGGGCAAGCGTTTATTTTTTGAAAGCACAAGCCGCAAAGATCATCGGCTACCGGAGTTAAATGAATTTGTTGATGAATACTGGAAACTTCGTTATCGCAGAACGATTCAATCATGGAAAAGTAACAAGATGCCCTTGCCGGTTACACATAAATTAGTCAACGAAGACACAGATGAAATTCTTCAGTTTTTAGTGAGACGTGATTTACTCAATCGCGAAGAGGACAAAGTAAAAATTGTTTATCATCCTGATTTTATTAATTCTACCAATCCACTTTTTGGCATGGACTACGGTCAATTTGTGCGCGGATGTCATCTTGGAATTTTCCCCAGCTATTATGAGCCATGGGGCTACACACCACTCGAGTGCATGGCCAGTGGTGTGCCAGCCGTAACCAGCGACCTCAGTGGCTTTGGTGATTATTTATTGCGCAACATGCCTGACCACGAAAAAGGTGGAATGTATGTCGTAGAACGTGGAAAGCGCACGTTCGACTGGAGTGCAAAACAACTGGCTGCATTCCTGTATAAATTTTTACAACAGGATCGCAGAAGTCGCATCATGCAGCGCAATAACGTTGAAAATTATTCTTCTGCTTTTGATTGGGAAGCCTTGATTAAGCATTATGAAAATGCCTATCAGTTGGCATTGCAAAGATGATTTTCACAAACGCTATTTTAACAAAGCATCTATCCATTCGCTGATCTCGGATGCCAAAACAGGAATGAGGTTTTGTTTTTTAGGCGCTTTGAAACTATGATCAGCTCCTTCCAATCTGATCAATTTCGATAGCGGAAGTTCCGTGCAAACATTTTCAATAAGACTCCATTCTGCTAACTTATCTTTTGTGCCTTGCAGAAAAAGCATGGGTATTTTTAAATTCTTCAAATGCAAAGCACGATCAACAGAGGGCTTTCCTGCAGGGTGAAGTGGGAATCCTACAAACACAATTCCCTTTACATGTTTATCGTCAATTAAAGATAAGTGCAGTGAAGTCATTCGGCCCCCAAATGATTTGCCGCCTGCAAATAAGGGTGCCTTTGGAAAGAGTTCTCTCGCCTTTTTTATAGCAGTCGAAATAGCTTTATGCGCGACAGCAGGAAAATCTGGGCGCTTCTTCTTTTGTTCCATGTATAGAAAATTATACCGAAGCGTGGCGATCTGATGATTCGTCAATTCTTGAGCTAATTCTTTCATGAAACTATGATTCATTCCCGCACCTGCCCCATGGGCAAATACAAAAATTGCTTTGGGCGATGCTGGAATATAAGCCTCGGCAGATACTGAATCAGAATCACTTACTTCTATTGTATAGGTGGCGATTTTCATGGTTAACCATTATTACAGGCTAATATGAATATACTAAAAATGAACCAATGGCACCTTCAATTGGTTTTATTTTCCTGTTATCTTGCGCACAAATTTTAAAACAATCAAAATGAAAATTGCTGAAATCCATACCAAAAAAGGAGTGATGAAAGTCCAATTCTTTGAAGAAGATGCTCCGATTGCGGTAAACAACTTTGCCACGTTAGCCGGAAAAGGTTATTATGATGGCCTTATCTTCCATCGCGTGATTCCTAATTTTATGATTCAGGGTGGCTGCCCCAATGGCATTGGTAATGGCGGACCGGGCTATACAATCAATTGCGAGCTCACCGGAAAAAATCAATATCATGATCGCGGTGTTTTATCCATGGCTCATGCCGGCCGTAACACAGGTGGCTCACAATTCTTCATTTGCCACAACCGTCAAAACACGCAGCATCTTGATCGCAACCATACTGTATTTGGGAAAGTGTATGAAGGGTTAGATATCATTGATGCCATCCGCCAGGGAGATGTGATGGACAAAGTGGTCATTAAGGAAGTAGAATCAATCTGATCAGATTTTAAAAAATTTAAAAGCATCATCTCATTCGGGGTGATGCTTTTTTTTTCTGCAAGCTGATACAGAACACGAAACCCGGCAACAGAAAAACTAACGAAACCGCTCAAAGAAAAAGAATATGACAAACAAACCCTATGTAGTACTTTCAGTGAAATAATAAAATACTTATGACCACCTCACGTAGAGATTTTCTTAAAAAGAGCGCCCTTGCTGTTGCAGGAGGTTCCTTGATTTCTTCTTCCCTGTTTGCCAATCCTCCTAAAAAGAAGTTGCTAGGCTTACAACTTTATTGTGTACGCGATGAAATGAAAAAAGATCCACTCAGCACACTAAAGGAATTGGCAAAATTTGGTTACAAACATGTTGAGCATGCCAACTATGTAGATAGAAAATTTTATGGCTGGACGCCACAAGAATTCAAAAAAGTTTTAAAAGACCTGGGCATGCAGATGCCCAGTGGGCACACGGTGTTAAACATGAGCAAGCATTGGGATGCCACAAAAAAGGATTTTACAGATTCATGGAAATATACCGTGGAAGATGCTGCGTACATGGGGCAGAAGTTTGTCATCAGTCCTTCCATGGATTCAAAAGTGCGCCAATCGAAAGATGCGTTGATGCAAATATTGGAAGTCTTCAATAAGAGCGGTGAGCTATGCAAAAAGTCAGGAATGAAATTCGGATATCACAATCATGATTTTGAATTCAGCGAAAAGCATGGTGATGAAACGCTCTACGACATCATTTTAAATAACACCGATCCAAATCTGGTCATGCAACAACTCGACACCGGCAACTTATACAATGGCGGTGCTAAGGCAATTGACATTGTAAAGAAGTTCCCCGGTCGTTTTGAATCACTGCATGTGAAAGATGAAATCAAAAGCCCGGAAGGAACACACGAAAAATATGAAAGCACTATTTTAGGTGCAGGCATCGTGGGCGTAAAAGAAGTGATAGACATTTGTCGTGATTCAGGTGGCACCATTCACTTCATCATCGAGCAGGAATCCTATCAGGGAAAAACTCCGCTTCAGTGTATGAAGGAAGATTATGATGTGATGAAGAAGTGGGGATATTGAAAAGTAGACAGTAAGCAGTCGGCAATAGACAGGCATCCTACTAAAATTTATAATGAGACCCGGAGAATTTACCCCGGGTTTTTTTATTGAAAGATTATCTATTCCACAGAAACTTCCTCGCAAAAATCAACAACGGCACTGCATACACAGCAATCATCGCATATGCCATTACGGTATAGCCCTTTGCTACAAGATCAATAATACCTACTTGCGACAGAATGAGAGATGCGATCAGCGCAGCCAGAGAGATGTATGCTTTTGTAATATTCTTTAATGGCTTGCCTTTCTCGATTGCCTCGATTTCAATGCGGCTAATGAAAGCGTGAATCATACCGGTAGCAGTTTCAATCAACGTCCATCCAACCACCACGCCAAATACAGCAATCAAAATTGGGTTAAACTCCTCCAGCATTTTTAACCATGGAACAGTTGATTCAAGTAGGTTCTTATCAGGATAATAAGCCATGATGGCGAAGTAGGTAAGGAACCAAGGAATGGTCATCATCAATCCTGAAATGATGGAGGCAATCATGCTCTCCTTTCTTGAATGGATATCACGGAACGTAAAAAATGAAGCTGGATACACGGCTAAGTTATAGCCTACATATAAAATACCAGTCCATAATAAAATGCCGATGCCCGGTGCTTCCGGCAGATAACTGGTGTCCCAGTTGCTAAACGTTTTCATGATCGCGTCCCCTTTACTTCCGAAAACAGAAAAAGTAAAAATGAAGTAAGCAATGAAAAGTGCAACCGACCCGATGGTCTCCAGTTTGGCAATCATCTCTTCTCCTTTATAATTTAAGAAGCCAACCACTACGGTAATCAACATCACACCCACCCACTTATTAAAATTCAAAGTCTGATTTAAAATTTCACCAGCTGCCGATGCCATCACGGCAATGATGAGCACGGCTAATAATAAATACACAATTTCGTAAGCCATCCAACCGGGGCCGATTAACTTCTTTAATAATGATTTGTAATCGTATACTTTCCAATAACGACAAGCCTCCATCGACAAAAATGCGATAAGCGAAAATCCAAAAAAGATGGCGAGGCCGCTGACCCAGCCACCGGCTCCAAACTTTCCTCCATACTCTACAATCTCACGACCTGTTGCATAACCTCCGCCAATAAGGACAGATTGTAAAATGATACCCGGAAGAAATACTCGTTTAAGAGTAGATGAAGCAAACGATGTGGCGCTCAAATGATATAGATTTAAAATTAATCATTCAATATACAGGAATTATTTGATCGCTTCCGTAGCGGCCATCTCCCAACCGATGATCCCCTTCTTCCGCGTGGCGCTCCAGCGATACTCACCGAGCACACCATCTTTGCGGATGACGCGATGACAAGGAATCAAATAGGCAATATGATTGGAGCCCACCGCAGAACCTACCGCTTGCATTGCTCTCGTATTTTGAATCTGGGTTGCAATACTCTGATAGGTGGTTACATTTCCCAATGGAAGTTTTAGCAACGCCTCCCATACTTTAATTTGAAAGTTTGTGCCCTTCACAAACACGTGAATCTTCTTATGCGCCTTTGCTCCCGATAGCGATCGGGATTTGCGCCTGCCTGGCCGGTAGGCAGATGCAAAAATATCCTGAATAAATACTTCGGTATGAATCTGATCATGATGAAAAATAGAATTATGCCAATGCTCTTTCATCGCCTCCAAAGCATGTCGTGGATCTTCATCCGTGTTGATAAACGAAAGCCAGCATACACCACGTTCGGTTATTCCAATCAATGCATCACCAAACGGTGTTTCATGAATTCCATATTCAATGCGAATGCCCGATCCGCTTTGTTTGTACTCTTGCGGAGTAACTGCCTCGAGTGTGGTGAATAAATCATAAACTCGCGATTGACTCGAAAGCCCTGCGGCTTCAGCTACCTCCGCCAGGTTTTTTGATTCCTGAAGTTTCGTTTTTAAAAAGTCCACTGTAAGAAATTGTAAAAACCGTTTTGGACTGATGCCCGCCCACTCCGTAAACAAACGCTGAAAGTGAAAAGGTGAAAGGTGTACGACTTCAGCCACTTCATCCAGTTCGGGCTGGTGCTGAAAGTTTTTTTCGAGGTATTGAATTGCCTGTTCGATGCGCTGATAATTGATGTCCTGATCCGTTGCCATGTTCATAAAGCTATTATTTTTTGCTGACACAAAACTGGCAATCCTATGATTATTGCTCAACCTGTTTCTTGCTATGTTTGTTTCGAGTCTATTTCACCCCTTCGGGGTTTAGGCGAATTATTTATTGACCATGCTATACTAATATCATCCCTTCGGGATTGACAAATTGTTCGTCATGATACTTTTATTCCGCGAGTGGATTCATAAATCCTTAAAGGATGACATGATTATAGTAAAAACACGAGTCACCTGAAATAAACCCTGGAAGGGTAGTATCAGTTCGGGATTGATAAATCGTTGTCATGATACTTTTATTCCGTCAGTGGATTCATAAATCCTGAAAGGATGACATGATTATAGCAAAAGCACGAGTCACCTAAAATAAACCCTGAAAGGGTGGTATCAGTATAAGAAACTTGAGAGAGTCACTCAAAATCAATGCCGCCCATTCCCTCTATATTATAGTTGATTTTTGACTATTTTTATCATTCAATCAAATCCCCATCCCATGAAATCAACATATCTGAGCACCGGCTTCTTATTGCTCACGCTTTCGGTTAGCGCCCAAACCAATTATGACACGGTAAAAATCAGACCCGTTAAACTATCAGAACAAATCTATATGCTCAAAGGCTCGGGAGGAAATATTGGTGTCATGATCGGGCAGGAAGGAACCCTCGTGATCGACAATCAATTTGCTCCACTCTCCAACAAAATCAATGGCGCTGTGAAAACGCTTGATCCCGGAGAAATAAAATTCATGATCAACACACACTTGCATGGCGACCATAGCGGTGGGAATGAAAACTTTCATAAGATGGGCGCAACTATTGTAGCCCATGATCAGGTGCGCGAGCGTATGATGAAAGAATCGTTTAACGCAAGAGCTAACCGCACTACACCTCCCCGCGACAAAGAAGCGTGGCCAGCCATCACCTTTGCCGATAAACTTAATTTTCATTTGAATGATGAAGACATCGTGCTCCACCACTTTGATGTTGGCCACACCGATGGTGATGTGATTGTTCAATTCAAAAAGGCAAACATCGTTCACACCGGTGATGCGTTTGTGCGTTATGGTTATCCCTTCATTGATATAAGCAGTGGGGGTAGTGTCAATGGATTTATCAACACACTTGACAAAATCCTTTCCATCATTGATGACAACACCAAAGTAATTCCTGGCCATGGCGAGGTGGCCACGAAAGCCGATGTTAAAAAAGTGCGCGACAACCTAGCCGACATTCGCGATCAGGTAGCTGCAGCCTTGAAGAAAGGAAAAAAGATCGAAGACATGGCTGCCCTTGGTATCACGGATAAGTATGATGCTGAATATGGTAAAGGTTTTGTGAAGGGAAAAGATTTTGTGTTGATGGTAGCGGAGAATTTGAAGGGTGGGAAGTAACATACGATGTATTTCAAATACAAACAATACTGATAGTGAGTCAGTGGTGATGGCTCAAATAAAAAAGATAGCCCAGATTTTAAATGAGTCTGCCTCTTTTGCCATAGCCGTATAAACACGTGAAACGTTAGATAAAGTATATTATGGAACACTTAATTAACTAATCATATATGTAGATTCTGCCCAAATCTATTGTAGTAAAATTTAGGGACTCAGCAGCTTTTAAGTAGTCTGATTTATATAACATAACTCCATCTGATGATTAAATATATTAAAAATTTTTCAAAACTTACTTTTGGAATTTCACACTTTATTATAGGGTATTTCTTTGTAAAAATATTTTTTGAATATTTTAAAGAGACCATAAACAAAGAAGTTGGGTTAATTGCCGTACCCTTTTCTTTATTTTTTTTCTATTGTTTTGTAATTGGATTTAATTCTTTGCCAATAATTCTTCGATTACGAAGTTGGCAAAGTGATGGAGAGTCTTCTAAAGACGCAGCAAGGATTATTTTCAATTCTATAATTAAAAATATTAATGACACGATCACCCCTCTTATCCAAAGTGATTTTAATCTTATAGTATTTGAAGATAGAGAATTGTTTAAGAGGTTCAAAAATGGGCTAATTGTAATGACAACTCTGAACACATTGGAACATATCAGGAACAAAGGTATATTTACATTTGATGATTACTGGATTCCAAATAACGAATACTACGGATTAAAGGTTCTCTTTTGAAAGAATTAGAGCAATGGGAACAGAGCTCCAAAAAAAAGAAATGAAATTTTTAAAACAATGCATAATTCGATAACAACATTAGGTCTTATGACACTTATCTGTGTTTTGGAAAGTCCCGATATTGAACTTGATGATAAAAGGTCGATATCATCAATTGATTACAAAACAACAGATAGCATTGGAACTTATATAAGAAAGATAACTTACTTATGCTGTTAATCCCCTGCCTTTGCCGGTGTTCTTCACATACAACCTATTTTCCTTCCCATGCCAAATACCTCTTCCTTAAACAATGCCCACAAGGCCGATAGCCAGCCAAAATGGCTTCTACTTCATCCGTAAAGAAAATCCGGTTCTCTCTTTTCATCTTCTTACCCGATGAACAATTCAACGTCCCATAAATCTTCAAATGCTGATTGCCGGCTATAGCCACCTTACCTGATCGGATCAATTTTCTTAGCTGAGGTGGAGTTATTGACGAATGGTTTATCATTATTCAAAAATTAATTGCCACGAATTAAAAATCAAATATTCGTGTATTCGTGGCATTCTCACGCTGCATCATGAAAAATAATTCCCAGTGCATAACGTTCACCGGATTTCACTTCGCTGATGCCATGTTTCATGTTGGCGCGATAATAACCTCGCGTACCTTTAATCGGTCTTGAGTGCGTAGTTAACACAACCGCATCACCTTGATTGGGTTGAATGACTAACGCTTTGGATTGAGCGCGCGGTATCTGCTCCGTCATCACAAATTCACCACCGGTAAAATCAACACCACCTTGATTCAACACAATCACCACCTGAAAAGGAAAATACACATCGCCATAAAGATCCTGATGCAAGGTATTAAAACCACCAGGCGCATAGCGCAAGATCAATGGTGTTGGTCGTGTTTGATTTTTCTCAGCACACATCGCAAGAAATTGTGCGTGATTATCCGGATAAGAAATTCCGGTGTTTAAGTGAGTTGCCCATTCATTGGCAATGCCAGCGAGCGAAGTATACAAATCGTTTCGGAAGTGTTGAATTACTTGCGGCAACGGATATTGAAAGTATTTGTATTCACCTTTTCCAAAACGATAGCGTTGCATGTCAATCGTTTTGCGATAGCGTGTTGGGTCGTCATAACCCTGGATAAGAGTTTTGCATAAATCAGGAGAAAGCAAGGAAGGAATTATGGCATAACCTCTCTCAGTCATGGATTGGTGTATGTGATCTTGAAGCATAGCAGGTATTTTAGTTCAAAATTGCAGTGTATGATTTTTCTTCTCAACCTGATTCTTGCTGATTGCTCAGTTTTTATTTTCGAGTCAACGATATAGTTTGCATAGGTATTTCTTGCATTAGGTTTAATAAACCGGTAATTTTCTTTTCTTAAATTTTTATGAATGAATTTGAATATCGATGCTGAAAAGCAAAACACCTATGATGCCATCGTAGTCGGCACAGGTATTAGTGGTGGCTGGGCCGCTAAGGAACTAACAGAAAAAGGATTGAAGACACTGGTGCTCGAAAGAGGTCGCGCGGTGAAACACGTGGTGGACTACCCTACCATGACCAAAGATCCATGGCAACTTCAGCATGCGAATAAACTCTCTCATGAAGAACTGAAATTATATCCCGTGCAATCGCGCACCAACTGGGTGAACCAGGCCAACAAACACTGGTGGGTGAAAGATGAGGAACATCCCTACACGGAAGTAAAACCATTCGATTGGATACGCGGCTATCATGAAGGCGGTCGCTCCATCATGTGGGGAAAGCAAACCTATCGCTTGTCCGATTTAGATTTTGAAGCCAACGCCAAAGATGGCGTGGGTGTGGATTGGCCCGTACGATACAATGATCTTGCTCCTTGGTATGACTATGTAGAAAGTTACATCGGTGTGAGCGGTCGTGCCGAGGGCCTTGCCCACGTGCCCGATGGAAAGTTTCTTCCTCCTATGGATCTCAATTGTGTAGAAGAAGTCTTCCGCGATAAAGTAGCGGAGAAATTTAATGGACGAAAAGTTACCATCGGTCGTGTTGCCCACCTGACTGCTCCATTAGCACACGATCCTAACCGGGGCGTTTGTCAATCCAGAAACATGTGCGATCGTGGTTGTCCATATGGCGCATACTTCAGCAGCAATTCATCTACACTACCCGCTGCTGCGAAAACAGGTAACATGACCATGCGCCCTAACTCTGTTGTGCACTCCGTGATCTATGATGAAACCAAAGGCCAAGCCGTTGGCGTACGAGTGCAGGACACCGAGACCAAAGAAGAAATGGAATTCTTCGCACAAATTATTTTTCTTAATGCCTCCACGTTAGGCAGCACCTTTATCCTGCTCAACTCCACATCCAATCGTTTCCCGAATGGATTAGGAAATGGTAGTGATCAACTAGGCCGCAACTTAATGGATCACCAATATCGCGCTGGTGCCCAAGGACTCTTCGAAGGTTTTGAAGACAAGTATTATATCGGTCGCAGACCCAACGGAATTTATATTCCTCGCTTTCGTAATCTCGGAAATGATAAACGTACGGATTACATACGCGGCTTTGGTTATCAGGGCGCAGCCAGTCGTTCGGATTGGTCGCGCGGTGTAAGTGAAATGGCTTATGGTGCAGCATTGAAAGAAGCCATGACCACACCGGGGCCATGGAGAATGGGCATCACCGGTTTTGGCGAGTGCCTGCCTTATGCTGACAATCGGGTAACGATCAATAAGGATAAGAAAGACATACACGGATTACCTACCTTAAATGTAGATGCCGAGTGGAAAGAAAATGAACGCGTGATGCGCAAAGACATGAAAGATTCCGCTGCTGAAATGCTGGAAGCGGCAGGCTTCAAGGATGTGAACATCTATGATGTGCAAGACAACATTGGCCTTGGCATTCATGAAATGGGCACGGCACGCATGGGCAGAGATGCGAAGACATCGGTATTAAATAAATGGAACCAGGTGCATGAAGCTCCCAACGTGTTTGTAACGGATGGTGCGGCCATGACTTCATCAGCTTGCCAGAATCCTTCGCTCACATATATGGCATTAACAGCACGCGCTGTTGATTATGCGGTGAAAGAATTGAAGAAAAGAAATTTATAAAATTGAAATCACTCATCATGAACCGAAGAGAAGCGATACAACGGGCAAGTCTTGTACTTGGCTATGCCATCACCGGACCAACATTGGCCGCGGTGCTAAACGGATGCAAAGCAAACCCGGAGCTCTCCTACAAACCAATTTTCTTCAATGAAGACCAGGCACGTGGCATCGAAACGTTGGCCGAAATTATTATTCCGAAAACAGATACACCAGGTGCAAAAGATGCCGGTGTGCCGGGATTCATCGATGCCTTAGTGAAAGAAGTTTATTCAAAAGAACAACAGGATAAGTTTTTAAATGGTCTGACTGATTTCAATGAAGACGCCCGCAAAACTTACGGCAATGGTTTCATTGATTGTTCTGCAGAAGAGCAAGCAGCACACTTCAAAAAACATCATGACAAAGCAATTGCCGAAGCAACAAGCGGTGGCTCGACCGGATGGTGGAATGCAGGAAGCGGGGGCGACCAACCTTTCATTATAAAAATGAAGGAGCTTACTATTTTAGGATTCTTCACTAGCGAACCCGGTGCCGCACAAGTATTACAATACAATCAGGTGCCCGGTCCTTTCAAAGGTTGTGTGCCCCTCGCAGAAGTTGGCAAAACCTGGGCTACTTAATGTAGCATGTTGGTTCATCGTATTGTTACACCCACTGAGTTTAGCTTTGAGTTAGCGTGCTCTTTTTTAGAACGCTCTCCCCGCGAACTTCTTCATCGTGTTGAAGAAGGTAAAGTGTATAAAGCGTTGCGTGTGGCAAACAAAAAAATTCTGCTCGCCATCATACATGAAAAATCAGAGCTGCTCATTCAATTTCTGAATCACAGTCCCTCTGATTTTGATAAGAACTACGTGACCGGATATGTTTACGAGTGGCTTGACCTTGCCACAGACCTGAAGCCATTTTATAAAATGGTTGAAGCGGACAAACTACTCGGACCAGTCATTAAAAAATTTCACGGATATCGGATTGTTGGTCAGCCCGATTTGTTTGAGTCGTTGGTGTGGGCTGTATTGGGGCAACAAATTAATCTTACGTTTGCTTACACTTTAAAGCAACGCTTTGTAGAGCAATTTGGTGAAGTGATCGAACATGAAGAGAAAAAGTATTTTCTGTTTCCCACCCAGGAGGTAGTATCCCAACTAACACCGGAGTCATTGTTGGCGTTGCAGTTCTCCAAACAAAAAGCAAACTATACGATAGGAATTGCTCAGGCGCTTGCATCGGGCGAGATCACCAAAGAATCACTTCAGCATCTTTCATTACAGGAAGGCAAAGAAAAACTAATGAAGCTCAAAGGCATCGGCAACTGGACAGCCAACTACGCGTTGATGAAAACATTTCGGTATCCAGATGCTTTTCCTTTGGAAGATGTGGGCATTCACAATGCCATCAAAAATCTGAAAGGCATGAAATCGAAACCTACACTTGATCAGGTGAAACGAATTTTTAAAAAGTATAAAGGCTGGGAGGCATATGCTACTCTTTATTTGTGGAAGAGTTTATAATAATATTTCACTCCGTGTGCATTTCTCCATGTACTCTGTGGTAAAAAATTTAACCACAGAGAATACAGAGGTTTACGCAGAGTGTTCTCACTTCTTACTTTTTTTCTTCCTTTTCTCTTTCACGGGCTCGGGCTTCACAAGTAACTGATCAATGTCTTCATCACCCTCTAGGTTATTCATCTGAATGACGATCCATGGATACCTGCGCGCGATGTATTTGGATACTGGTTTTACCGTATACTTTTTAGGATTAGGTAAACAAGCGGCAATCATCGCTGCCTCTGTGCGGGTAAGTTTGCTGGCGGGTTTTTTAAAGTAGGCTTGTGAGGCTGATTCTACACCAAAAATTCCTTTGCCCATTTCAGCCACGTTCAAATACATCTCTAAGATTCGCTCTTTGCTCCATAGCAACTCGATCATGAACGTGAAATATACCTCCAGTCCCTTGCGCACCCATGTGCGACCTTGCCACAAAAAAACATTCTTCGCCACTTGCTGACTGATGGTAGAGGCTCCACGTACCCGCTTGTTTTTCTTTTTATTACTCGAGAGGGCTTTCTTGATGCTCTCTACATCAAACCCATTATGATCAGGGAATAATTGATCTTCCGAAGCCATTACCGCCAACCGTATGTTGGGCGACATTTCCTCAAAGTCTACATAATCGCGTTTCAAACCATAGCCTTGAATCCAATTGGTAAGCTGGGTTACGGTGACTGGAGGATTTATCCACCGCAGTAACACGATATAAATGAATTGGGCCACGATCAAAATGATAATGACTCTTTTAATCTTCCGCCAGATTGCCAATACAAAGCTTTTTTTAATCATCAATGAGTATACTTGTGCAGCAAATTAACCAAGATGGCACGCATTGAAATACAACTTCCTGAAAAATTTATCTTTCAAACTGAAATAACTGTGCGCGTGAGCGACCTGAACTATGGAAATCACGTTGGGAACGATCGGGTGCTTAAGTTGATGCAAGAGGCCCGCACACTGTTTTATCGGTCCCTGGGTTTTGAAAACGAAGTTAAACTGGAAGGCTCCATCGGTCAGATCGTTAGCGATGCCGCTATTGCGTATAAGGCAGAATCATTTTTAGGAGATATACTACGATTTGAAATCGCTGTGGAGAACTTTAATAAATATGGATTTGATTTCTTCTATCGCGTAAGCAACAAAGTGACAGGCAAAGAAGTGGCTCACGCTAAAACAGGAATAGTTTGCTTCGATTATTCCAAACGAAAAATTGCAAGCATTCCAGAAGTGTTGATGGTGAAATTAAAATCTCTGTAACTTCTCCGTGTCCCCGGTGGTTAATGCATTTATTACCACGGAGGACACAGCGTTTTTACGTAGGAAAAATCATTTAGATTTAGTGCCTGCTAAAAAAGCTTTCATCGGTTGCCAGTAGTAGAGCTTCCAACCTTCTTTTAGTGTTTCTGCTTTATGTTCAGGTATGTCACTTTGTGTGAATGTAAGCTTTGTACCGTTCGGAACTTTCTCAAATAAAAACGTGCAGATAGAAAAATGCCCTTCGGGCCAGCCGTCTTCCTTAAAGTGCCAGCCTTGAATAATTTTCTTGCCTTCTTTTAACTCAATATTAAAACCCGTGCAATAGCCATCAAATACTTCAAACTTGCCGTTGATTTCGCTACTCATTTTAACCTTACTCCCTGAAAAGGCACTATGCTTTTTTGCATCCATAATCAGGCTATAAACTTCGAGGGGTCGCGCTCCCGGAAATGTTACAGTCTGCTTGATCCTCTTCGTTTTCATTTTTACTTCACCGATTTAAGAAACTTCAAACTCTGCGGAACCTGCTCAACGACATGCGAAGATTCATCTTCGATAAAGAAATGCTTTACGCCTTGCCTGCGAGCTTCCTTCATGATAGCCGCGATGCCAACATCGCCAGACCCTAACACTACATTTGTTTCATCATCGGCCGTTCCAAATTGATTACCTTCAGTGCCGGGTTTGCGATCTTTCAAATGCATTAGTGGAAAGCGCTTAGGATACTTCTTCAACAAAGCAACAGGATCTTGTCCGGGATGTTTCACCCAAAATACATCCATTTCAAAGTTGACATATTTAGGGTCCATTTTCTTTGCCATCAGATCGAACATCGTTCCACTTTCATAAGGGCGAAATTCATATCCATGCGGATGATAGCAAAAAGTAATTCCGGCTTCGGCCAGCACTTTGCCTGCTTTGTTAAATACATCAATGGCTTTTTCTGCATCTGTTAATGTGAAATCAGTTCCTGTATGAGGAATCCATGCGCACATGACATACTTAGCTCCAAACTGCTTGGCTTTTGCTGCGACTGCTGCTGGATCTTTTTCCAGTTCACTAAACTCAGCACCGATGCTGACCATCTTCAAACTATTTTTTTTACAGAGGGCGTTGAATTCATCGATGGTCATACCATAGGTGTCACCACCTTCAATTTCCCTGACGCCCCATGTTTTTATCAGGGACAATGAACCTGCAACATCTTTCGGTATTTGATTACGGAGGCTATAAAGCTGGATACCGATTTCCTGGGCGAAACCAGAAATCATGAAACTACTTAGCAGAATTAAGAGACCTAATTTTTTCATACACTTCACATTTAGATGAAGGTGAAAGTATGAAATAGCTCGTCAAATAAAAAGGTGAATTATTTAGACAGCACGGGCATGCTCGCCACCAACACAACTAAATCCGCATCGGTTACTTCTTTCTTTTCATCTGCCAAAACGAGGAAGTTTTCATACAACGTATTCAACTCCTCACCTTCTACACGATGACCCAATAGCTCAGCACGGTGTTTCAATGCAGCTCTGCCACTACGAGCGGTAAGAACAATGGAAGACGAAGGAACACCTACATCAGCTGGGTTGATGATCTCATAGTTTTCGGCATGTTTCAAGAATCCATCCTGATGAATTCCAGAAGAATGAGCAAATGCATTTTTCCCAACAATAGCCTTATTCGCCTGCACCGGCATGCGCATCATAGTGGATACCAGCAGGCTCAATTCATAAAGTCTTTCCGATTTAATATTGGAATACAATTCCAAATCCTTATGCGTCTTTAAAATCATGGCTATTTCCTCCAATGAAGTATTGCCGGCACGTTCACCAATTCCATTGATCGTTACCTCTGCCTGACGTGCTCCATTTGATAAACCGGCTATCGTATTTGCGGTGGCCAGACCTAAATCGTTATGGCAATGAACGGAGATAATTGCTTTATCTATATTCTTCACATTTTCCATCAGGTATTGAATGCGCTTGCCATATAAATTCGGTAAGCAATATCCTGTAGTGTCAGGAATGTTTACAACATCTGCACCCGCAGCAATGACTGCTTCGACTAACTGAGCAAGAAATACTAAATCGGCACGGCCTGCATCTTCTGCGTAAAATTCAACTTCATACCCTTTTGCTTTCGCATATTTGGTTGCCCATACACCTTGCTCCAATACCTGTTCACGACTACTTCTGAATTTGTGTTTGATGTGAACATCAGAAGATCCGATGCCGGTATGAATTCTTCCACGCTTGGCATGATGCAGCGCCTCAGCGGCAACATCAATGTCTTCTTTCTTTGAACGTGTGAGTGCGCACACTACCGGGTAATTTACCGCCTTTGAAATTTCAACCACGGAAAGAAAATCACCAGGGCTTGAAATAGGAAAGCCTGCTTCAATAACATCTACACCCAAAAGTTCAAGCTCTCTCGCAATGATCGCCTTTTCTTCTGTTCTCAATTGACAACCGGGAACCTGCTCGCCATCTCGAAGTGTTGTGTCAAAGATTTCAATTTTCTGTGCCATATTTTTGGTTGATAGTTGTTCGCTATTAATTGTTCGCTGATACTGAAAGTTGACTAGCTATTTTTTCAAGTTGATTTAGTACCTGTTTACCCATTTGTTGAGTATTCAAAATTTTCTCTTTTGAGGTTTTTGCATCGGCAATATCTGTCGTGCGATAACCTTGTTTCAACGTCTCTTCAACAGCTTTGATCACTGTTTCAGATTCGTGTTTCATGTCAAATGAAATATCCAGCAGCAATGCCGCTGATAATATTGAAGCCAGAGGGTTGGCGATTCCTTTTCCGGTGATGTCATGAGCACTTCCGTGAATGGGCTCATACAATCCTACCGTATCACCCACCGAAGCTGATGCTAACATGCCCATAGAACCGGCAATCTGTGATGCTTCATCCGTAAGGATATCACCAAAAAGATTTCCGGTAACAACCACATCAAAGCTTCTGGGATTTTGAATGAGCTTCATGGCCGCTGAGTCAACAAATTGATGTTCGAGTTGCACATCAGGATATTGTTTTCCCACTTCCTGCACAACCTCTCTCCACAAACGTGAACTCTCCAGCACATTGGCTTTATCCACAGAAGTAACTTTTTTATTACGCGTACGGGCTGCTTGAAATGCTTTGTGCGCAATGCGCTCCACTTCATAGCGCTGATAGATCATCAGATCGTAGGCGGTATTGCCATCATCTTTTCTTCCCTTCTCGCCAAAGTATACATCGCCTGTTAACTCCCGAAAGAATAATATGTCAGAGCCTTTTAAAATTTCAGGTTTGATGCTGGAAGCTTCCAACAACTCATCAAATAATTTTATAGGACGAAGATTCGCATACAGTCCTAATTCCTTGCGCATCTTTAATAATCCTTGCTCCGGCCTTACTTTGAGTGTTGGATCATTATCATATTTTGGATGACCTACTGCTCCAAATAAAATTGCATCACAATTTTTCAATTTGGCTAGTGTCTCATCGGGCAATGGATTGCCAGTAGCTTCAATGGCATCGTGACCAATGGATGCTTCCTCAAATTCGAATTCATGACCAAAGATCTCAGCGATTTTTGCCAATACACTTTTTCCTTCAGTAGTAACTTCTTTGCCTATTCCGTCTCCCGGTAGTATGACTATTTTCTTTTTCATTTAATATATTTCTAGGCTACAGGCTTCAAGCCACAAGCAATTGCCTGAAGCCCGTGGCTTGTAGCCAGAAGCTATTTATGTTCTACATCAAATTCTCTAATCTCTTTATTTAAACTCAACAGGTAATCGATATCATCATATCCGTTGATAAGACATTCTCTTTTATACGCATTGATCTCAAACTTCTGGCTTTGATTGCCATAGATGATTACCTGATTTTCCAGATCAACAGTTACTTCAGTAGAAGGATTCTTAGTAATCGCATCTAATAAGTTTTTCAAAAATTCATCCGATACCACAACCGGTAACACGGCATTGTTCAAGGCGTTGTTCTTAAATATGTCAGCAAAGAAACTCGACACCACCACTCGGAATCCATAATCATAAATGGACCACGCTGCGTGTTCGCGACTGCTTCCGCATCCGAAATTTTTTCCTGCGACCAATATCTTTCCAGTATATGAAGGATTGTTCAATGCAAAATCGTTGATCGGATTATTGTCACTGTCATAGCGCCAGTCGCGGAACAGGTTATCGCCAAACCCTTCACGTGTTGTCGCTTTTAAAAAGCGTGCTGGTATAATCTGATCCGTATCAATATTTTCAGCAGGAATTGGTACTGCAGTAGATTTTAGTATGGTGAATTTGTCTTTACTCATGATATGAATTCTCTTACATCAGTTACTTTACCTGTGATCGCAGCAGCAGCAGCACTTAATGGGCTCGCTAAAAATGTGCGTGACTTTGGTCCTTGTCTGCCTTCAAAATTTCTGTTTGAAGTGCTGATGCAATATTTACCTGCTGGGATCTTGTCCTCGTTCATGCCCAGACATGCTGAGCAACCTGGATCGCGTAATTCAAATCCAGCAGCTTCAAATATCTTATCGAGTCCTTCTTTTTTCGCTTGCTCTTGTACTTGCTTCGAACCGGGTACAACCCAAACCTCCACATTGTCGGCTTTCTTTTTGCCTTTCACCATAGAAGCAACCTCACGCAAGTCTTCGATGCGCGCGTTCGTGCAACTTCCAATGAATACATAGTCGATCGCTTTACCCAATAGTTTTGATCCAGCCTCAACACCCATATATTCCAATGATTTTTTGAAAGAAGCCTGCTCGCTTAATCCTTTCAACTCTTCGGTTGTTGGAATACGATCAGTCACTTTCATACCCATGCCAGGGTTAGTTCCGTAGGTTATCATCGGTGCAATGTCTGCAGCGTCAAATGTTAACACCTGATCATAGGTTGCTCCTTCATCGGTAATCAACTTCTTCCATTCGACTACAGCATTATCAAACGCTTCTCCTTGTGGAGCAAATTTTCTTCCTTTGATATAGTTGAAGGTAGTTTCATCGGGTGCAATCAATCCACCTCGTGCACCCATCTCAATACTCATGTTGCAAATAGTCATGCGTGCTTCCATCGAAAGATTTCGGATAGCATCACCGGCATACTCCACAAAAAAGCCAGTGGCTCCACTGGCTGATATTTTAGAAATGACGTACAAAATAATATCCTTGCTGACCACACCCTTGCTCAACGTACCGTTGATCTCAATCTTCATCGTCCTGGGTTTGTATTGCAAGATGCACTGAGTAGCCAACACTTGTTCCACTTCAGATGTACCAATACCAAATGCAATATTGCCAAACGCTCCATGCGTAGAAGTATGACTGTCGCCACACACGATAGTCATGCCCGGCAATGTTAAACCTAATTCCGGACCGATGATGTGAACAATTCCCTGGTAAGGATGTCCGAGGTCATACAATTCAACACCAAACTCCATACAATTCTTACGAAGTGTTTCAACCTGGTGTCTTGACAAAGCTTCCTTGATGGGAAGATGCTGATCTTTCGTTGGAACGTTATGGTCGGCTGTAGCTGTAGTACGTTTCGTATTAAATACCTGAAGCCCTCTTTTCTTCAAACCATCAAAGGCCTGAGGCGAAGTTACCTCATGAATAAAATGACGATCAATAAACAACGCATCAGGATATCCTTCTGCATATTTCACAACATGACTGTCCCAGATTTTTTCAAAAATTGTTTTTGGTTTTTTCTCGCTCACAACAATCGTTAGTTTGTTCAAAACTCTTTAAAATGAAACCGTCCCGCTTGTGGCGGGACGGTAAACATAGGTTTAGGTTAGGTTATTGGGTCAATCAAATTTTGATTGCGAATAACACACGAAGATGTGAAATCCTTTCCTATTACTCAATCAATTTTATAGAAAAAATACACAAGCAACTTACAAGTGTTTGGTAGCGCTAACTACTTTAGAGACGTTAACATTGAATACTCATCTACTTTATTACGGGCACAACGATATGCGAAGGAAATTTTGCTGATCGAAAGATATTTTGCATGGCTGATTGAAAATCATTTTCTCTGGCTTCGAAAATGTTCGGCACAAACTTTTGAGGGTTGCGGTCTATTATCGGAAACAATGTGCTTTGAATCTGTACCATTATTTTATGTCCCTTTTTGAAAACATGGTTTACGGCATGAAGGTCAATGGAATATTTATTGATCTCATTAGGTTTTATAGGTTCAGGTTTTTCAAAGCTGTTACGATACCTTCCTCTAAACACATCGTTGGCAATCATAAATTGGTAGCCGCTCATCTTCTGATCCTCAGGATAATTTTCAGGATAGACATCGATAAACTTTACCACCCAGTCGCTATCCGTACCTGAAGTTGAAGCAAACAAATTTGCAATCAGGTTTCCTGTTACCGTTATATCTTCTTTTAATTCATCGGTAATCCAACTTAAAACATCCGGGCGATTGTGAACAAACCGCTGATCTTCGGTAAGCCAGGTGTACCATCTTGAACCAGGACTATACGTTGCCTCAATAGGACGGTTGCGATAAGGAACAGGGTGATTCGGATCTGAAATATATTGGTCGAATGAATCAGACGTCACTGGCGCTTCGAACGAAAGTTTACCGTTAGATTGAAAGTACAAATTTTTTAAGTTAGTCTTACTTGAAGGCGGCCAGGTCTCATAGGATTGCCACGTATTGGAACCTGTTTGAAAGGTTATTGCCTCAGCAAATTTTCCGTTACTGATTGCTGCAACCGTCATCGGTGGTGTCTCGGGCGAGGGAGGAGTAGATTTTCCTTTCAAATGAAAAGCAAACCAGGGTGCCTGAATTTCTTTTCGGAATTGTTCTCCCGTTGGCATTCCAAATTTAATATTTCCAAGATGGTCTCCTGAAGAACGTCCCCAGCCTCCATGATTCCATGGGCCGATTACAATAAAATTTTGATTGCGTGTATCTTTTTTTTCCAATACTTCATAAGCCTTTAAAGGACCATAAAAGTCTTCCTGATCCCAATAACCTGCCACATGAAGATTGGGAACTGTTGGTGCATCCAATCGATAAGACATAGATTGCTTTTTCCAAAACTCATCATAATCGGGATGTGTGGCAAAATTATTCCACGTAGGAATTTTACTATGAAAATATTTTTCATTGACATTTGAAAGAGGGCCGAGTTTCAAATACCAATCGTATGTATCATACTGATCAAATGGAAAATGAGCGTCTTCTTTTGTGGCTTCTTCCATGTATGCATATTCAAACCCGTAGCTTAATCGAAACGCACCATTATGATGAAAATCATCACCGATCCACATATCAGATGGAGTGGCTTGCTCAGAGACTGCTTTCAATGCAGGGTGAGGATCGATCGTACCCATCATGGTAGTCCATCCAGCATAAGAAATTCCATACATACCCACTTTGCCATTATTATTCGGAATGTTTTTTAAAAGCCACTCAATAGCATCGTAGGTATCCGTACTCTCATCAATCGACTTAGGATTCTTTTTATCACGTGTAAAGCGTTGCATTTCAAAAATTCCTTCAGATTTATAGCGACCACGAATGTCCTGAAATACAAAGATGTATCCCTCCTTAGCCATGTCGGCAATGTAATCTCGCTTATTAGGGGATTGTGTGTCACTGACACCATAAGGTGTTCGTGTTAATAAGATAGGTACTGAAGTGCTGAATTTGTGTGGATAGTAAATTACCGTGTTCAATTTTATACCATCCCGCATGGGTATCATAACCACCTGTTTTGCATAGGCGATGGTATCTATGGCCTGGCCGCTAACCTGGGCAAAGCTTAACAAGAAAATACCAAGGATAGAAAGCTTTGTCGTTTTCATTTTTTATTTTTTTTAGACAGACTTCATTCAAAAATGCTGATGGCGCATCCTCCACTTTTTGCCAATGGAATTTTAAGTTTTGATTTATTGGTCACCTTTATTTTCTCAATCTTATAGGCTTCGGGATTTGTATCCCAATCCGCATTTTCGGCATCCCGATAAATTATTGCTTCATATTTCTTTCCAGGATCAAGAAAATCTAACGATAGATTTAGCATGCGACTATTCTCATCTGTGATCGCGCCTACAAACCAATCATTTTTGTTCTTTGCTTTTCTGGCAATGGTGAGATAGTCACCCGGCTCTGCTTCAATTATTTTTGTGTCATCCCAATCTACGGGCACATCTACGATAAATTGAAACGCATCAAGATGCTTCTCATAGTTTTCTGGTAAATCGGCAGCCATTTGTAAAGGGCTATACATGGTGATGTATAAGGCAAGTTGTTTTGCCAATGTTGTTCGCACCATTGTTTTTCTTGAAGGTTCAAACTGATTGAGTTTAAAACGAAATAAGCCAGGAGTAAAATCCATTGGGCCACCCATCAACCGGGTGAATGGTAAAATAGTGGTGTGCTCAGGTGTTATTCCTAAAGCCGGGGCATTATTAAATTCACTGCCACGCGCTGCTTCTGATGCCACATAGTTTGGAAACGTTCTGTGCAATCCGGTAGGGCGAACGGGTTCATGAGAAGCCACCATAATTTTATATGTTGCTGCCTTCTCAATAACGCGTTGATAGTGATTCACCATCCATTGTCCATCGTGATGCTCGCCCCGAGGAATAATCTTGCCCACATAACCGGTCTTTACAGCATTCATATTGTGATCATTCATATATTGAAATGCTTTGTCCATCCAGCGCTCATAGTTGGTGGCAGAGCCCGAAGTTTCGTGGTGCATGATGATTCTCACACCTTTTTCTTTAGCGTATTTACTCAGATAATTCAAATCATAGTCCGGATAAGGTGTTATAAAATCAAAGACATCTTCTTTCCAGTTTCCAAACCAATCTTCCCATCCTTGATTCCAGCCTTCAACCAACACGCCATCAAAACCAAAGCGCGCTGCGAAATCAATATAGCGCTTCACGTTTTCAGTATTTGCTCCGTGCTTTTTGCTTGCCAAATCCCAGTTGGCTTTGCCCACGTGCATCTCCCACCACATGCCAACAAATTTTTGTGGTTTGATCCAACTTATGTCTTTCAGCTTTGTAGGTTCATTTAAGTTCAAAATTAATTTTGAACTCAGAATGTCAGTCGCCTTATCGCTTACAATGATTGTTCTCCAGGGAGTTTGGGTGGGTGTTTGCAAATATGCTTTATTTGCGACTGCATCTGGCACCAGATGCGAAGTGAATGTAAATGTCTTTTTATCCAGCACTAAGTTCATGGCTGGATAATTAACTAATGCAGCCTCATGAATATTGATGTATAAGCCATCGTTAGTCTTCATCATGAGTGGTGTTTGCACTGCATTTGGGCCAATCAATGATTTGACAGCGATGTCAGGTTCTTTGTTTGCTGCTGTTATAGCATCCACTTCGCTCAGCTTTGTTGTATTGTACAAATACTCATTGGTGTCATAATCACCCGGTATCCAGAAAGTCTTGTGATCCCCTGCTACAACAAATTGAGTAAGCTCATCGCTGACGACAAAATGTTTGAAAGAAGGCTGTTCAGGAAATTCATAACGAAGACCGAGCCCATCATTAAAGACTCTGAAGATCAATTTTACTATGATGCCACTTCTCAAGTTGTCTTTAAGAGTAAGAATCAGTTCTTTATAATTATTCCTGATTTTATTTACCTCGCCCCACACCGGAGTCCAATGCTCATCCTTTGCGGATGAATCAACTTTAAGAATAGAAAATTGAGTAAGTGAAACCGCAGGCTTCTGAAATGAAATTCCAAGTGAGGAAGGTTCAATTACTTTTTTTTTCTTATAACTTAAGCTATAGGTGAGGTTACCGGAATTCGAAATGTTTAGTCTGACCGAATTGGATGGAGAAGTTATCGTGTATTGTTGTGAATAGGAGGAGAATGGTAGCAATAGTATTAATAAAATGATACTAATTCGTAGCATGCCTCTTATCGTTTACTTGTGAAGGAACTTATTTGTTGTCGGATTGCCACCATGGCAATGGCAAATTGATATCATTTACGGAATCAACCACCAGATCAGGTTTATACGCGTATCGAATCAGGTGTTCTTTTCTGGTGATGCCGCTCAAAACCAAAATAGTCTTATAACCCATCTGCACGCCACCACGAATGTCTGTATCCATGGTATCCCCGATCACTGTAGTTTCTGCTGTTTCAAGTCCTAATGCCTTGCGTGCTGAGCGCATCATGACGGGACCTGGCTTTCCAACTACGAATGATTTTATTCCAGTTGCCTCCTCAATCATGGCTGTGGTAGATGCAATACCTAAATTATCCCATCCTTTTTTCTTTGGTGATGGATCTCGATTAGTGGTTACGAATTTCGCTCCGGCCAAAATCATATCCACCGCTTTCTGAACCATCTCCAACGTGAAGTTTCTTCCTTCACCGAGCACCACAAAATCCGGATCGCTATTCACGAGTGAAATTCCATTCTCATGCAAGCTGGAGAGAAGTCCACCTTCACCCAACACATAAGCGGTACCATTAGGAATCTGACTTGCCAGGAATTTTCCAGTAGCCATAGCGCTGTTGTAAACATGGTCTTCGGTAACCTTAATGCCCAACTTTGACAACTTGCGCACCGCATCGAGGCGTGTGCGCTGACTATTGTTAGTCATGAACATGAAAGGAATTTTTTCTTTCAGAAGTCGGGCAACGAATATATCCGCGCCTGGAATCATCGTATCGCCACCGTATACCACTCCATCCATATCAATCAATAACCCGTGTGCCATATTTTTGAATATTATAGGTACAAGATAAGGATTGAAATGAAATATTTCGAATCAGTTGATAGAAGGAATTTTCAAACCTTTGTTGAAGGAAAGTGCTATTTAATCGGCTCGTAATCAATCTCAAGATAATCATCCACATCTCTTATCCAGAAAGCCTTAACAAAAGTTACATGATCAGGATGCTGATTGTATTGCTCGTAGTCTTTGATCGTATCAAACTCCATGGATATGCCATAATCAAAATTGTTCTTCTTGCTGGTTTGACGCAAACACTCAAAATGCTGTATCCCTGCAATAGATGAGAGTTTCGTGGCTGCCTTCAAAAATTCCTTTTCTTCGGGAGCTCCATGAGGATATTTTAATCTGAATACAACAGTATGGCGAATCACAAATCTACACGAGGTACTCAAACAAATTCTCGTTTTGATTCACGAGCGTGTAATTCAGTTTGTGACTATCCATTCGCTCAATGAGCAATGCAAAATCTTCCCTTGATTTTCCTTCAATACCAATTAAAGCTGGGCCCGACTCTTTGTTATGTTTTTGAATATATTCAAATCGAACGATATCATCATTAGGGCCTAAAACAAGATTCAAAAATTCCTTGAGCGCTCCTGGTCGCTGAGCGAAGCGAACGATAAAATAATGTTTTAATCCCTCGTGCAATAAAGATCGTTCTTTAATCTCTTGCATGCGATCGATGTCATTATTACCACCGCTTACGATGCATACCACTTTCTTTCCTTTAATATGCTGAGCATACTGATCAAGTGCCGCAATGGATAATGCTCCGGCTGGCTCAGCGACAATCGCATCTTCATTATAAAGTTGAAGAATAGTTGAACTCACTTTCCCCTCAGGCACCAGTAACATATCAGAAATCAGATCTTTGCAAATGGCAAATGTTTGCTCGCCTACTTTCTTTACGGATGCACCATCTACAAATCGCTGAATGGATTCAAGTACGACAGGTTTACCTGCTTTCAATGCTTCCTTCATAGAGGGAGCGCCTGTAGGTTCAACACCAATAATTTTTGTCTGGGGGGAGTAGGTTTGAAAATAACTTCCCAGGCCAGCGCAAAGGCCACCACCACCGATCGGAACAAAAACAAAATCGATATTTGATTGTTCCTCCAAAATTTCTTTTCCAACTGTTCCCTGTCCTTCCATCACCTTGATATGATCGAAGGGAGGAATGAAGACCATGTCGTTGGCATGTGTAAACTCCAACGCGTGCATCTGACATTCGTCAAAGGTGTCACCGATCAAAACAATTTCAATGTTCTCGCCTCCAAACATCCTCACTTGGTTGATCTTCTGCTTCGGTGTAATGGCCGGCATGTAAATCACGCCTTTGATATTTAATAACTTACATGAAAAAGCAACACCTTGCGCGTGATTACCAGCACTGGCACAAACCACTCCGCGATTGCGCTGCTCTTGGGTTAAACTACTAATTAAATTATAAGCACCGCGAATTTTATACGAACGCACCACCTGAAGATCTTCGCGCTTCAAATAAATTTCTGCTCCAAATTTCTCAGAAAGTTTACGATGAAACTGCAATGGAGTTCTCAGCACAACTGGCCTTAACACCTCATAGGCAGCGTTGATATCGAGATGGAATGATTTAGTTTCTGATGCCATGATGTATAATCCTTCTTATTTTTTAACGGCTATAACTATTCCCGTTGCCCAAACTTGTTTTGTTAATAATAAATCTTCCCTGGATTCCAAGCTACTGATTAGACGGATCGCTTTTTCCTCATGACCATCCGGCCAGTTCGATTGAGGTAACATATCGTCAATAATATAAAGACCACCTTTATTTAACATCGATAAGGCCTCATCCAATAAAAAATACTTTCCATGCCACGTATCCGCAAAAATATAATCATATTTATTTTCCTTGTTCGATTCAAACCATTCCGCACCATCCATACAGATAAGTTCAAGTCGCTCATCATTTCCTAAAAATGATTGAGCTATTTCCAGAAAATGACGATCATTATCAAGGGAAGTTAGCATAGACGCTTCATCCATTCCATCCAATATCCATGATGTTGATAGGCCAGTGCCAGTGCCAAGTTCAAGAAATTTTCCTCCTGGTTTTGATCCAGCCAATGTTCGTAATAAGGAACATGTGAGCACATCAGATGCCATCGTAAAGCCCGACAGTTTGGTGGCTTCATTGATGATGTTGTAGGCTTTTGGGTAAGCCTGGTGTATTGCTTCAATCATCTCAGTAGGAAGCAGGCAAATTGCAGTAAGCAGACAGATGTGGTTGTCTGCTTACTACCAACTGCCTACTAGTTTATCATGCTTGCTTCTACGCTTGCCTTTTCAGGTCTAAGTTTTCTAACGGCCGCACCCGCTTGCCATAATTCACTTTCGCGAACTTCTTTTAATTCCTCCGCGAGTTTTTCGCGGTAGTCAGGCTTGCTGCACGTATCGATGGTGCGCTTTGCTTCAGCACCAGATGCAACACTTTCATACAATTCCTGGAACACAGGAAGTGTAGCTGCCTTAAATTTCTTTTTCCAATCCAATGCTCCACGTTGGGCTGTCGTTGAACAGTTGGCATACATCCAATCCATTCCATTCTCAGCCACCAATGGCATTAAGCTTTGAGTAAGTTCTTCAACCGTTTCGTTAAATGCTTCTGAAGGAGTATGTCCTTTTGAACGAAGTACTTCGTATTGTGCTTCAAAAATTCCTGCGATAGCACCCATCAATGTTCCACGCTCGCCAGTTAAATCTGAATACACTTCCTTCTTGAAATCAGTCTGGAATAAATATCCTGAGCCCACACCAATGCCGAGTGCAATTGCTTTTTCCGTTGCTTTACCTGAAGCATCCTGAAATACTGCATAACTTGAATTGATACCTTTTCCCTGAAGGAATAATCTACGAACAGAAGTTCCAGAACCTTTAGGGGCTGCAAGAACGACATCGATATCAGCAGGAGGAATGATTCCAGTCTGCTCTTTGAATGTGATACCAAAACCGTGAGAGAAGTATAAGGTCTTACCAGCTGTAAGGAATGGCTTAATGGTAGGCCACAAAGTAATCTGACCTGCATCAGAAAGAAGGTACTCAATAATGGTTCCGCGCCTGGCAGCTTCTTCAATATCAAATAATGTTTCGCCAGGAACCCATCCGTGCTCAACAGCTTTGTCCCAGGTCTTTGATCCTTTACGCTGACCAACGATTATTTTGAATCCGTTGTCGCGCAAGTTCAATGCCTGTGCGGGACCTTGCACACCATATCCGATAATTGCTATTGTTTCATTCTTCAACACCTCTAATGCTTTCTCCATCGGGAATTCTTCGCGTGTTACCACTTCTTCCCATACTCCTCCGAAATTGATCTTTGCCATATTAATTGGTTATTAGTTGTTAGTTATTTACTCGTTGTTAGTTGTTTGTTACTGGAAGTAGCTATTAATCTACGTCTACAATTTTTTCGCTGAGTTCGAAGTATTCACTGCTGCCTTGATATACTTTCACACTATCTACTTCAATTAGCTTTTCAAGCTGCACGGTTATTTTTTCAATCAAGTCCGGGGTTGTGAATAATAGCATGATCACACCGCCTCTGCGAAAATCATTTTCATTTTCATGTGCCATCAACTTCTTGATGCGCACCCGCCTGCGATTCAGAATATTAATGATCCTGTTTAGCACAGAAAAATTATTATCTGCCGTAAGCTCCAATGTATAATCCTGTTTTATCGTCATGTACTAAGGATTTTTAATTATTTATTAGTTGGTGCTTCCAGTAATACATCCGCCACACCGGCTCCTGCAGGCACCATCGGAAACACGTTATCTTCTTTTCCCACCACTACTTCCAAAAAGTAAGGTGTCTCTGCTTGTAACATCTCTTTCAAAGCATCTTGTAGTTCTTCACGCCTCTCTACTTTCCTTGCGGGAATTGAATATGCTTCGGCCAGTTTTACAAAATTCGGATTCACCATTTCAGTGAACGAATAACGCTTGCCGTGGAATAGTTGCTGCCACTGGCGCACCATTCCTAAAAAGTTATTATTCAACACTAAAATCTTCACAGGGATTTTATACTGCATGATTGTGCCTAACTCCTGCACGGTCATTTGATATCCCCCGTCACCAATTACTGCTACAACTTGTTGTTCTGGTATGGCAAGCTTCGCGCCCATAGCCGCTGGCAATGCAAAACCCATTGTGCCTGCACCACCTGAAGTTACATTGGTGCGTGGATTTTTAAACTGATAGTAACGCGATGCGATCATCTGATGCTGTCCCACATCGGTTACTAAGATTGATTCCCCATTGGTTTGGTTGGAAAGATGATTGATCACCTCTGCCATCTTTATTTCACCCGTTGAGTTAAACTCATGATGAACTACTTTCTCATGTTCCTCTCTATTTAAGACACGGAAACTTTCCATCCACTCCGCATGATTATTCGGTTGCACCAGATTAATCAATGAACCCAATGCCTCCTTCGCATCTGCGTGAACAGCGATATCGGCATGTATGATTTTATTAATCTCTGCTCTATCTATTTCAATATGGATAACTTTCGCTTGCTTCGCATACTTGCTTACGTTGCCGGTTACACGATCATCAAAACGCATTCCCACTGCGATCAATACATCACACTGATTGGTGTTTACATTTGGTCCGTAGTTACCATGCATGCCCAGGTAGCCCACATAGTTTGGATGATTGGTTGGGAAAGCGCCCAAGCCCAACAATGTGCTTGCTACTGGTATGCCTGTCTTTTCAGAGAAAGCCATCAATTCTTTTGATGCGCCTGAAAGTAAAATTCCCTGGCCTGCTAAGATATATGGCTTCTTCGCTTGATTGATTAAAACAGCTGCAGCTTCAACTTCGTTGCTTTGTAGTTGAGGCTTTGGTTTATAGGTGCGAATGCTTTCACATTTTTTGTATTCGGCAAACTCAAATAATTCATTTTGCGCATTCTTGGTGATGTCGATCAACACGGGACCTGGTCTTCCTGTAGTAGCAATATGAAATGCTTTCGCAACAGCACCGGCAATATCCTTTGCTTCCGTTACTTGAATATTCCACTTGGTAACAGGTATGGTTGTATTGATCACATCAATTTCCTGAAAGGCATCAGTACCCAACAAATGAGCGAACACCTGACCTGTGATACACACCAATGGAGTTGAGTCAATCAACGCATCGGCTAAACCCGTTACCAAATTAGTTGCCCCGGGACCTGACGTTGCAAACACAACACCGGGCTTCCCAGATACCCGAGCGAAACCTTGTGCGGCATGAATTGCGCCTTGCTCATGGCGCACCAGTATATGTGTAAGTTGATCGGCATAACCATACAGTGCATCGTATACCGGCATGATCGCTCCACCGGGATAACCAAAAATAGTTTTCACGTTTTCGGCAACCAGGCATTTCAGCAACGCTTCAGAACCAGAAATATTTTCTTTCTCAGCCAGCACTGTTTTCTCTTTAGTCTTCGTCAGTAACGCATCCATCGGCAGCTGTTTTTACTTGTTTCGCATATTTAAATAATACACCACTGGTTACACGTAACTGCGGTGATTTATGATGCGATCTTCTGATCGCAATTGTTTTTTCATCAACTAATAAATTGATCTGATGCTTTCTGATATCAATCTCAATCCAATCGCCATCTTCGACCAAGGCAATCAATCCTCCTTCAAATGCTTCGGGTGTGATGTGACCGATAACAAATCCGTGCGAGCCACCACTAAAACGGCCATCCGTAATCAAAGCAACACTCTTCCCAAGACCTGAACCCATAATTAAACTCGTAGGCTTGAGCATCTCCGGCATACCGGGTGCACCTCTTGGACCAACGTAACGGATTACTACGACATCACCTTCTTTTATTTTCCCGGATTTGATTCCACCTACTAATTCAAACTCGCCATTAAAAACGCGTGCGGTGCCTTTAAATTTTTCACCTTCTTTACCCGTGATTTTTGCAACTGATCCTTTCTCGGCCAGGTTGCCGTATAGAATTTGTAAGTGTCCTGTTTTCTTGATGGGTCTTTCAATCGGAACGATGATATGCTGCTCTTCGAAATCGAGATCTTTTGCGTTAGCCACATTTTCTGCAATGGTTTTACCAGTAACAGTAATGCAGTCGCCATGCAAAAATCCTTTTTGCAATAAATACTTCATCACCGATGGCACACCACCGATTTTGTGAAGTGCTTCCATCAAATATTTTCCGCTTGGTTTCAGATCGGCCAACAAAGGAGTTTTATCAGAAATGCGCTGAAAATCTTCTTGTGTCAGTTTAAGTCCTACGCTCTTAGCCATCGCAATCAAATGAAGCACGGCATTGGTAGAGCCACCGAGAGCCATCACAATCGTAATCGCATTTTCAAATGCTTTGTCCGTCATGATATCGCGAGGCTTCAAATCTTTTTCTAGCAGTAAGCGAATTGCTTTTCCGGCCTCGTCACACTCCGCTGATTTTTCTGGACTCAGTGCAGGATTGGAAGATGAATAAGGCAGCGACATCCCCAACGCTTCAATAGCAGATGCCATCGTGTTTGCTGTATACATGCCTCCACAAGCACCTGCACCAGGACAAGAATTTTGTATAATACCTTTATAATCCTCCTCCGAAAGTTTACCTTGAATTTTTTCACCCAACGCTTCAAATGCTGAAATGATATTGAGCTCTCTTCCTTTGTAATGTCCTCCGGCAATCGTTCCTCCATACACCATGATGGCAGGACGATTTAATCTTCCCATCGCAATCAATGAGCCCGGCATGTTTTTATCACAACCTACTACAGCTATCAACCCATCATAATATTGAGCACCACACACCGTCTCAATAGAATCAGCAATCACTTCACGGCTAACCAATGAATAACGCATGCCTTCTGTACCATTGCTGATACCATCACTGACACCAATGCTATGGAAGACCAAACCCACTAAGTCATTCGACCACACGGCTGTCTTTACTTCTGCAGCCAATGCATTCAAATGCATATTGCACGTATTGCCATCATAGCCTGTGCTGACAATGCCGACTTGAGCTTTTGTTAAATCATGTTCTGTTAAACCAATTCCATATAACATGGCTTGTGATGCCGGCAGTGTTGGGTCTTGGGTGATGATTCTACTGTATCTATTTAGTTCCATTTTTTAAAGTTTCTGGATACTTGCTTCTGGATAACTAATCTCGCATCCAGCATCCGGTATCAAACGATTACATATGAGTAACTTTTATCTAACACGATGCACTGATAAGCTTCCTGGATAATTGAACCCATGGTTTCTTTCCAGGCCTTGCTAAATTTTTGTCCTTCTATTGATTCTATTCCGATGATCTCTACCGCTGTGCCGCAGAAGAAAGCACCATCGGCTTCGAACAATTCCTCAGGGCGGAAATATTTTTCTTTCACAGGCATGTCAAGTTCCTTGCAAATTTCAAATACGGTCTGGCGAGTGATGCCGGGCAAAATATTTCCAAGTGGCGGTGTATAAAGCACACCATCTTTCTCAAAAAAGAAATTGGCCCCAGGCCCTTCCGCCACAAAGCCATTCATATCCAGCATCAGTGCTTCATCAAAGCCGCGTTGTTTCGCTTCGTTGGTGGCCATGATCGAGTTTACATAATGACCACAAGCCTTGGCTTCCATCTTTATGGATTTAGGATTGGGTCGTTGAAAGGTGGATACACAAACACGCAACTTCTGTTCATCAAAATAGGTAGCCCACTCCCACGCAGTGATCATCAACGATACACCCTTTGGAGCAGACAGTGTCATGTTAGGAGCACAATACACCAGTGGACGAATGTATGCATCCTTCAGATTATTTTTTTCTAAAACCAGATACGCAATCTGAGTAAGTTCTTCCGCAGTGTGATTAAAAGGAATGCCAAGAAGTGCGCAACTTTTAATGAGTCTTTCAAAGTGCTCGTGCGCCTTAAAGATTTTTACTCCATGGATTGTTTGGTAAGCGCGAATGCCCTCAAACGCCCCATATCCATAATGAAGAGTTTGACTGAATAAATCAGCTGTGGCATCTTTTGCTTTTACAAATTTCCCATCCAGGTAGAGAATGGTGTTGTCGTTGTAATACATATTAAATTTTAAAACAATCGTTAGTTTGCAGTTAGTCCTATAAAACAAAACCGCCCCAATTTCTCGGGGCGGTTAAATATCGTTTCTACAATATCGTCACAGCCCCGGTTTTCGGAGAATGTTGACGCTAATGAGCACAAGTACACCGCTGATCAAAGTGATTAGGCTGGTGTTGTAGCTGTATGAATTCAATTTCATTCGCATATTATCTTGTGCTGGAGTACAAGTTTGGAAAATTTTGCGATGAGATTCAATGAAAGTGCTGAAAAAAGTTTGAAAATATGCTTTAACGAATGTTAGGTAATTGCTTATGCGGAAGCAAGATACTCGACAATGCCATCACGTATTGCCGTAAATGTTCTTACAAGAATCTCTTCGTTCTCTTCCAACAGCGTAACACGAAAACCCTGCAACTCAGAACAGAAAGAAGAGATAGGAACTACGCAAACACCTTTCGCGCCAAGCAGGTAATACACAAATCGTTTATCGTGTTGAATGTCCTGATCAATCCAACCTTCCACCAACTTACAGATTCGTTCATCTGCAATCTTAAGGTTTTGCTCTTTCTTTAATGTTCCGTCACGGAAAATAATCGTGTTATAAAACGCACCAAAGGTTTCGTTGAAGGTGAGTTGTGGAGCAGTATGAAGTATGTCGGCAATGATTTTACTCCGCTTGCCAATATTGCGATTGGTTTCTTCACGATATAATTTGAAGCGTGGATCACCTAAAATTTTGGGAATCGCCAACTGCGGAAGTTTGGTAGAACATACTTCAATCATCTTGGCATTATCAATGGCATTACAAAAACGATTGAAGTCTACGTCTTTGCTTCGATTATAATATTCCATCCAACCACATCGGGCTCCTGGCCAGGGAAGCTCTTTGGAAATTCCTTTCATTGCAATGCCGGGAACATCGTCAATGACTTCTGCTAAAGAATAAGCACGCGCGCCATTGTAGGTGATGTTGATATAGATCTCATCACAAATCAAAAACAATTTAAACTCTTTAGCGATTTCAACAATTCGCTTCAATGTCTCTAGCGGATACACCATGCCGGTAGGGTTATCCGGGTTGATGATGAGTATCCCCACCACATTCGGATTGTACTTCACCTTGTTGTATAAATCATCCAGATCCGGGTACCATTTATTATTGGGATCGAGCTTATAGGTTAGTGGTTCATTGCTGGCGTGAGCCGCCTCGGCACTGGAGTGCGTGGAGTAAGCAGGCGAAGGTCCGATCACGCGTGAAGTGGGTGTGATGTATTGATACACTTTTGCAATCGCGTCACCAAGTCCGTTGAAAAAACAAATATCATGCGGAGTGATTTGCACACCACCCAACTGATTAGTCTGTTGCGCTAAAAATTTCCTTGTGTCTAAAATTCCTTTACTAGGACAATAGCTGTACGAATCATTTTGCAAAGCCAGGTCGGCAATGATCTGCTTAATCCAATCCGGAAGTTTATGATTCTTCTGAATGGGATCACCAATATTTTCCCAATAAATATCTTTACCGAGATTTTTTATTTGCTCTGCCTTCTTTACGATCTCTCGTATTTCGTAGCTGAGTTCGCTGGCTCCTTCGCTGAGTAGTTGCTGACGCATAGTAAGTTCAAAGTTTAAAGCTGAAAGCTAAAAGTGATATTGTTCTTTCAGTATGAAATTAAAGCCCGAAGGTAAAGTTTAGTTAAGTAGATCACAAAATGAATAAGCTTTACTTATGCAAATTTACTCACCATGGTCTGTATCACCTTCACCCTGGTCTGTGTTCCCACAGACCATCTAACTAATTCAATTCATTCCACTTTCGGTCTGTGAAGGCACAGACCGAGGTTGAGTGAGGACACAGACCGAAGTGCAATGGGATCGGAAATCAGGCAGGCTGATTCTGCGTTTGTGGATTTACAGTCATCACTTCTGCAAAAGCCTGATCGGCACGCTTGCTAACCATCGGTAGTTTGTCCATCCAATGAACATCGATGGCATATACACCAAAGTCTTCCGTTACTTTTCCTTTCAACTCATAAAAGCCGCGACCGCGAAACGGAAACTGTCGCGCTGAGTTAGGGAAATGTACGGTATCAAACACTTCGCCATGCACATCATAGAAAGTACCAAAGCACATATGCTCATGATTCTTCATGGTGAAGGCATCTTTGGTGGTGACCAGGTACCCAATGATATGAACTTGTTTTCCTTTTTTATTTCTTAGTTCAAGAGATACGGTATCGCCATAATCACGAGTGGCGAGCAAATCAAATGGATTACAAAGTGGAAAGCCCAGCAATTCAATTTCATCAAATGCATCTTCGAGTGCGTTTCGTTTTAATTCGGGCAACGGATATTCTTTTGGTTCGGTATCAAATAGCTCTGCTGTCGAGCCGGAAGAGTTTCCGGCTGTCCCCCTGGAAAATCTTCCGGCTGCCTGGCTGAAGTAGAGCATCGACTCCCACAACAGTTGCTGTTTAGTTTTTCCAGTGAAGCGAAATGATCCGAGACGAATAAGAATGCGCAGTTGCTCCAGGCCAATGCCGGGTGTGCGTCTTAAAAAATTATCAAGACTTTTGTATGAACCTTTTTTCTTTCGTTCCTCTTCAATATGCTGACCGGTTTTTGTTTCCAGACTTTTGAGATGAATGAACCCGATGTAAATCTGATGCCCATCAATGGTTGTTAAATAATTGCTGTGATTTATGCAAGGCGGTTCGATCTGTGCGCCATTCATGCGGGCTTCGTGAAAATAAAATTCCGTTCGATAAAATCCACCGAAATTATTGATCACCCCAACCATGAACTCCAACGGATAATGCGCTTTGAGGAACAAGCTTTGATAACTTTCTACAGCATAACTGGCTGAGTGGCCTTTCGCAAATGAATATCCTGCAAAACTTTCAATCTCAAACCAGACACGATCCGTTACTTTTGGATCATACTCATACGCCTTGCATCCTTCAAAAAAACGATCCTTCACGCGCTGAAACTCTTCGCGTGAACGATACTTGCCCGACATTCCTCTTCGCAATACATCGGCTTCGGTGAGGGTAAGGCCTGCAAAATGATGTGCAACTTTAATAACATCCTCCTGATACACCATCACACCAAACGTGTCGGCCATGATCTCATCCATCTTAGGATGAATGGATTCGTACTTAATTCCTTTTCGATGCATGTGAAACCGTTCGATGTACGCTTTCATCATACCCGAACTGGCAACACCGGGTCTTATGATTGAACTCGCTGCGACTAACGTGAGGTAATCATCACACTCCAGTTTGCCAAGTAGCATACGCATGGCAGGCGATTCCACATAAAAGCAACCCATCGCTTTGCTATGGCGCATGAGGTCCTTTATTTTCTCATCATCCTTGAATTTTCTGAATTGATACACATCGATATCAATTCCTTTGTTACGCTTCACATGCTTCACCGTTTCCTTGATGTGGCCGAGCCCACGCTGACTAAGAATATCAAATTTATAGATACCAAAATCTTCTGCCGCATGCATTTCAAATTGCGATACCGGTAAACTTTTTGGTGGAAACTCAGTAGCTGTGTACGCATAAATCGGTTTCTCCGTAATGAGCACACCGCCTGCATGAATGGAAATATTAGATGGCAATTCTTTGCTCTCAATATAGTTCGCATAGCCGATTACTTTTTGAGCAATGTGATCTCGCTTGATTTTTTGTTTTCGCGTTTCTACCAAAACATCAATCTCTTCTTTTGGCAAACCGAATACTTTTCCAAGTTCGCGCACCAGTGATTTTTGCGTAAACGTTACATGCGTACCCAACAGGCATACATGATCATATCCATACTTATTAAAAATATATTCGTAGATCGCATCACGATTATCCCATGAAAAATCAATATCAAAATCGGGAGGTGAAACACGTTCCTCGTTTAAAAAGCGCTCGAAATACAAATCCAGTTCAATCGGATCTACGTTGGTAATGCCCAGGCAATAAGCCACCGTGCTGTTGGCTCCGCTTCCACGACCTACAAAATCATAGCCATTCTTCTTAGCGAAGCTGATGAGGTCGAAGGCAATCAGGTAATAGGCAGTAAATCCTTTCTTCGCAATGATGCGTAGCTCCTTTTCAATATGGGATTGCCAGATGGCTTTATCCTGACCATAGCGTTTCGTATATCCTTTTGCTGTGATGGAACGTAAGTACTTCATGTCCTCTGCCGGGCCGGAAGTGAAAAACTTTTTATTCTTGTCTTCACCAATTTTACACTCAATAGAACATTGATTGAGTAATGACTGCGCATTATGAATCAGATCTGGAAATTGTACAAATTGATTTTCCAATTCCTCCTCAGGCATCATAAATTCTTCCTTACGGGCCTGGTAATGCCCGGGTAGCTTACTCAATAATGTGCTATGAGCAATGCAGCGCAGCAGGCGATGAGCATTATGATCGCGGTAGACTGTTTTCTCTTTCTTTGTTTTTTTATCCTCTACTTTTTCCGGAGGCAGAAAAGTAACAGGATGAAGTAATACAAACTTATATTCATACTCTTCACGCTGCGGGTGCATGGAAAACAACAATAGATCGTGTTTGCCCACGCCAATATATTCGTATGCTTTTAACTGATCGGGTTCAATTTTTCCAAATGGATAAATGACAAATATCTGATCTAATTCAGGTGCTCGTTCAGGAAATTTTTTTCCTTCGCGATTATGATGCGATAAAAACCGATTGATCGCTTCAAACCCCCGATTGTTTCTTGCCAGTATGATGTATAGTAGAACGCAACTTGGTCCATCCGTACCCTCTTCGGAATTTCTGAATTCAACCCCTACGGTGAGGTCGAGGTTATAAGGTGCCTTTCCAAATTTAGTCAGTCCGTCTTCACGTGATTTGTTTTCATCGCAAAGACGCAGCATCTCAAGATAAGAAGAAACATTGTTGACTTCGGTAAGCGCCAACGTGTGAATATTGCAACGCTTCGCTTCTTCAAAAAGCGTTTTGATCGGTAGTGTGCCGTATTTGAAACTGAAGCCGGTGTGGCAGTTGAGGTACATATATTTATCGTGCCGATGATCAATGGGTAATTTCTAATGTGTCATGATGAAGTGTGTTTCTGTTTCGGTCTGTGAGGACACAGACCGAGGCAGCAGTTTATGAATACTACAACGCTTCGCTTCTTCAAAAAGCGTTTTGATCGGTAGTGTGCCGTATTTGAAACTGAAGCCAGTTTGGCAGTTGAGGTACATATATCATAATAATTTTTAATGCTTCATGATGATGCATGTTTCGGTTTCGGTCTGTGAGGACACAGACCGAGGCAGCAGATACAGCCTTGGATAGAATATGATAGCTAGACCGATGCACTTCTTTCATACGCTAAATACGCCATCGTCATTCGTATTTCTCCATAGCTATATCCATCACCCAACAATTCTTTAATCGGTGATAATGCCTTGCCATCCGTTTGCTCAATGGCTTTTTGAATATTCATAATCTTCGCTTTATCCATCACCTCATCAATAGAAAGAGTGCCTTGCTGAACGTAAAAAGCAAGATGACTTTCTATCGTGCTCACACTCAAGTTGCGTAGCTCAGCGATTCGCGCTACGCTATCACCCATCTGAAAAAGCTCCAGGCTCTTTTGCTTGGTGTCTGTATCCATCTCGCGCCTTTCTCTGCGCACACGCTTTGGTACTTTAAGATGGATGCGTGATTTGAAATTACATTCATGACAATACGCTGCAACAACTTCCCAAAATTGTTTTCCGTATTTTTCAATCTTCACTTGACCAAAGCCTGATATTTTTAAAAAATCTTCTTTGTTATGGGGAAGATAAGTGGCCAATTCCATCAAGGTAGCATCTGACAATACGATGTAGGCGGGAACATTTTCTTCATTGGCAATTTTTCTTCTTACCTCTTTCAATCGAATAAAAAGATCTTTCTCGTAATTCTCTTCGCGAGAAGAAACGATCGACATCTTCTCTTTGGTTTTAGTGATCATCACGGTCTCTGTTCCTTTCAATACCGCTGCGCTCTTTGGTGATAGGTGCAGCACAGGATACATGCCCTCTGATTTGATCAGATACTCCTGTGCAAGGAGATCACGAATGATATCACCCCAGGCTTCTTTGCTTACATCGGCACCAATGCCAAAAGATTTGAGTTGCTTGTGTTCTTCCTGCATTTTTGCGGAATGAGAGCCACGTAAAAAATCAATCACATAGCCGGCACCAAAGCGCTCTTGTAATCGGGCTATAGCTGATAAAACTTTTTGCACTTGGATGGTGCCATCAATTTGATCAACGCGTGTAAGGCACACATCACAATTACCGCAATGGTTCGTGGCTGCTTCATCGAAGTAATTCAGTAAATATTTTCTACGACAGGTGATGAGATCGCCATACTCGGCCATCCGATCCAACTTCTTTAGATAGATTTCCGTTTGCTCGGTATTGCCTTCCACCTCCACAAACCTTTTCATCTTGGTCACATCGGCATACGAGTAAAATAATAGTGCTTCGCTATCCAATCCATCACGTCCCGCACGACCAGTCTCCTGATAATAGCCCTCAATATTTTTTGGTAAATCCATGTGCACCACATAACGCACGTTCGATTTATCGATGCCCATACCAAAAGCTACCGTGGCCACGATGATTTTTACTTCATCGCGCAAGAATAGTTCCTGGTGTCTGGCACGTACTTCTTTATCCAAACCAGCGTGATAAGGCAATGCCTGAAACCCTTCTTCACTAAGATCTTCAGCCAGTCGCTCGGTTGAAGCGCGGGATAAACAATACACAATGCCCGATTCATCTTTACGCTGTTCTAAAAACTCAAATAATTTTTCCGTGCTATTGCGCTTACCCTCCACCGTGTAGCGAATGTTGGCGCGATTGAAACTGGAGACAAACACAGCTGGATTGTTGAGTTCGAGTTTTTCAAGAATATCCTTTCGTGTAAGCTTGTCGGCAGTAGCCGTAAGTGCAATCACCGGCACATGAGAAAATGAACGCTTCAAATGCGCGAGCGTTAAATACTCCGGTCTAAAGTCGTGGCCCCAATGCGAGATGCAATGCGCTTCGTCAATGGCAATCAGGCTAACATTGAATGATGAAAGTTGACGGATGAAATTACTTTCGGGTGCCAGGTAAAGTAATTTCAGTTCCTTTGATTTTACCTTATTCATAATTTCATTCTGCTCCTGATAACCCTGCGTGGAATTTAAGAAGGCTGCTGAAATCCCATTTACACGCAAAGCATCTACCTGATCTTTCATCAATGCAATGAGCGGAGAGATGACTACCGTGAGTCCATCAAACATCAAAGCCGGAATCTGATAGCACAATGATTTACCTCCACCGGTGGGCATGAGCGCAAATGTATCGCGCTTCTGCAACACCGATTGGATGATGGCTTCCTGCTCTAACCGGAAGGAGCTGTAACCAAATTTTTCTTTGAGTATCTGAAGAGGTGTCATAACTATTTATTCTTTGACCTTTAACTTATTTTTTTTGGTCTGAGAGGACACAGACCAAGGATTAGGATGATGGCTTCCTGTTCTAACCGAAAAGGAGTTATAACCGAATTTTTCTTTGAGGATCTTAAGAGGTGTCATAACTATTTATTCTTTGACTTAATTTTTTGGTTTGCGAGGACACAGACCAAGGATTAGAATACTATTTGTTTAAATCTTAAATCCTGCAGCCCGGTCTGTGTCCTCACAGACCGGAAGACAAATCAAAAACGCTCGCGGTAATCTGTAATTATATTAAATTCATCAACCCCGGTTTCATAAAATTTTGCTGAAGACCATCTGTAATCTTCAGGCTTACTTACCAAATTCCATTGCTCTTGTAGTGGATTGAGATGAATATATTCAATCTTTTGCTCCACCTTATATCTTGAATCCATGAGCACAGCAAGTGGATCGCGTTGCCAGAAACGATGGTCGCGTTCTTCATCACGGTGCTCCTTATAATATACTATCTGATCTGAGGAGTGAGTCCTCACTCTTACTAAAAACTGATGACTGGTGAATTTATTGAAACTGGCATACGGCATTTCCTTTCCGTTTTCACTTAGCATCTCCCAAACAGCATGCAGGTGATTGGGCATGATTACAAATGCATACAGTTTGATTTTCTTTCTGGAAACCAAGTTGCGCCAGCATTCGATGATTATATTTTTATTGAAATCATCCTCTAATAATTTATGCCAATCCTTAATGGTATCTGTCCAGAAATAAACTTCGTCAAGAAGCAACTTTGAATTACGCTGACCATATTTCATTTCACTTTGTGTCATCATATTCTAAATGTTTTCCATTTCCTGATTGAGTTTTTTCATTTCGGTCTGTGAGGACACCATAGCCGTCAACCTAAGGAAATCATTAAGAGGTATAGTCCATGCGCCCTTGCGCATGGCAAAGTTTTTTTCCTCATATCATTTTCAGTTTTTTTGAAGCCATCATAATACTTAATGGCTTTCTGTTGCTGACAATGTAAAGATAAAACAGACATACTCTTTTTAATAGTTTACTTGTAATAATTCGATCAGTTTTTTTCGTCCTTTCCGTTCGTCCTTTAAGCCATAAAGAGTGAAGTTTTGTTGGCAACTTTTTAGCCAATTTAGTATTCGTTCCTTAGCGGAGAACAGAACTTCTTTAATCTTGCTGGCATCTAGCTTTAGTATTGAGAAGCATTTATAAATGCTAATTATCCTATGGCTATCTTGCCAAATTATTGGACTGTGTAATTGGCATATCTCCCAACTCAACATGATCCATAGCAACTTGCTTAACAGATAGCACCTAAATCGTTCTATACTCATGGTTCTTATCTTGTCTATCTTTAATACACTTTTCCATGTCTTAAAAATCAACTCTATCTGCCAGCGAATTTTGTAGAGTTGATAAATCTCATTGGCTGTACAGTCACCTTTAGGGATATTAGTAACAAACAAGTTCAACTGACAAGCTAAATGATCAGCCTGGTTGAGTTTAGATTTTCTGTGTTTTTTATTCTTTATCCGGTGGGCAATAGCTTTTTCATCTAAAAGGTTAGCAATAAGCCGAACGGGATACTGCACATCAGCACCTATGTAAACTTGTAGATCCAAGTATTGCTTACGGGATTTTTTTAGTCGCTTGATGATAGCTGCATGCGTGAGCTTTCTTAAGCCCTTTGCGGATGGTTCATAAATCACCAACTGTTGCTTTAAACGGCTGATGTAGTAAGCCTCTCGCGATTGAATCTCTTTATAAGAATTTAATGTATAGTACCCTAAATCGCGCAAGAGAAGATCACCTTTTTGAACAGTTGAGATTCGCTCACTGGCATATGTTTTATCAGAGACCAGGGCACTCTCAAGAGATAAGTGTTCCACTTTCCCAGTCAAGGGATCAAATTCAAATTGGATTTGACCACACGCTTTTGTGCCATCTCCTGAATAACCTGGAAATGCACTCGCCATGCCAGGTGGCAACTTGAATTCGGTGGAATCCATGACCCGAATAGAGGTGAACCGTTCCGTTAGCTTAGAAGGAAGGGGACACTGCTTTATCTGATGTTGAAAGTAACTTTTAAAAATAGTTTGGATAAAATCGACTGCTTGCTCATTGAAGCGCTTGGCTATGCCTTGTTTACTCACCTTCTTTCCGCAATCATTGCTAATGCTAAACCCATGCTGTTGCAGGCTTGGCTGCTCTGACATCAAATGGTCAAACATGACCATCCTGAAAAAATCTAATCCTGTGATTTTAGATTCCCTGACAGTGAATTGTGTATGCTTTGCTGTCATGGAAATAAACTCAGGCGATAGTGTTGAACTTAATTTTTCGGTAAGGGCATTTAATTGCTCAAAAATTGACTCCTCTTTCTTCCTCTATGTGCTTCCATATCAGTTTGTTATTTCCTTAGGTTGACGGCTATGGTGAGGACACTGACCGAGGGGTAGTTGTAGCCAAATTTTTCTTTGAGAATTTGAAGGGGCGTCATACGTATACTATTTGCATGATCTCGGCCGGCTCACAACAAAAAGATGGAGCGTGCGAAACGTTATCTTGAGACAAAGGCAATTGCAGGTATCTGTTCCAGCGATTGTGCTCTCTTTTCAACACCGTCACGCTGGTGCAGCGAAAATAATTGTTGTATGAAATTTCCTGTAAACATTTCCACGCCTTCTCGAAATCATCTGGAGCCAGGTTTCTGGCAATGGTGACGTGAGGAGTTCTGCTTTTACCTCCCAACACCTTGGCCAGATCTGCCACGGGAGTTTTATATTCTATTTGAAGATAGATTGTTTTGTTGGCACCATGTTTAAATATGCCTAATCCATTTACGTGTATATCCAGTGGCAGCAATGCCGCTAGTAGCCAATCAGCGTCATACAAGAAGTTATCAGTATGATGGTCGTTGTATTGAAAGAGCGAGATGTGCGCGAGGGAACATTCGCTTTGAAATCCGTGACCAATCGCGTCACGCACTTGTTTTTTCAAATCAGAAACAAAAACCTGAACCGGTAATGAAGGAGTGATGGTGAAGAAATGTCTACTGATAATAAAGTTTTTCATAGTATTATTTTTATTTCGGTCTGTGAGGACACAGACCGAGGATTAATTGATCTGATTTTTTGTGATTTTTCCTTTAAACATGTTCATCTCCATGCGCACGCGCTTGTTCACATCAATGGTGGTGGCGCGCACCAGTTTATCCACACCGTGTTTGTGTTTGATAAAATCCATCGCTTCATAGAGGTTGATATCTTCTTCGGTATCATCAAACAAACTGATTTGTTGATTGCCATGCACGAGGTTGCTGAGGCGCACACCCACCAGGCGTATTAACATTCTGCGGCTGTAGAGCTTTTTGAATAGCTCTTGCACCACACGAAGAATGGTTTGATCAGAAGACGTGTAAGGAACATGAATCTGTTTGGTCTCAGTGTCAAAGTTGGAGTAACGGATTTTTACCGTGATGCACGAAGTGAGTTTCTTTTGATCGCGCAATTGAAACGCTACTTTCTCGACCATCGCAATCAGGATGGAATTCAGTCGCTTTACATCAATCGTGTCCTGATCAAAAGTGGATTCTGTGGAAATTGATTTTTGTTCGCTGTATGGCACTACGGGCGATTCATCGATGCCTTGTGCTTTGTTCCACAAACTCATTCCGTTTTTTCCGAAGGCACTAATCAGAAATTGCTGTGGCATATCTCGCAGTGTGGCCACCGTGCGCACGCCCATGTCATATAAGAATGATGCGGTTTGCTTTCCTACCATCGGAATTTTCTCTATAGAAAGCGGTGCGAGAAAATCGCGTTCTTCACCAGCCGGAATTTGTTTCTGCGCATGGGGTTTGAATTCGCCCGTAGCCACTTTCGAAACAAGTTTGTTGACCGACAGCGCCATGGAGATGGGCAGGTTGCTTTCCTTCATGATTTTATTCTGCAACTCGATGGCCCATTTGAAAGTGCCAAAGAAGCGATCCATGCCCGAAGCATCAATATAAAATTCATCGATGGACGCTTTTTCAAAAGCCGGAGCTTTGTCGGCAATAATTTCGGTGACCGTATGCGAGTATTGGCTGTAGGCTTCCATGTCGCCCGAGATCACTTTGGCATCGGGGCAAAGTTGCATGGCCAGGTACATGGGCATGGCCGAGTGCACGCCAAACTTTCGGGTTTCATAACTGCAGGCCGCTACTACTCCACGCCTGCTGCTGCCCCCTATTATTAGAGGTATGCCTTCGAGCTTCTTATTTTTCGCCCGCTCCACCGCCACAAAAAAGGCGTCCAAATCCATGTGTATAATGCTCCTGTTCACAGGAACAATTATACTAATTTATTTAGTATTTAATACTAAAATATTTGTCTTTTATGGGTTTTTTTCTGATAAATATGTGATTTCAAGCTGATAAGGCCTATTTCGGTCTGTGGGGACACAGACCGAGGATTGGGCGAAGGTGGCGATTTTCACCATCCCGATAGCTGTAGGGATTGATGCGGAGAACTAATGTTTGATTAACCTCCGCCAGCTGGCAGACTGCGGAGCACTGAACAGCCAATTTCTTGTAGGTGCTGTTGTACGCTGCCCTGGTATCACTTTGCAAATAAGTCTGTCTTTCTTTTATTTGAGATAATTAATTGCCTAAAATAAAATATGTTTGATTTGTCCGCAAGATCTACAGCATAATCGTCTTTGCGTTCTTGTATTTCTTGTGGGCTAAATAGGTTTTTGTAACATGAAAAAGCTTCAAACGCTATTGCTTCATCTTCCTCTCTAAAAGGGATTTCTA
>JAYVTC010000027.1:0-8947 GCA_043774745.1 Cyclobacteriaceae bacterium | reverse complement strand
ACAAAAACATATGAAGTCTATAAAATATAAAAGCCGCCTGTGCTTTCGCGCAGGCGGCTTTAACCAACCGAACCCAAATCAGATGAAGATAATTTGTGTACCCTCACCCTCGGCAAGAGCATACATATCACCCACCGTGATTATTCCTTTTACCTCGTCTAATAAATCTTCTTTCTTAAGATGGAACATTTCCGCAGCCAGCTTGCAAGCATAAATCTCGCCACCACCTGCTTCAATCATCTGAAGAAACTCCGTTACGTGAGGCATATCCAGCTTATCCATTTCCTTTTGCATCATATAAGAAGCAAAAGCTTCGAAACCAGGTAGGCCTGCTACCATGGTAGGCATGCCTGGCATGAAAGCCGGGTTACCCACTGTGGCGGTGTGAAGATGATCTGCATGCTTCTTAGTGATCGCCTCTAATCCAAAGAAAGTGAAGAACATTTTCGCTTCAAGGCCTTCCATCAATGCGCCATTGGCCATCACCAATGCTGCGTATACATCTTCCAGTTTTCCTTTGGAACAGATGATCAATACTTTTTTTAATTTGCCTTTATCTTTATTAACCGGAACTTCAGCTACTTGGACCGGTCTTTCTAATACGTCTTGCATGACTTAATGTGTTTAATGGTTTATTATTAGATACAGCTTGCTGGTTTGGGTATGCCTGCAATTTTACTGGAGATTTTTAGCGGTCCGCCAGGGAAAAGTGCATAAAACTGTTTGATATCCACTAATCCTGAGTTTCCAATTTTGCGGATACTCAGCGGCACACCTTCTGCTTGTTTGGTGCGCAACCAGTTCAACACTTCAAAATGTTTATCTGTTAACTGTATGTTTTCCTTTGATGCAATTTCTTGTGCAAGTTCAGGAGACCAGTCATTCATGTTTTTCAAATAACCTTCGGCATTTACTTCTACCTCAGCTAATTTTTTTATTGCAATAGTTTCCATATATAATTTGATTTAGGTTGATTGATTAATTCTCTACTAATTTTCCAGTCATTGACATGTGCGTGGTCACTGGAAGTTTTTTACCAGTAAGCAACATGTGCCAATACACCCACTTGAAGGCAAGTTTGCCCATGTGGTTGGCGCGGGTTACTTTCAATAAGTCCATAGGGCCTACCATGGCAAAGGGAAATTTTCCAGGCAGGGGTTCAGTGGTATAATTGAAATCGATCAGCGTAGCTTTACCATAACCTGTTTCAATAAAACAGTTGGCGTGACCGTCAAAGCTAGCTTCTAAGGGCTTGCCGTTGATATAGCTTAATATATTCTCCGTGAGTATCTTGGCTTCAAAGTGAGCAACGGATCCGGCTTTAGATGCTGGTACGTTAGTGGCATCACCGATCACAAACATGTTTTCATATTTTTTGGATTGAAGCGTGCTCTTATTTGTAGGGATAAAGTTTAATCCGTCTTCATCACCCATGTTGCTCTCTTCCACCATCTGATCACCTTTATTTACCGGAATAGAAACGAGCAAATCGAAAGGCACTTCTTTTTCATCATAAGAAACCAAGACTTTGCGTTCGTTATCAACACGTTGCAGATAGAAGTCTGGAATAACTTTTATATTCTTTTCATCCATCAGCTTATCGAGCATAGCCGTTGCTTTTGGTTTTGTGAATGCTCCGGAAAGCGGAGTCACATAGAAGATCTCCACTTTATCACGCATTCCTTTTTCAGTGAAATAAGCATCAGCTAAAAAAGTAAATTCAAGTGGAGCAACCGGACATTTGATTAACGTCTCTGCCATGTTGATTACCAACTTACCTCCCTGCCAGTTTTCTAATTTCTTGGCAAGGCGAGTGGTTCCTTCATAGGTATAGAAATCAAAGATGTCTTTATACCAGAGTTCGCCCTTCAAACCCTCGGTTTCCTCAGGAACAGGTACGGTGCCCGTAGCAACAACTAATAGGTCGTAAGTAAGAACAACACCATCTTTAAGAAGCACCTGATTATTTTCAGGAATTATTTTTTGAACTTCATTCAAAATAAAATTCACTCCTTTAGGGATGAATTCTTTTTTAGGTTTCACCACCTCTTCAGGCTTATAAATTCCGAAAGGAATAAATAAAAACCCAGGTTGATAGTAATGACTTTGGTCTTTGTCTACAATGGTAATATCCCAAAAGTCTTTATTGAGACTGTGAGAAAGTTTGTTCGCCATCACGGTGCCTGCCATTCCGGCTCCTAAAATCAGTATCTTTTTCATCTGATATTTTGTTTAGTTGGTGATGTAAAAGTAGAATGCGAACACCACGTGGGTAATGATGGTACTCACAACATCCTATGATCTTTATCACAACCGGTGGCAGAATGTGTAACCCATGTTACATAGCAGAATGGATTTCAACAAAAAAGCGCCTAAAAAGACGCTTTTTTTTAAAAGAATGACTACAGTTTAGCCACAAGTCTAAACTCGTTCTAATTTAATTGGATAAGTTTTATTTGCATTCCATTGACACACATAGATGTTTTTGTCATTGTCGATACACACATCGTGACAATGATTGAATACAGGTTTTTCCTGAACCATTAATTGTAGCTCTCCTTTTTTGTAAGCCGGAGCGGTGCCACCCGGGTTTGAAATCACTTTATCTTTTCCATCCAGAATGGTGACAAAGCCAGAGTTATTGGTTTGTTCCAAATAACGTAATCGCGACCAGCATACACCGGCATAAATATTTTCTTCATCAATAACAGCCCGACATACAAAAGCACCGGGTAAGAAAAGTGTGGATAAATATTTTCCATCAAGTGTAAAGCGCTTGAATGAATTGTGACCGCGCGAAGTGCATATCAACGTGATGTTGTTCTTGTCGCGGGCATCAATACAAACTCCGTGTGCTGTGCTGAAGTTAGCATCTTCATTGCCGGGGCCACCAAACTTTCTGATGAACTCTCCCTTTGCTGAGAACTGTAAAATGTATTGCGAGCCATAGCCATCTGCCACATAGATATCACCATTAGGACCTATTGCTGTTTCTGTCGGTAAATAGTTTTGGGTGCTTTCATAAACATTGATTGTTTTGGGGTTAGGCAATTCCATGATCTGCTTTCCGTCCAATGTAGTCTTAACAACGCGTCCGGTGTTCGGATCGCAAATGAAAAGCACTTCCTCTCCACCTTCATCAAATAACGTGAGACCGTGGCCCCCCGGAAAATCGTTACCCCATGTGGTGATTAACTTTCCTGATCGGTCATAGATGATAATATTATTTTTTGTTTCATCCGTCACCATAATCAATCGGCCCTTTTTATCCATCACCATCTCATGGCAATTTTTTACGGGCGTCTTAGCCGGATCCAGGTTTCCCCAATTCTTATGAACGCGGTAACGAAACTTTCCATGGCCAATGATCTCCTCCTCCAAAAGCGGTCTGCTGATGATATTGAACACGGGCATCGACAACGCAACCGTGGTCAAGCCCTTCATAATAAAATTTCTACGGGAAGTATTCATGTTTATCATAGATTAAACATAAATAAAATTGATGATATTTTTCAATCTCGTCATTGACTCCAGAATGAAAAAAGGCGCCTTTCGGGCGCTCTTAACTAAAATAGTTATGTACGGTTAGCTGATTACAGAACCGGAAGATGTTTCTGATCCGGGACTTAGCAACTTTAAAGAACCATCTTTATCTGATGCCATTAAAATCATTCCTTGTGATTCCACGCCCATAATTTTGCGAGGCGCCAGGTTTACTAAAATAGTTACCTGCTTGCCGATGATATCTTCCGGAGCAAAATGTTCTGCAATGCCGCTCATCACGGTACGCGTGTCGATGCCAGTATCTACCTGCAGTTTCAGCAACTTCTTGGACTTCTCTACGCGCTCTGCTTTCAGGATTTTTCCAATGCGGATATCCATTTTAGCAAACTCATCAAAAGACACTTCCTGTTTTGCCGGTGTTGCTGGTTGACTTTCCAATTCCATTTTTTTCTTAGTATCAAATAACTTCTTGATCTGAACTTCAATTATTTCATCTTCTATCTTCTCAAACAAAAGAGCTGATTCACCAAGCGGATGTCCTGCTTTTAGCAAATCTCCTTCTCCTGCCTGATACCATTGTGTCGTACCTAAGTTTAGCATCGCCTTTAATTTATTTGCAGAGAACGGCAAAAATGGTTCTGCCATTACGGATAAGTTTGCTGCTATCTGCAAGGCGATGTTGAGAATCGTGCCTACCCGAGACAAATCAGTCTTGGCAAGTTTCCAGGGTTCGGTTTCCGCTAAGTATTTATTTCCCAGACGTGCCAAATCCATCAGGTTGGCAGTAGCTTCTCTGAAACGATATGTTTCAATGGAATCGCTGATACGAGTGGGGAACAGTTTCAAATCGGTCAACGCTTTTTTATCAATCTCTTGCAACTTACTCAGCGCTGGAACTTTGTTATCAAAGAATTTTTGTGTGAGCACAAACGCCCGATTCACAAAATTTCCAAAAATAGCCACCAACTCGTTGTTATTTTTTGCCTGGAAATCCTTCCAGGTAAACTCGCTATCCTTCGCCTCGGGAAGATTGGTTAATAATGCATAGCGCAACACATCTGGCTTGTCAGGAAAATCCTGCAGGTATTCATGCATTTCAATCGACCATCCTCTGCTTGTTGACATCTTATCTCCTTCGAGATTCATGAACTCATTGGCAGGCACGTTGTCAGGCACAATATATTCACCGGTGGCATGAAGCATGATCGGAAAAATGATACAGTGAAACACGATGTTATCCTTGCCAATAAAATGAACCAGCTTGGTGTTCTTATCCTGCCAGTAAGTTTTCCAATCTTCTTTCTTCGCTCCTGTAAAATCGCGCTGAGGTGTAGCAAATTTATATTGGCCGCTCGTCACCTCATCAAACAAAGCGCGTGTTGCCGAAATGTAACCTATCGGTGCATCAAACCAAACGTAAAGAACTTTTCCTTCTGCATCGGGCAATGGAACTTTAATACCCCAATCCAGATCACGCGTCATGGCACGTGGTTGTAAGCCCGCATCAATCCATGATTTGCATTGGCCATACACATTAGTTTTCCAATCATGCTGATGCGATTTTAAGATCCACTCTTTCAGCCACGGCTCGTAGTTCTCCAAAGGCAAATACCAATGTTTGGTTGGTTTAAGAACCGGAGAATTTCCGGTTAAGGTAGACTTAGGATTAATCAGGTCTTTCGGACTGAGTGATGTTCCACATTTTTCGCACTGATCGCCATAGGCGGAAGGATGGCCGCACTTAGGACATGTTCCCTTAATGTATCTATCCGCTAAAAATGCTTTCGCCTCATCGTCATAATACTGCTCAGAAGTTTCTTCGGTGAGCAATCCCTTATTATACAAAGTCAAAAAAATCTCCTGGGAAGTTTGATGATGAATAGGCTCTGTGGTACGATGGTAGATGTCAAAAGACATTCCCATCTTAACAAAACATTCCCTTATTTGAGTATCGTATTTGTCCACAATTGCTTGAGCCGTGGTGTTTTCCTTTAATGCCTGGTTAGGGATTGCTGTTCCGTGCTCATCGCTACCACAAACAAACACGACATCCTTTCCGCTTAAACGCAAATATCTGACATATACATCCGCTGGAATATACGCTCCTGCCAAATGACCAATATGCTTGGGGCCATTGGCATAAGGCAATGCGGAAGTGATCATGTATCTCTTAAAGCTACCTTCGCTACTCATAAAAACCGTTTGTTAAAAACAGGCCACAAAGATGCGAAATGCAAAGGAATATCAGGAATGGGTGTTGCTTTTGTTTTAATTGTCTAAGGGGTCTGTCCTTTCTTGTGTTTGGCAAGTGCAAGCTCACGCATCTCCTTTTCCTTTTTTCGACTTTGCTCCCGTAGCCTTCGCATTTCAATCGCTGGCGTCACATCGGCAGGTAATATCAGGTGAAATTCGGAACCGCTTGGCGATGTGTTTGCCAAAATCACTTCTCCACCAAGTCTGTCTGCAGCCATTTTTGAAAGGTATAAACCAATGCCTCCGGTTTCTGACCGGTCCGATGCCCTTGTAAATAAATGAAAGATCTGGTCCTTATCACTGGAGTTTACACCAATACCATTGTCCATCACAATCATCCTCACCTTATCCTCCTCCTGATGTATTCTGATTTTCACAAATGGGGAAACGCGAGTCGAATCATTATAGAACTTGATTGCGTTATCAATCAGATTTTCAACTACCAGCATGAGTAAAAACCGATCCGAGAAAAGTTTAATATCAGGGTCAATTTCATATTCAATCACCATATTATCAGGAATGCCATTTATTTTTTCCGTTTCAATAATTTGATGAATCAAATCAATACAATTAATGGGAGTAGCTTCAAGCTCCCAGAGATTGATTTTATTGACAATCAATAGTCGGGTGAGAATTACATTAAGCCTGGTAGATGTAGCATCCAACTTTTGCAAATAATCGAGTGCTATAGTATCCTTCACATCGAGCAATGCCACATTACAAACACCTTTAAGTGTAACCAGTGGACCTCTGATATCATGTGATGTTCTATAAATAAAATTATCAAGCTCACTATTCACCTGAATAAGTGCTTCGTTGGCCATAAAAAGATCCTGTGTCTTTTCAACAACCTGCTGATCGAGATACTCATTGGCTTTTAACAATCGATCATTCTGGTCAGTAATAACACGTTGTGCATCATTGAGTGCAGCATTATGTATTTTCTGTCGTCTGTTGGCCCAAATAAGCACGAGCGCCAGTCCGGTGGCGAGGATCGTTACAATAACAATAAAAATATATTGTATTTGCTGTCGGTTGATCAGTTCCTTTTGAAGCAACAGGATTCTATCCTTTTCACTGATGGTCTTTATATTTTCTCGCTGCTCATAGGTGTTTTGAATCTTTGCCAGGTTCTTTATTAATTGGCTGCTATAGATGCTATCTTTGAGTTTTATGTATTTACCCTGATAGGCGGAGGCACTTTGAAAATCAGAAAGTAAAGTATGTACTTTGGCCAACTCCTCATAGAGCTCAATCAACGACTCAGCAAATTCAGATTCCTGCTCAAACTGTTTAGCTTCATTTAAATACTGTAAACTAGCTTTGTAATTTTTTCTCTGAGTCTCAATTTTACTTAGCCAAATAAGATTACCTATCCAATATTGCCTATCATTCTGACTTTTAGAGATACTGAGAGAAGCCTTTAAATTGTCCAAAGATCTTTCAAAATCCATTACATTAAAATAGGCAACGCCTAAACCAAAGTACGCTTCCTTTTTTACAGTTTCAGAACATCCTATTCCACAGCTTTCCAGGGCTTTATTGAATGATCGTATTGCCTCTTGTGATTTTTCAAGTTGATCATAACACAGGCCAACATTGATAAGAATTTTATCAGTATCGGTTACATCATTTAATTCATTCTTAAGCTCCAATGATCGCAGGTAATATTGCAGGGCTTGCTCATAATTTCTAAGCTTGAAATAGACAAGACCAATATTATTCAATGCCGTGCCAATGGATTTTTTATCACCCTCGGTTTCCCTGATCTCCAAGGATTTAAAATGATAACTCAATGATGAATCATAATTACCGCGATACATGTAGGCGATGGCTGCATTATTTAAAAGAAATTTGATTTTAGGAGACAGCTCAGGATATCTCACTTGATTTCGTTTTGCTATGGCCAATACTTTATTAAGTATATTAATAGTCTCATCATTCCTACCCATGTCCATGAGGGAGTATGCCATCATTCTACCACCCTCCACGATTTTACTGCTGTCGCCTAATGCTTCGGCAAGTCGATAAGCATCTTGTGCATATTGAAGTGCCACATTAAAATCAGTTTGATTATATGCTTTGAAAAGTTCCTGCAGTATAATAAACCGAGAAGTATCCTTCGTGTTTTGTAATAATCCTTTTAACGAATCTATTTTATTCGAGTCTTGCGAATATCCATTGATTGGGTAAATCACAATGCTCAATAAAGTAGCTAATATGAAACTGGATATAATATTTTGGTACTTAGGCAATATTCTATGTTTAATAGCTAAAAATAAATCAAACAAACTAACAAAATTTGAGCACGAATTTAATGCTATACTAACCAATAAAAAAAACCTAAACCCAAACTACGTATGAAAAAGTTACTTTACCTGATTATCATTCTTTCCTTATCTGCAGCCACGTTTTCTTCATGTATTGAAGAAGAAGTAAAACCTCAAACCGAAGGCAGTAATAGTGGTGGAAGTCCCATCAAAGAATAATCACAAAACAACGCATATATGAAAAAGACAATCATAATCCTTGGTGTTGCATTGATCACATTATCAGCTACGTTTGCATTCAGAGCAAAATCTGAAAGAGTACCTCCTGCTAAAGAAGAGAAAGTCGCTTCAAATAATGGAGGAGGATTTGCTCTCCAGGATAGCGATCAGTGGAAATAATTGCCTTCATTCTTTTATGAAGGTAATAAAGCTGAGCCAAAAATGGCTCAGCTTTATTATTTTTAGAGTGATATGAATGTAAGATTCACCCATTTAATAATCAACTAATTTCGCGATTGAGACGGTTCTCTGGCAGTTAAATTCCTCGAAGCAATTTTCACAATAATAATCGGTAGCATGCTTGCGGAGATAATGATAAAAAATTCTTTAAACTGTACTTTTTCCATTAAAACATTACATCAAAAGCTGCCCCACCCCCCTATTGAATTTTCATTTCAAAGGGCAATCTGGTTTGGCTTCCCTGGTAGTTTTCTAACTTTTTAAACCTCATGTATATTGGGTACTGATCACCCAATTCTCCTTTAAGTAAACGGGTGTTTGCATAGTCTTCGGCTTCGGTAAGCCATTGCTCAATGAAAGTCTTTTGCTTTGGATAATAACGTATCCGATAATCATCCTCTACTCCTGCTTTCGATGCGGCAATCGTTACGGCATCTTCAAAATTACCCAGCACATCAACC
>JAYVTC010000026.1:0-26993 GCA_043774745.1 Cyclobacteriaceae bacterium | reverse complement strand
ACACCGGAACCGATTATGATTATCTTCCTCATCACGTGCTAAGAAAACATATAAAAGCGAATTTGGTTATGCTAACATAATTAGAAAGGGTAGACCTTTCTAATAGATCACATCCCCGATTGTGATCAATAGAAAATTTTAGTTTAGGTTCTTATGCTTTAATAAATCATGCGCGAACTCATAGCTCGCAACCTGGTACCATGCAATCGCCTCCTGGATCAGTTTTGAATCATCTGCTATTTTAATAGCCGTGCCTTTTTCGTAGTCGGGCTTATAGGTGCTCACTAATTTCTGCGGATTAAGTATGATTAGCTTATCATTTTTTAGATACCCGAGGCTTTGATAGGTGCTGATGAAAACGCGTTCACGGCCTGCTTCTAATTTGAAGATATCATAACCGAAGAATTTGCTAGTATAGCTAAAATTCAACAAGCCAAGTACAGTAGGGCCAAGATCAATTTGACTCATCAGTCTCTCCATTTTGCCTACAGCAATATTTTTTGGTGAATAGATGAGCATGGGAATATGATATTTATTCACAGGAAGTTCCGTTTTTCCTGCACTGGATGCACAATGATCTGCAGTAATAATGAATACAGTGTTATCAAACCACGGTTTCGATTTGCATTCATTGATAAATTTACGAATCGAATAATCCGTATACTTCACAGCCCCTTCGCGGTTGGTGTGTGATGGTATGTCAATCCTTCCATCCGGGTAGGTGAATGGTCTGTGATTGGAGGTAGTCATGATATGGGCATACACGGGCTTCCCTTTTTGATACGTATTATCGATTTCTTTTTCTGCCAGCGTAAACAAATTTTCATCGGCTACACCCCAGATGTTTTCATAGTCGATATCCTCATCGGCAATTTTACTGCGATCATCTACTTCGTAGCCGTTGTTGGAAAAGAAATATCCCATGTTATCAAAATATCCGTAACCTCCATAGATGTATTTGCTCTCATATCCTTTATCGCTAAATACCTGGCCTAGCGAAAATAAATTTTCATTATGAGGTCTGCGAACAATGGATTGCCCTGGGGTTGGAGGTATGCATAAACTCAGCGCTTCCAGGCCTCGCACAGTTCGGGTTCCAGTGGCGTAAAGTCTTGTGAACAACAAAGAGTGATTTGCCAGAGAATCTAAGAAGGGTGTAATGCCTTGCGTATTGCCAAAAGTGCCCATGAAATCAGCGCTGAAGCTCTCAATGCTGATCATCACCACGTTTAATTTTTTCTCTTCCCCCGGACTTATAATCTCCCGCTCAATATTCGAGTTGGAGGTGTTTGTAAATTTACTTTCCGGAGTGGCTAATAGTGATTTGATAAGTTCAAATGCTTTTTCATTTTCTATTTTGCTATAAAACTGTTCATAGTCAAGTTCATTGTTCAGGTAGGCAGCAAAGAGTTCGTAAAGACCATTGCCAGAGAGCTCATTCACAAAAGCATTGCTGCTAAACTTGTGCATCTTATTATTTATCGAAAAGAAAAAGATAACAGGAAACGCCAGTAAGCCAAGCGCTATAGGAGTTCTGCGTTTGAATCTGATTGAGTAGGCCGATGATAAATCGATGTAGGGTCGTAACAGAAAAACGATTACTACCGCTATAAGGAGAATGACAACCACAATCCATTCAATTGGGTAGGACTGACGAATGTTACCCACCACCTCCGTGGTATAAACGAGATAATCTACTGCGATGAAATTGAATCGTGCACTAAACTCATCCCAAAAGAACCACTCGGACACTGCATCAAAAAGTAATGCAGCAACGAAGAAAAAGAATACTCCGTAAGTCAAATAGTGATGCCATTTTTTTACGAAAAACCTATTTGGGGTCAACCATAGATATAAAACAAACGGAACAATGAAGTAACTGGCATTAACCAAATCAAAGAAGAGACCGATAGCATATATGCCAACCAGGTTTGCCAAGGTAAAATCAACATTGCTCGCTGATTTGATCAACAAAGCCGTGCGGATTGTTAATGAAATAATCAGGAGTATACTGATCATCAAAACTAATAAGCCAAATCGGTGGCTTAGCACTTTGCGCGTAAGAGTGACCATTAATGAATTGGGTGAACTTATTTCTGTAAATTTAACTTTATCTTTTCCGTTTAAGGAAATAAAAAGCGATTGTTCAACAATTTAGGATCATTATAAATTCCTTATGAGATTAATCGTTGCCTTTATTCCACCAAGTAGGTAGAGATTGTTTTGGACTTATTTGAAATGCGCTAATGAAAGGATTTTATAACTTAATTGTAATTAAAGAGACACATCCTTTTGTCATCGACATGACAATCTTTTCAGTTATTTGTATCGTGGTTTGAATATTCTTTTCCTCTTATGAAAAAATCAGAAATAGTATATTGGATTGCACGATTGATAGCAGCCATCATCATGCTGCAGACTCTCTACTTTAAATTTTCGGCTTCCGAAGAATCGGTATTTATTTTTACTTCCGTAGGAATGGAGCCCTGGGGTAGAATAAGTGTGGGAGTACTTGAATTAATAGCGTCTATTCTTATCCTGATTCCTGCCACGGTTTGGGTTGGCGCATTACTGGCGTTTGGATTAATGGCGGGCGCTTTGGGCATGCACCTTTTTTTATTGGGAATTGAAGTTGAAGGGGATGGAGGGCAGTTATTTATTTATGCTTTGGTTGTGGCAATCTGTGCCGCTTATGCTTACTGGAAAAGTAAAGCTGAAGTACCAGATTTCATTCGAGATCGGCTACCCTCATTTCTTAAATAGGACAATTAGTTTTTCGAGATCTTCAGAAAGTGTTGCCTGATCTTTCAATGCAGATTGAAGTCCGTCAAGAAGATAATTAGAAACATTTTCATAGCGATCAACTTTTGTTTCAATATCGCGCAGAATATCCAGCGCATCTTCTTTCGAGCTGAACGTCTGTTCCTTTATTTTGTTCTTCAGGGTTTGAATGGCTTCTATTTGCTTTGTTTTATTCAAAGATTCTGTCGATGATATAACACCTTGTGCAGGAGCCGTTTTATCTTTTGATAAGCAGGCATTATACGCGTCAATGATTTCTTCGATGCTTCCTTTCCCCAGGTCACCATTTTTTATTTTTAGAGATAGCTCACTGCACTCTTCCAGGTAGTTGGCCATCATTTTTTTAAATCCAAGGTTGGGTACTTCCATGGATGATCCATTTAACTTGACCAGGTAGCGTCCGTCAAAAGTGCTTTGATTGGGAAGCTTAAAGCCATATAAACTCAGGAACCCGCTTTTAATTATTTTCATCAATCTTATCGATTGATCTATTTGCACAGGTTTATAGAATTTTTCTTTATTCATTACGATCAAAACCTGCATGGCCGTATACATTTCTTTCTTACCGTTATTAGTAATCTGAACCCGGTCCAATTGATCGTAAGATAAAATCCGCAAGTCACCCTTTATGGTATCGGATTTAGTGGTTACCAGGTAATCAGATTGAGCAAAAGCGCTTAAACCAATCAGGAATAGAACAATAGAGGGAGTAATTTTTTTCATGAGAAACTTTCGAAATTCGAAATACGGTATTAGTCGCCTGTCAGGCAAGTGCTATGTTGTCATAATATGACATTATTAGTATTGAAGTGCTATTTCAAAATATATTCAGGTAGTCGGTCGTTACAATCTTTTAAAATATTTTGATTTTTTTTCCTGAATAGGTTTATTGAATCGTATTTTACGCGGCTATGGTTAATTATAATCCGAAAGTCTGGTTCTCACTTGTTTTTCATGCCTACAGCCGGGCTGTCATGAGAACGCTTACTCCTGCGCTTATTTTCATTGCATTTTATACAGCAGGTGTTTGTTATATTTTGTTGGATATACTCCGTTTTCACGAAAGTGATTTTCATACCACTATATCCATGCACTCGTTGCTCGGTATTGTGCTGGGTTTGTTCCTTGTATTCAGAACCAACTCTTCGTACGACCGGTGGTGGGAAGGACGCAAACTTTGGGGTAGTTTTGTAAATAACACGCGAAACATATCGCATAAGCTAAACGCTTTTCTGGAAAAAAATGACACCGAAAATCGAAGATGGTTTGCATTGATGATTCCCAACCTAGTTTTCTCAGTGAAAGAACATTTGCGGAGCGGTGTAAAGTTGAGTGAACTGGAGGCGACAGACGAAGAATTTCTCCAAAATCTAAAAGATGTAAAACACATACCCAATCGTCTTTCTTCTATGCTATACACGCGGGTAAATGACCTTTATAAAAACAAAACAATTTCAGGAGATCAACTATTTATGCTTGACAAAGAGCTGAAAGAATTTTCTGACATCCTGGGGGCCTGCGAGCGAATCAGGAACACGCCCATCCCTTACAGCTATAGCATGTATATCAAGCAGTTTATTTTTATTTATGTCGTCACATTACCGATGGCCTTTGTGACTACATCAGGTTATCTTACCGTGCCGGTGGTAGTACTGATTACCTTCGTGCTGCTGAGTGTAGAATTGATTGCGGAAGAAATCGAAGATCCTTTTGGCAGGGACATCAACGACTTGCCTACCGATGAACTGGCTGAGAAAATCACTGACAATGTGCGTGAAATTCTTTTGTAATCGGATTTTTTAAAAAGCAACCGTATAGATGAAATAGAGGATGATAAGCAGAATCATGACGGCATACATGATCAGATCAACTCGCACATACTCTTTATATTCCTGATAGAGTTCTTTTAATTTTCTAAACATACGCGCTGTAGAAACTTTATTTTTCACAAATGTAACCAATTGGGATGGTTTAGGGTTAAGTGCACTGATGCGAAACTCTATGATGTTCAAGTTCTTCATTTTTCTGATGGCGATTCCTTTTTTTGGTCAAAGTCAGCAAAAATTTACCGCAAGTGGTTATGTAAAAGATGCTGCCAATGGCGAAGCATTAATAGGGGCCACCATCTATGTCAAATCTCTCAGCACGGGTGTCACCACGAATGTTTATGGCTTCTATTCACTCACTCTTCAGTCGGGAACGTATGATATCGACATCAGTTATATCGGTTTTGCCGCTCAAATTAAGTCACTCATACTCAACGAGAATACCCGTTTAGATATTGAACTTCAAGCCGAAGGAATGCAACTCGAAGAAGTAATTGTGACTTCCACCAAGGATCAGGAAGGGGTGAAGGCTTTGGAAATGAGCACGAATCGCCTAGACATGAAAACGATTCTTAAGATTCCCGCTTTTCTTGGCGAGGCTGATGTGATTAAAAGTTTGTTGCAACTTCCAGGTGTTTCAACGGTGGGCGAAGGTGCCTCCGGTTTTAATGTACGGGGCGGCAGCGTAGGCCAAAATCTTATCCTGTTGGATGAAGCTACGGTTTATAATTCCTCACATTTGCTCGGTTTCTTTTCGGTCTTTAATCCTGATGCCGTCAAAGATACCAAACTTTATAAAGGTGCAATTCCAGCTCAGTTCGGTGGTCGCATTGCTTCACTGCTCGATGTGCGAATGAAGGAAGGCAACAATAAAGATTATGAAGTAAATGGTGGCATCGGAACGATATTTAGTCGTGCAGCCGTAGAAGGCCCTTTGTTTAAAGGCGATGGTTCTTTTATTGTGGCCGGCAGGCGCTCCTATGCCGATGTGCTGGCTCGGCCGTTTGTCGATGTGCTTCAGGATGGTGGCGCATTAAATTTTTATGACCTTACCGGTAAGGTAAATTATAATATCAATGCACGTAATCGCATTTATGTCTCTGGCTATACAGGACGCGATAAGTTTTTCTTTGATAAGAATCAGGGATTTTCTTGGGGCAATAATACCGGCACCATCCGATGGAACAAAATCTTCAATGACCGTTTGTTTGCCAATTTCTCAGGTATCTTCAGCCGCTACGATTACTCATTACAATTTGGTGAAAATGATCGCGACAACTTTGCCTGGAAGTCATCCATTCGAAATGTCACATTCAAACCATCATTCAGTTATTTTATAAATGCCAATAATGAAATTTCATTTGGTGCCGAATTAAATTATTATTCATTCGAACCCGCTAATGCGTACGGTACTTCTAACGGTAACCGGATTGATATCAGTTTGCCGGAAAAGTACAACCTGGAATCAGCTCTTTATTTCGGTAACAGTCAACGTCTATCCTCTAAAGTTTCTATTGATTATGGTATACGATACTCTTATTTTATAGGTCTCGGTCCAGGCACACAATACACCTATAACGACACCATTCCCGGCATTCGCAGAACAGCCATTGGTGAACAAACTTTTGCCAGTGGAGAAGTAACTTCTAACTATAAAAATTTTGAACCTCGTTTGTCAGTGAAAGCAGAACTGAGTGATCGTAGTTCAGTAAAGACCAGCTACACACGCATGGCCCAGTACCTGCATTTGATTTCCAACACCACAGCATCCAATCCGCTGGATGTATGGACACCCAGCAGCAATAATATCAAACCTGAATTGGGTGATCAGTGGGCGCTAGGTTACTTCCGCAATTTTGGAAAAGATCAAACTTATGAATTTTCTGCGGAGGCTTATTATCGCAAAACACAAAACCAGCTCGACTATATTGATGGTGCTGATTTATTAATCAACGAATTTTTAGAAGGTGACTTGCTTACTGGCCAGGGGCGTGCCTATGGCTTGGAATTTTATCTGCAAAAGAAAGTGGGTCGGTTTACCGGGTGGGTAGCTTATACCATAGCTCGCACCGAATTGAAAGTGAATGGCATTAATCGCAATGAATGGTACGCGGCTCGTTTTGATCAGACTCATAACGTCAAGGTGAGTGGTTTTTATGATCTCAATAAACGGTGGTCTATTTCTGCCAATTTTAATTTTGTTAGCGGCACGCCATCTACGTTTCCTACTTCGCGATATATGATGCAAGGCATTCTTATTCCATACAATGCAGCAGACAGCAGAAACAATGTACGGTTGCCCGCCTACCATCGGTTAGATGTTTCGTTCCGGTTGGAGGGCAAGACTATAAAACGTAATGGGAATGCACGCAAGAATTCAGACTATTGGGTGTTTGGCGTTTATAATCTTTATGCACGCAAAAATCCATTCTCCATTTACTTCACGCAAGGGAGTGAACGCGTAGCGCAGGGCAGCCCGATCAATAGCGAAGCCCGTCAACTTTCGATCATAGGCACCATCGTGCCTTCCGTTTCCTATAACTTCAAATTCTGATTATGACCAGCTATCGTTTATATAAAAATATTCTTGGAGTTCTGGCAATATCACTTGCTTTTTACTCATGCGAAGAGGTAATCAATCCGGAATTGGAAGATGCACAACCCGTTTTGGTCATTGACGCGTGGCTCAACAATGTGGCAGGTACTCAGCAGATAAAGCTTATGCGCACTCAACCTTATTTTGAAAATGTATTGCCTCCAGGTGTTTCAGGAGCGGTAGTATCGGTGGCCGATGAAAAAGGTAACGTGTATTCTTTTATTGAAACAGAGCCCGGTGTATATGTATGGACACCCGTTGGCAACGAAGTCTTTGGTGAGGTTGGATTAACGTATGAACTAATAGTGCGTGAAGGAACAGAGACTTTTGTTTCAACATCACGCATGGGACGTACACCAGCTATTGACAGTCTGACTTTTTTCTTGCAACCCGGAGGGCAATTTTTCGATGATCAATATCAAGCCGAGTTTTGGTCAACAGATCCCATTGAGCCTAATGATGCTTACTGGGTAAAAACATTTAAAAATGGAGAGCAACTTCTTAAGCCAAGTGAAATTGTCACAGCCTATGATGCAGGATTTTCAAAGGGCGGAAATTTCAATGGTGTTCCGTTTATTGCTCCCATCCGCAGAGCAATAAATCCTTTTGATGAAGCAGAGGATGGAACTTTTAAATCACCTTATGTTGTAGGCGATTCTGTGTACGTTCAAATACAATCCGTAACCGAAGCTGCCTTTAACTTTTTGAATGAAGTACGCATTCAAACGGATCGACCTGGTGGATTTAGTGAATTATTTGCAACTCCATTGGCTAATGTATCCACCAACATAAAAAATACAAATAATAATGGCTCTAAGGTGGTAGGTTTCTTCAACGTAGGCGCGGTGTCAGGGTTAGGCAGAAAGTTTAAAAGCCTTGACGAACTCAGTAAGAATTGAGTTACTCGCTGTTGATCGGATTTTTCTTCACCTAAAGAGAGCTGCGTTTAATTTTGTAGCAAATTTCCTTATCCTGATGTAGCTTACCGCTTAAATTTTGTTCGGATTTATGGTTCGTTCCCTCTGGATACTTGCGTTCGTTTTAATTTTTAATACTTCAGGAAAGAGTCAACAGACTTCTGTATTAGAAAACAACCCTGCTTTAAAGTGGCACCAGATTAACACTCCGAATTTTAAAATCATTTTTCCGAAAGGTTTTGAGGAGCAAGCCAACCGGATGGCCAACACCATGGAGCATATTCGCACACCAGAGGGCAACACGATGGGAACGCTGCCTAAAAAAATATCGGTGGTGCTTCAAAATCAATCCTCTGTTTCCAATGCATTTGTTTCCATTACTCCAAGACGATCGGAGTTTTATACAATGCCTTCGCAGAATTATAATTTCATTGGCAACAATGATTGGATGAATCTGATTGCCTCGCATGAATATCGCCATATGGTTCAGTTTCAGCATGCAAAAAGAGGTTTTAATAAGGCGTTGTATTATCTCTTTGGCAACAACACATTATCAGTGATGTCTTATATATCGGTGCCGCCATGGTTTTGGGAAGGTGATGCTGTCGTTACTGAAACAGCTTTTACAAAAAGTGGTCGTGGCCGGATTCCTTATTTCGATTTGGTATTTAAGACAAACCTGATGGAGGGCCGCGCCTTCAATTACAATAAACAATTCTTGAGGTCTTACAAGCATAATATACCCGATCACTATGTGCTGGGATATAACATGGTTTCTTACTTACGACAAAGAACCGGCAACCCCGATGTGTGGAAAAATGTTACAGCCCGCGCATGGAATGCACCGTTTATTCCATTCACCTTTTCTAGTGCTATAAAAAAAGAATGCGGCCTGTACGTTAAGGATTTGTATAAAGAGATGGCGCTGGATTTTCAAAAGAAGTGGAAAGATCAACTGGACACATTAAAACTAACTTCTTTTGAACAAATAAATCCACGTACTTCCAAAGCCTATACAGATTACCTCTATCCGCAAGAACTCGAAGATGGTTCAGTGTTGGTGATGAAATCAGGCATTGGCAACATCGAGCAGCTGGTATCCATTGCTAATGGAAAAGAAAAGAAAGTATTTACTCCCGGCATGATCAATTCTTCAGGCATGCTATCCGTCACCAATAGTCGTGTAGTGTGGAATGAATACCGGTATGATCCGCGGTGGCGCGTGCGCACGTATTCAGTGATTATGGGTTATGATCTTGTCGATAGAAAGAAAAGAATGATTTCCAGAAACTCGCGTTATGCTTCGGCTGCCATTTCACCAGATGGTTATAAAGTGGCTACAGTGGAAAGCACCAACGAGTATAAAACACATCTTATCGTGCTGGATTATTTTAGTGGCGAGGTGTTAAAAGAGTTTGATAATCCAGGCAACGATTTTATTTCCATGCCGCGATGGGATGAAAAGAGCCAATCCATTTATGCGCTCCATACCAATCAACAAGGAAAGGCCATGGTGAAGTTTGATTTTGCTTCTGGTAAGATCACACCATTAACAGACTACACCCAGGAGAATGCAGGGTATCCAGTTCCTTTTCGTGATTATGTTTTGTTCAATTCACCACGAAGTGGCATTGATAACATTTATGCAATTCATATTGCAACGGGCCAACGATATCAAATCACAACCAGTAAGTATGGTGCCTACAATCCTTCGGTGAGTAAGGATGGCAAAACGATTTTTTACAACGAACAGAGTCGCGATGGTATGAATGTGGTAAAAATTCCTGTTGATTCGGCTGCATGGAAAGCAGTGAGCAACGAATATGCTGAACCCAGTTCATCATACCAGCATTTAGTAGAGCAGGAGAACAATACAGATTTATTTAAGAATGTTCCTTCTGAAAAATTTCCCACTAAGAAATATTCGAAGTTTGGAAACATGTTCAATCCGTACGGTTGGGGATTATATTTTAATAACGACCTCACACGAGCCAACATCGGAATTTCTTCGCAGGATGTTCTTAGCACCACTCGTATTAACGCAGGGTATACATTTGATATTAATGAGCGCACAGGATCATGGAATGCTGGCATTAGTTATCAGGGCTTTTATCCGATCATCGATGTGAATTTTTTAAAGGGAAGCCGTTCTGTTAATGAAGGTGACATTGAATATGATAAAGTGGTTGGCACCGACACCACCAAGGTAGTGGAGAACCTTACATTTGATTGGAAAGAAAAAACGGTGGAGGCCGGATTGCGACTGCCTCTGATTACAACGAGTTCAAGATTCTTAGGTAATCTCACCATGTCGAACTATGTAGGGTTTACCGCTGTGTCGGAATTTACGAATAGCATTGATGGTGGAGGAAGAATCGTGCCGTCTAACTATCCTCAATATTTTTTTCGCGATTATGCAGATGGAGGTAATCTCATCTACAATCACTTTTCAGTGTCAGCATACCGCTTGCTAAAGCAGAGCAGAAGAGATATCAACAGCAAATGGGGCCAGGCATTTTTTATGGATGTATATGGAACACCTTATCAGGGAGATTATAGTGGAAGCCAGTTTTCTTTTCAGGGAAGACTGTACTTCCCAGGTCTTGCCAAACACCATTCCATATGGGGATATTGGGCGTATCAGAAATCAGATATTGCCGATGTTCGCTTAAGCACGGGTGAGGGGTTGGATAATTATACTTTCCGGAATCAGATTCCTTTGCCAAGAGGTCAGTCGGTGAGTCGTTTTGAGAATATGTATTCGGTGTCCGTGAACTATACGTTGCCACTATGGTATCCTGATTTGAACCTGGGTCCGTTGGTTAATGTTCAGCGAATCAGAGCCAATGCCTTCCTGGATTATTGTTTTGGAAGCAGCAGAGTCAATCAACGTGATTCCAACAAGAGCTATTTATCAACCGGTGCAGAAGTGAAATTCGATATCAATGTGATCCGGTTGCTTCCACAACTCAATATAGGTTTCCGCTATTCATATGGGATAAGTCCGTATGCATCAAAGTTTGAGTTTCTGTTGGGCACGATCAATTTTTAACCAAAACGAACATTGCGTAGTGCTTGAAAATCGCATAAATACGTCTATTTTTGACCCTCAACTTTATTAGATCGACATATAACATAAATCGAAATGGCAGAGATAGTTCGGATGCCCAAAATGAGCGACACCATGACCGAAGGGGTGATCGCCAAATGGCATAAAAAAGTGGGTGATACAGTGAAATCCGGTGAGTTAATTGCCGAGATCGAAACGGATAAAGCCACCATGGATTACGAATCGTTCAACACAGGCACTGTACTGTATTTGGGTGCGAAGGAAGGAGAAGCCGTACAGATCAATGGTGTTCTGGCTATCGTGGGAAATAAAGACGAAGACTTCGCTGCATTATTAGCAGGATCAAAAAGTGCAGTTGCTGCGGGTGGCAAAACGGAAGCTCCAAAAGTGGAAGTTGCTACAGCCGTAGCCGAAACAGCCATTGACACTTCTGGCATTAAAGCCGAAATCGTATTGATGCCCAAAATGAGTGATACCATGAACGAAGGGGTGATCGCTGCCTGGCATAAAAAAGTTGGAGAAACTGTGAAGACAGGTGAGTTGCTGGCGGAAGTGGAAACGGATAAGGCAACTATGGAGTATGAATCGTATAATAACGGTACACTGCTTTATATCGGAGCAAAAGAAAAAGAAGCAGTGGCTGTGAATGGTGTGTTGGTTATCATTGGTGATAAGGATGCTGACTGGCAAACACTTTTAAAGGCACATCAATCAAAAGGCGCAGCTCCCTCCAAAGCGAGTGTTCCTGTTGCTGAAACGACAGCAACGGCTGCTGCAACTCCAGCTTCTAACGGAAGTGCATCAGTGGCTAATGGCGGACTTAAAGCTTCTCCGCTGGCGAAGAAGATGGCGAAGGATCTTGGATTTGATATCAATAAAATTCAAGGTTCTGGCGAAGGTGGACGTGTTACCAAACATGATGTTGAAACCTTCAAACCTTCCGCAGCTCCGGCAGCGGCAACTAGCGGTACTGCAAAATCTCCAGCGGCTCCTGTGGTCTTACCTCAGGTAGTTGGGCAAGAAAGTTTCGAAGAAGTGACTGTGTCTCAGATGCGTAAAACCATTGCACGCAGGTTGGCAGAAAGTAAATTCTCTGCACCGCATTTCTATCTCACCATGGAAATAAACATGGACAAAGCGATTGAAGCGCGTAAGAGCATGAATGAAATTTCTCCGGTGAAGATATCATTCAACGACATGGTGTTAAAAGCTACCGCTGCTGCCTTGCGGCAGAATCCTGATGTGAACGTAAGCTGGTTGGGAGATAAGATGCGCAAGAATCACCATATTCATATTGGTGTTGCTGTTGCGGTGAAGGACGGCTTGGTTGTTCCTGTTGTTCGGTTTGCGGATAACAAGTCCATGTCACATATCGCGGTTGAAGTAAAAGACCTTGCGCAAAAAGCACAAGAAAAGAAATTACAGCCTAGCGATTGGGAAGGAAGCACCTTTACGATTTCGAATTTAGGAATGTTTGGGATTGAAGATTTCACTGCCATCATCAATCCACCCGATGCGTGTATTCTTGCAGTAGGAGGAATAAAAGAGACAGCAATCGTGAAGAACGGACAACTGGCTGTGGGTAACGTGATGAAGGTAACACTTTCGTGCGATCACCGCGCGGTAGATGGAGCAGTTGGCGCTGCCTTCCTCAAAACGCTGAAAGGACTATTGGAAGATCCGGTTAGAATTTTGATTTAAGTATCTATGATTGTTCGAGATCCTGTTCCAGTCTATGGCAAGAAACTTCTTACGGAAGAAGAGTATCTTGATTTCGAACGGAAATCTTCTGAAAAGCATGAATACTATAAGGGTGAGGTCTTCTTGATGTTGGACTATACTCACAGCGATAATAAGGATGAAGTACAAGCAATGTCTGGTGCGACCTACACTCATAGTGCCATTGCATCAAATATAATTGGTGAGCTTTACACTATGTTGAAAGGTAAGCCATGTCAGCCGCTTGGTAGCGACATGAGAGTCTATATTCCTCAGAACACACTTTACACGTACCCTGATGTTTCTGTTTTTTGTGGTGATCCAATTATTCAAGGAGAAGAAGAAAAAAGTTCTGCTATTGGTCCGATCATAATTTTTGAAGTGCTATCACCTTCAACAAAAAATTACGACCGTGGTCAGAAATTTAAACTGTATCGTGAAATTCCCGTGTTAAAAGAATACATTTTAGTAGATGCGGAAACTGTTAGTATTGAGGCTTTTCGAGTTAATAAATCAAATCATTGGGAACTGGAAGAGTATAAATCAATTGAAGATGAGCTTCAAATCCCCACACTCTCACTCGCTATTTCATTGAAGAATATTTACGAAGGCACTCATCTTTTAAACAAATAATGCAAAAAATTCACGCCACCACCATTCTGGCAGTACTTCATAATGGTAAAGTATCTATTGCCGGTGACGGCCAGGCTACTATGGGTAACACTATCGCCAAAAGTAACGTGAAGAAAATAAGAAGACTGCAAGACGGAAAAGTAGTGGTCGGCTTTGCAGGCTCTACAGCCGATGCCTTTACCCTGCTTGATCGCTTCGAAGAAAAATTGAATGCCTATGGCGGCAACATGAAACGCGCTGCCATTGAGTTAGCAAAAGATTGGCGTACTGATCGTTTTCTTCGCAAACTCGAAGCCATGCTTATTGCAGCTAACAAAGATGAAATACTAGTGATCTCCGGAACGGGCGATGTGCTGGAACCAGATAATCATGTAGCGGCTATCGGATCAGGGGCTATGTATGCGCAATCAGCAGCGTTGGCGTTGAAGAAACATGCAGCTCACTTATCTGCAGAAGAAATTGTGAGAGATAGCATGCACATTGCAGCTGACATTTGCATCTATACTAATCACAACCTGGTTCAGGAAACAATAGGATAATTTGATCAGGATTAGCTAGAGTCACAGAGTTATTTGTGACCAGAGATTTCTTTTCAAGAGGTAAAGAATTTCTACAAGATGCTTACATAATATGTGTGAATATGCATTTCATAGTTTCTTCTCCACGTAATCAGGAGATATCTGATCGATTCTCATGCATTCAGCACCGATTCAATTTTGAGTGGATTCATTCAACATTCTAGATTCTTCTGAAGATAGTATTACCGCATAAAGGAATTCAGTTTTGACTATATTGTCTCAATAAAAAATTATATGATGCAACCTAAGTCAGGACTATACCTTTTAGCTACCACCATTTTAATCTCTCTTTTTTCAATTTGGATGGATTCACCTCCAGCCGTAATTGACACCGATGCTCCTGATAGTGTATTCTCAGCTCAGCGTGCTTATGTCTACCTCAAGGAGATTTGCCAGGCACCTCACAGTACGGGTACACTCGAAAATAAACGAGTACGGGATTACATTGCCGATCAGTGTAAACAATGGGGGCTTGAAACACACATCCAAAATACAACAGCGATCAGAAGAAGTAATGAAATGGTCATTGCCGCTAATGCGTATAATGTCATCGCCAGATTGAAAGGTTATAATAGTGAGAAAACACTTTTGATCATGGCCCATTATGATACGCAGCCAAACACGCCAGGGGCAGGTGATGATGGAGCGGGAGTAGCCGCTATGCTGGAGACTGCTCGCATACTTGCCTCAACAAAAAAGAATTTTAAGAATGATGTGCTGTTTCTCTTTACGGATGCTGAAGAAGAAGGGCTCTTGGGAGCGCAGGGATTTATTCAGGATAGTACGCTAACCAGTGAAGTAGGGTTGGTCCTCAACTTTGAAGGGCGGGGTAATTCGGGAGTAAGCTCGATGTTTGAAGTGAATGCGAAAAACGGTTGGGCTGTCGAACACTACATAAAAGCGGCCGAGTACCCAAGCGGTAATTCATTGAGCTATGAAATCTATAAGACTATGCCTAATGATACGGACTACACCATCTTTCGCGAAGCCGGTATCAGTGGATTGAACAATGCTTTTATTGACGGCTATGTAAATTATCATAGCGCTAACGACAAAGCTGAAAACCTGGACTTGCGCAGCCTGCAACAACATGGCTCCAATATGCTCAGCCTGATAAAACACTTTGGCAACATCAGCCTTCTGGAAACGAAAGCAGATGATATTTCTTTTTTCACGTTGATCGGCAACGTGATGCTTCGATATCCGGCTTCATGGAATCTGCCTCTTACACTTGTATGCTATTTGTTGTTTTTGATTTGGTTAGTGATGGGTTTCAGAAAGAAACAAATTACCGTCAAAGGTTTTATTGTGGGCTTCTTCGCTTTCGTGGGCTTATTGGCACTGTTGGTTGGAGCCGGTTTGCTTTTTATCTGGGCTATTAAATTGATCTATCCATACTACGCTCATTTCTATTCATCAAACTCTTACACTGTCGCCTATTACTTTATGGCCCTCACCTGCCTCGCCATGTTACTGTATGGATTAACCTATCGATGGTTACTTACCAAGGTCAGTGAGCCTTCATTGCTTGCAGGCATTTTATTGATGCACATTATTGTATTGACTCTTTCTTTCCTGTACATACCCACAGCCATTTTTATTTTCCTTTTCCCATTGCTGTTTGCGCTGGTGGGGCATATCATCTTGCTCGCTTTTGATTTAGAAAAATATGGACCCTGGATTCAACTCTTTTTTTTGCTTCCAGCCATTGTTTTATTTTCGCCAAGTCTCAAGTTTATTTTTATTGTCTTCGGTTTGACTCCAGTAGCGGGTGGCATTGTTTTGTTATTGGGATTGGTGCTGGGACTCTTACTTCCACTATTCAATAAGGTCTTTGTTGAATACAGATTTTATTTTCCACTTGCTGCTCTATTTTGTTTTGTAATCATGTTGATCGTAGCTCATGTTAACGCGGGCTATACAGCGCAAGAGCCTCTTCAATCTAATGTACAATACCAGGTACGTGCTGATGATGATATAGCATATTGGATTTCCGGCTTCAGTGATACGGATGACTGGAGTGAACAGTTTTTTACAGATCCATTCAAAGAGGGAGGTAGACTTTTCAACGTAGCTCCATTACTTTCGATTAACGCACCTATTGCCGTAGTCAAGAAAGACACCATTGAAAATAACGTTCGCAAACTTACGATTCATTGTCAGTCCATGCGCCATGCGATATCGATGGGTTTAGAAATGGAGGAAGGCAATCTGCCGAGTGACATTGTGCTGCAAGGACCTGCAGGTGGCACTGGTAATAAGGTAATAACGAAAGGAAGCTATCGGAGGGTTAACTATTTCGGATTGGATAACGCAGGATTTGATGTTACGTTTGAGATAAAGCCGGATGTTCCATTCACAGTCACACTGACTGATCGCACCATGGGCTTGCCTGAACTGAAAGAATTTCGAGATTATCCCGAGCATATTATTCCGGCAACAGATTGGCGGGCCAATACGATTCAGGTTGTAAAGAAATACGTTTTCTGAATCAGTGTAATCGATCTTGATAAATCTAATGTTGTGGGTTATGATCTCACATCATATGCTATCTTCTACTTCAACTTAGTTTTAAAAAAATCTACCGTTCGTTGCCACGCCAGTTCAGCTGCAGGTTTGTCAAAACGAGGTGTGCTATCGTTGTGAAAACCATGATTCACATCCGGATATACATAGGCTAAATATTCTTTATTATTATCCTTAAGTGTCTTTTCATACGCAGGCCAGCCTTCATTTACGCGTGTGTCTAAGCCCGCATAGTGAAGTAATAGTGGTGCCTTAATCTTGGGCACATCTTCTGCCGCAGGTTGGCCGCCATAGAACGGAACAGCAGCTGATAAGTCCTGTATATGCACAGCCATCATGTTTGAAATCCATCCACCAAAACAAAATCCAACGACACCCACTTTTCCATTACACTCCGGATGTGCTTTGAGATGGTAATAGGCGGCAATAAAATCTTCCATCATTTCATTGCGATCGCGTTTGCTTTGCAATGTTCTGCCTTCATCATCATTACCGGGATAACCACCCAGAGGCGTGAGTGCGTCAGGTGCCAACGAGATAAAGCCGGCAACGGCACCTCTTCTTCCTACATCTTCGATATAGGGATTAAGTCCACGGTTTTCGTGCACTACAATGATTCCGGGTAATTTACCCTTTGCATCTACAGGGCGCGAAAGCAAACCTTTGATAGTGCCACCGCCTTTGGGCGAATTATAGTTTATATAATCGGACTTCAATCGTGGATCATTTTGCTGAACCTGAATGATATGATAGTTTGGGCTAATAAAACTAAGCAGTGAAGCAACGGTAATGCCACCCACGGCATAGGTGGAAAGTTTATCAAGGAATAATCGCCTTTCAATTCTATTGTGCGCATAGGCATCGTAGAGATCAAATACTTCCTGCTTGATGTCTTCCTTTTTTATTTCTTTCATAAGCGTTTTGTTTTGAATTCCTGTGAATAGTACCGCGATTAGATCTCCTCCTTTTTCAAAGAAAGCATATTTTCTGATTATCTTTTGTTAACGGATTCCTAAATAGATACAAATGGAATGGCTGAACGGCTCAACCATCCCTATGTTATTTCGTTTTATCGCAAAATAATTTACTAAATTATGTATGCCAGGGAAAGAATCCCTAACCAACCGTGGTTCTTTATTAATGATCAGTAAGTTTATTACTTTCTTTCTCTTTTTTTTCGATAGGGGTGTCTTCAATAAGGATAACAAAGTGCTTTAGGTGTGTGGTGCGCGAAAGCATGATTTTAAGAATACCCAGCGCAGGCACCGCAAGAATCATCCCGGCTATTCCCAGAATCTTTCCCCCGATCAACAAGGCAATGATGGCGGCCAATGCATTGATGCTCACCTTAGAACCGGTAATATGTGGCGTGATAAAGTTGCCCTCCAGAAATTGAACGATAGAAAAAATAATAATAACACCGGCAGGGTACCAAAGACTGTCTTTTGTAAGCAGGGCCATTGTGATGGGCAGTAGCGCTCCGATAAAAATTCCCACGTAAGGAATGATGGTCAGTATTCCGGATAGTATTCCAAAGAAGATGGCGTGATCAACCCCTAATATGAGTAATCCAACACTATTGAGTACGGCAACAATGATTGTTACGAGAAGCAATCCAGAAATGTAACCTTGTACTACATTTTCCACTTCTTTTTTCCAGGCAACTTCTTCCTGGTCGGAAAGTAAACTCATGAAGAATGCAGTAAACCGATCGCGATAAATAAGGAACAGGGAAATATAAATAGGTACCTGCACCAGCAGCGAAATTACGTTTGTAGTTGCGGAGAGCAAGTTGGTAGCGTATTTACCTAATGAAGTAAGACTATTTTTCAATAATTGATTTTGTTCTTTCACCGTCATGCCCAATTCACTTCGTAATGAACTGCTTATTTTATCCACCCATAAATTGAATTTCGTTTCGAGATCAGGAAGATCGTTTACCAGTGAAGCAAGTTGATTGACAATTAATATGCCGATCAACACAAATAGAATCAGTGCACTCAATAGCACAAGGGTGATCGCCAGGGTGGAGGAAATTTTTAGCTCCAGTTTTTTAACCAAGGGCATTAACACAACAGTCAGAATACCTGCAATCATCATAGGGATCACAATATCCCTGGCCAGGATGGTGGCCACAATAATCAAGGCTATCACCATCAATATTTTATAGGTGTAATCGAGCTGATCAAAAGGGGTTTTATTGCTTTTCATGAGTGACAAGTTAGGCTTGTTCAATCGCTTCTAAAATCACAGCACACGCTTTTTTAATCTCTTCTTCCGTAATGGTGAGTGGAGGCGCAATGCGAAAACTATAAGGGTGCGAAAGGAACCAATAACAAATAACTCCTTTTTCTTTAGAGTAATGCACAATGCTGTTCACCGTTTCGGATGATTCAAAATCAATGGCGAACAACAACCCGATTCTTCGGATCTCTTTTATTTTTTTATGTCGGATGAGTTGTTCAATTAATTTTCCTTTTGATTCAACCTGAGCAAGCAGGTTTTCATTTTCGATTACTTCCAGGGTGGCCAGTGATGATGCACAACATACCGGGTTCCCACCAAAGGTGGTAATGTGACCGAGTATCGGATCGTGCGAGAGTGTTTTCATTTTCTCTTCGGAAGAAATAAAAGCTCCGATCGGTAAGCCGCCACCAAAGGCTTTGGCCGTAGTGAGTATGTCGGGTACGATTCCGAAATGTTCAAAAGCAAATAGTTTTCCGGTGCGGCCCATTCCGCATTGTATTTCATCGAGGATCAGCATAGCCCCGGTTTCATCACAACGGTTTCTTACAGCTCGTAAATACGTGCGATCAGGAATGCGCACACCAGCATCACCTTGTATCGTTTCCATAATTAGGCAAGCTGTGCGATCGGTTATTTGCTCTAGTTGATCTGGATTATTAAAATCAATAAAGCGTACATCGGGTAACAATGGACGATAGGCTTGCTTTTTTACTTCATTACCCGACACACTCAGCGAACCATGCGTACTTCCGTGATATGATTTTTTGAACGAGATAATTTCCGTTCTACCGGTAACTCTTTTAGCAAGTTTCAATGCGGCCTCGTTTGCCTCTGTTCCTGAATTTACATAGTAACAACAGTTAAGTGCAGGTGGCAATAGACTCACCAACTTTTTGGCAAGCGCATTGGGTGTGGATTGAATGTATTCTCCATACACCATCACGTGCAAATGTTTATCAAGCTGATCTTTGATCGCTTTGATCACATGCGGATGGCGATGCCCGATGGCACTTACACCAATGCCTGAGATCATATCCATGTAACTCTTCCCATCCGGTCCATACAGATAAACTCCCTCAGCGCGCTCAATCGGAATAAGGAAGGGGTAAGGTGAAGTTGGTGCCAGGTTGTGAAGAAATGTTTCCTTGCTAAAGTCCATTCACCAAAGCTACAATTTTTACTAATTGTCACGTAGCTGACTTTGTGTGGAGACGATTTTCAGCTATTTACCCCATGATTTTACGACTCGTTGCTCTTACTGCGATTTTGCTTGCACTTACACGTTGCATTGGCACTGATTACGTGGATGATCCTATTGTGGGAGAACGGATTGAGATCACGCTATCACAACTCGCACTGATGGTGGATGAAACAGAACCTCTTTCGGCTAGTTATTACGATCAGTATGGAATTGAAAAATCGGTGGAGCTTGTTTGGACTTCTTCAGCACCACAAGTGGCAACTGTGGACTCAAATGGATTAGTATTGGGAATGAGTGCGGGTCAAGCTATGATTGTGGTGTCTTTTGGTAATACGGTGAGTTCATCGCTAAACTTAACTGTCGTTGCGAACGCAAATCAGGTAGCAAAGGTTGTGATTGCATCACCGGCTAATAAAATTTCATTGGCTATTGGCGAGAGTCATACAGTGTCGGTCACCGTAAAAAATATTAATGATGAAAGCCTCACCGATCGCACCGTACAATGGTTCAGTGAAAACGCTTCCATCGCTACTGTGAATAATGGAGTTGTTACCGGTGTTTCAACAGGCCTGGTCGATATTCATGCTAAGGTGGAAGGCGTGAAAAGCAATCTTTTAAACTTCTCTATTGGGTCAGGGCTTTCAGGTTCGTTTGTAAGTGCGGGAGGTTACAAAGCAATTGGCATGGCTTCCGTGAAAGAGATAGATGGAAATATTATACTAGAGCTAAGTAATAATTTTGAAACCAGTTTCGCCTTGGGCACCTTTGTTTACATGGCTAATGTAACCAATGGTTCGCAAGTAAAAGCCAATGGTCTTGAAGTTGCGCAGATTACCACCAATGGAACTAAATCTTTCAATCTATCTGCGATACAACCCGGCCTAAAATTGACAGACTACAACTATGTGATTATTCTATGCAAACCCGCCAGTGTCACCTTTGGATATGCCGAATTAAAATAAGCTAATGAAGAAATTTGCGTTCATTGTTACATTCATACTTTCAGCTTCGCTTCTATTTGCCGGTGGAGGCTGGCCTCAACCTTATCGAGGTGGATATTTTAAACTTTCTCAGAACTACATTCGGTCTCCGTATTTCTTTGGCCCTGACGGTACCATTGTCGACATTACTACGGTTCAGCTTTTTACAACGAGCATTTATGGAGAATATGGTTTCACCAAGCGGTTTACAGGAATTTTATACTTTCCGTTTTTTGTAAGAAATACCTTAAACGAAACCGTATATAATCAAAGTGGCCAGGTGGTGCCGGGCGATGAGTTTCAATCGATAGGAGATACTGACCTTGCGTTTAAATATGCGTTAATAAAGGAAAAACCGGTTGTGTTAAGCGCTACGTTTTTACTCGGTCTGCCATTGGGTAAATCCAGTGGCGGTGAAGGACAGATTTTACAAACCGGTGATGGTGAGTTCAACCAGATGATTCGCTTTGATGCAAGTCATTCATTTTATCCAAAGCCAATCTATGTTTCAGCGTATGCAGCTTTCAATAACCGAACGCAAAATTTTTCGGATGAAATCCGTTTCGGTGCAGAGGTAGGATTGACCTTAAAGAAATTCATTCCCATTCTTAAGTTAAATGTAGTTCAATCTCTTTACAATGGCGATGCAGAAGCAGTTCAAAATGGAATCTTCTCCAACAATACAGAATATGTATCACCTACGTTAGAATTAAATTATCAGTACTCAGAGAAGTTTGGGATATCCGGTTCAGCAGGATTTGCGTTTTCAGGCAAAAATATTCTGGCATCACCCAATTGGAGTTTGGGTATTTACATGAAGCTATAAAAAAAGAAAGACACCCTTGCGAGTGTCTTTCTTTCACTTCAGTTTTAATAAATTATAGTTTCGCTAATTCCTGTACAAGATCAATCAGCTTGTTGGAATATCCCCACTCGTTATCATACCAGGCCACCACCTTCACAAACTTATCGTTTAAGGCAATACCTGCTTTCGCATCAAAAATAGAAGTGCGTGCATCTCCTACGAAGTCTTGTGACACTACATCATCTTCGGTGTATCCTAAAATTCCTTTCAGTTCACCTTCAGAGGCTTCTTTCATGGCCTTCTTAATGTCTTCGTAAGAAGCAGCTTTATCTAATTTCACCGTAAGGTCAACAACAGATACGTCAGCCACAGGAACGCGGAATGACATACCAGTAAGTTTCCCTTTCAACTCAGGGATTACAAGAGCAACGGCTTTAGCAGCACCTGTTGATGAAGGAATAATATTTGAAAAACCACCGCGGCCACCTCTCCAATCTTTGGCAGAAGGTCCGTCAACAGTCTTTTGCGTTGCAGTTACAGCGTGTACGGTACTCATCAAACCTTCAGCGATTCCAAAATTATCATTCAATACTTTGGCAATAGGAGCCAGGCAGTTGGTAGTACAAGACGCGTTAGAAACGATGGTATGTTGAGCAGTAAGTTTCTTATGGTTCACACCCATGACGAAAGTAGGGGTGTCATCTTTAGCAGGTGCGGAGAATACAACCTTCTTCGCTCCGGCAGCGATGTGCTTTTGGCCATCAGCTTGCGTTAGGAATAAACCGGTTGATTCGATAACGATCTCAGCACCTACTTCATTCCACTTAAGGTTGGCAGGATCTTTTTCTGCAGTTACTCTGATTTTTTTTCCGTTCACGATCAAATTGCCGTCTTTCACTTCTACGGTGCCGTCAAATCTTCCGTGGGTGGAGTCATACTTTAACATGTAGGCCATGTAATCTGGCTCTACTAAATCATTGATACCCACTATTTCAATGTCTTTGCGCGACATGGCAGCTCTGAATGCAAGGCGACCGATGCGACCGAATCCGTTTATTCCGACTTTAGTCATGATGTTATTAGGTTTTAAATTGCGATGTCAAAAATAGACTTCCTGCCTGCCAAAACCAATGAAAGAAGTGATGTAATAATAACTTTTTTAGCGGTTACGTTTGCAAATGCAGTTCCTCGCTTTATCTTTGCGACTCCAAATTTTAAGACGGTCCCATCGTCTAGGGGTTAGGACACCAGATTTTCATTCTGGTAACACGGGTTCGATTCCCGTTGGGACTACAAAAGCCTTTGACTTTCAATAAGTTGAAGGCTTTTTTATTTTATCTTGTTCTTTCTATTTTGTCTTTTCAATGCGAAAAGTTTTAATAACATAAAATATTACTGCCTCTCGTTCGGTTTTAATGCATTGGCAATTAATGAGCGGTCAAGGTATTGGAGGGTGGATATAATATTTTCATGATCATCATATCCAAATACAGTGTGAATGTTCATGACAGCCGTGCTACCATTGGTGTAGGTAACGGTAAAGTCCGCCCAACTAAGAACATAAACTCCAGGTCTAATGTGTTTAGGCGGCATATTGGCCTTAATGGCTAACCATGTTTCATTCTTAAAGGTTATCGTGTCTATGACTGAGGTTCTTCTTTCCCTCCAGTAGTCAACAATAGCTTGACGCCCAATCAAACTATCTCCATAGTTCCAACGGTAAGTTGCGTTTTCTGAATAGGGTTTAATAAATCCTTCTAAGTCACCTTTACATAGTGCGGTGAGCACTTCTTTTGAAAGATCTATGTATTTAGGGTCGGCAATCTCTATCGGAGGCTCGTGCTTCACTTGATTACAGGCACCTAGTGCGCCACAAATCAGCAGTACAATGATTTTTTTCATATTGGTAAATTTTGAATAATCTTTAATTATGAAAGAATAAAACTACTCATGAAAAACAGATAAGTAATATAAGCAACTTTCATTCTTGTAACAACGACAAACATAAGTTCAGGTCACAAAGGTTAATAACATAAACAACGATTAACAATGATCTTCATCATGAAAGTGATCCTGGTTAAAGGCTAAAATAGAGCAATCAAGTTGACTAAATGATCAATAAATGATAGTTTATTCAGCTGAGTCTGACCTGATATTTCGGATCAAAAAAAATGCTCTGTAAGAAAGTTTTTTTAAGTTTTGGGATTGGTATTCCCTTTCACCTTCAACTCAAAAACATCAGGTCTTGCGTAATGACCAATTGGATCAAAATCCATTTTAGCTTTGATGATATCGCGATGATCGATTTCTGCCGTTATAATACCTTCATGATCAAAGAGTGGCCCTGCAAGTCGCTTGCCTAGTGGAGAAATAATACAACTTCCACCACTGCTGGGCAGCGATGGATGCGTTTCTGAAAGATTAGATTTCAAATCTTCCGGATAATGTTCTTTGGTAAGGTATTGATTACATCCCAACACAAAACACCGGCCTTCACAGGCGATGTGCTCCATGGTAGATTGCCAGGTGCCGCGACAATCGGCAGTAGGAGCAAGGTAAATTTCAATTCCTTGTTGATATAAAGCAGTGCGGGCGAGTGGCATATAATTTTCCCAACAAATCAATCCACCAATTTTTCCAAGAGGAGTGTCGAGCACATTCAGATCGCTTCCATCACCTTCACCCCAAATGATTCGTTCGGCAGCCGTGGGTTTTAATTTTCTGTGTTTGTGCACGAGCTGACCTTCCGGAGAAAAATATAACAACGTGCAATATAGTGTGTCGCTGATTTTATCTTTCTCAGTAACACCAATCGCTACCCAGGCTTTTACTTGTTTGGCTGAACGTGCCATCAGATCCGTTTCTGGTCCGGGCACCTGAATAGAATTTTCCCAATAGCGAAGGAACATTTCTCTTCCTTCGGGCGTGCGACCGCCAACGGTGGTACCAAAGATCAAACCTCGTGGATAACCAGGTATAAAAACTTCAGGGAATAAAATGAGTGAAGCTTTTTCTTTTGATGCTTGTATAACCAGGCTTTGAATTTTATCAACGGTTTGAGCTTTGTTGAAGAAAACAGGAGCTGCCTGCACGACTGCAGCAGTAAACACGTTAGGATTTTCCATGAGCTATCATTAACGACTTAAAAGTAGCGAATCGGTCTTGCATTTTGCTTAAAAGAAGAGCGGATGATCTTCTATACAATAAAAATTTAATCAATTCGTCTTCGCCAAAAGGGATCGTGACTTTGTGCATCATTATCTCATTTCAGAATGTGTTTGTATATTGAACTCTACTTAAAACTCAAAACCCCCAGATTATTATGAAAAAGAAAATCCTTATCGGCTTAGGTGTAGTGTTTATTGGCATTGTAGGTTTTTTTGTTTACGCCAACCTATTTCCTAAGAGTCCCCCAACAACCACATCGTTTAACCAACAAGGCCTAGACATTAAGGTTACTTATTCTCAGCCCTCGAAGAGAGGAAGATTAATTTTTGGAGAAGAAAAGGACGGAGCTTTGCAGCCCTACGGCAAATATTGGAGACTTGGAGCCAATGCAGCAACGGAAATCACATTTAGTAAAGACATTACTTTTGCAGGTAAGCCCGTGAGCGCGGGAAGCTATCGTATGTATGCCGTACCAGGAGCTGATTCTTTTCAGATATCTCTGAACACCGAACTTGGAATTTTTTTCGGAGTGACAGAGCCCGATTATTCTAAGGATGTGGTGAAAGTGGATGTGCCCGTTTTGGCTGCACCAGCAGAAACCGAAAAATTTGTCATCACTTTTGCCAGTGATTCTGCCGGAGTAAATATGGATTTTGTATGGGACAAAACGTTGGTAAGAGTACCCATCACCATTCAATAGACCAATAATCTTATGGCATTTTCAAAAAGGAAATGGATACTACTTCCGTTGACGGTATTGCTGTTTCTAGCCACAGTGTATTGGGGCATTGGTAAAATTCAATATCGCCTTAATGTGATGGATGTGGAGCAGTATGAACCCATCTCCACATTAAAAGTGCCGGAGCATAAACTCACTCATGCTAAGTTTCCATTCATCGATGTTCACAATCATCAATGGATCATGCCGGTTCAAAGTCTTGATAAATTAGTTGTGGAGATGGACTCATTGAATATGGGTGTGATGGTAAACTTAAGTGGCTTTCGCGGAAAAGTACTCGAGTGGTCGTTGGATAATGTGAATGAAAATCATCCCAGCCGGTTTGTGATTTTTCTAAACATCAACTTTGAAAAACTGGATGATGAAGGCTGGCCGCAGGAAGCGCTGACCATGTTGGAAGAAGGAGTAAAGCAAGGGGTGAAAGGGTTGAAGGTGTACAAAGGGTTGGGACTCACCGATAAAGACAACGAAGGAAATCGTATTGCCATCGATGATCCACGGCTTGATCCGATCTGGGCCAAGTGTGGAGCGTTAGGGATACCCGTGTTGATTCATTCAGGTGAACCCAATTCATTCTGGAATCCGAAAGATAAAAACAATGAACGATGGCTTGAGTTGAAACAAGAGCCTGATCGCTATCGTGATCCAGCTAAATATCCCACGTTTGAAGAGATCATGGCCGAACAACATCGTGTGTTTCGCAAACATCCTGAAACAAAATTCATCAACGCACACCTCGGTTGGTTTGGCAATGACCTGGCGCGGTTGGGTAAATTGTTTGATGAGTTGCCCAATGTGTATACTGAACTGGGTGCTGTGCTTGCCGAACTAGGAAGGCAGCCAAAATTTGCCCGGGCGTGGATGATTCAATACCAGGACCGGGTGATGTTTGGAAAAGACACTTACAAGAAAGAAGAATACTATACCTACTTCCGCGTGCTTGAAACCGGTGATGAATATTTTGACTACTACCGCAAGCGCCATGCACATTGGAAGATGTATGGACTTGAATTGCCAGACTCTGTGTTGCGAAAAGTGTATTATGAAAATGCCATCAACGTGATTCCAGGTATTGACAAGAGCTTATTTCCGGATATCAAGAAACCAATCTAAGCTTATTGAGTTGAGCACTTTGCTGATGAAGAACAAGGCTGTCAATCTTATCATTTTGACTGGGGATTGAAGA
>JAYVTC010000025.1:0-11033 GCA_043774745.1 Cyclobacteriaceae bacterium | reverse complement strand
GCCATAAAAGTGCAAGATTTTTAAGTTTTATTAGGTCTGGACCTATTTGCTAAAATCCACAAAAAAGGCCCCCTAAAACGGTTGCAAAGATATATAAATTAGATACGGGGAAAGAAATAAGGCTGTGAAAACAGTTAAAAAATCTCCAAAAACGCCACAATAAAGGGGGCGGAAATAAGCAACCCATCAAAGCGATCTAAAAAGCCACCGTGGCCTGGCAAGCTGCTGCCCGAATCTTTGATTTCAAAACTCCTTTTAAGCAGTGATTCCACCAGATCACCAAATGTGCCACCAACAATAATGATTAATCCAATGACCATCCATTGCCATGAGCGTATAGTGGGTTCATGTCCTATGGAAGAAAAAAAGTAAGGCAAGCCATAAGCAAAAGCGAATGCCAGAATTGCTCCACCGGCAAATCCTTCCCACGATTTTTTAGGTGAGATGCGCTCAAAAAGTTTTCGTTTGCCAAACATAGAACCCGCAAAATAGGCACCCGTATCGCTCGCCCAAAGAATGAATAAACAACCAAAGATGATCTGATAATCGTATGCCTGGTTTTCAAATGTGGCAATGTTAAGTAGTGCAATGGGTGTGGCTACATAAAAAATTCCAAGAAAGGTATAGGCGATGTTGGTGAATGGTTTTCGCTCGGTCTTTTTATAAAGCTTGATCATGTATACGCACGAAACAATAGGGAAAATCAAGAAATAGTAACGATATGAAATATCTCCACGCTCGATAAAAAATGAAAGGCAGTATATCAACACTCCGCAAATGGTTCCAAATGTTTTTTGCGGAACCATCCCATCTAAACCCGAGAGTTTATAAAACTCAAGAAGGGTGAAAAGACAAATGATAAAAAACACGATGAAATAGGTCCATTCACTAAACATGATACTAAACACAATACCCGCAGCACCAAATAACGCGGTGATGAGACGTTGCGAAAGATTGCTGAATTTCTTTGAAGTGGTCACACCGAGGTTTGATTATGAGTTGTGTGATATTTTTTAAAATAGAACATCAATGCGATAAAAACCAATGTTAAGCTTGCCGCCAATGGCCAAGGTAATGCCTCTGGAGAATCCATGTCTGTCGTGATTGTGCCTTTCTGATAGAGGTACATCACAAGTACTTGAAATCCATTATTTACAAAATGTGCAATCATGGGGATGAGTAAATTACCTGACCACACATAAAGATACCCGAACAAAGCACCTAGCAGCACGCGTGGCACGAATCCAAAAAACTGCATATGAAACGCACTGAATATAATTGCCGATACCCAAATAGCCACATGATGATTGCCACTGGCGCGGAAAATTTCAGGTTGCAGCATACCGCGAAAGACTAACTCTTCTCCTATAGCAGGCAACAAGGCAATGACGAATACACCAAAGATAAAATCACTCGTTGACTTGAACGTGGTAAAAAACTTAGTCAACTCCTCGGCCTGTGTTTCGCGCTCCCGAGCCCAATCTCCAAACGCTTTCAGAAAATCAGGGAAAATGAAGTTGGCATTCCATTCAATAAACACGGAGTTAATGGCCATAAAGGATATTACAATTGCCGCTGTAACAACAACAGTAACAAGTGTTGTTGATTTCCCTGTGATCCACGCTACAGCATTTGTTTTTTCGATTGCCCAAACATATAAAACTGGAATTAAGATTAATCCAACAAGCGTAGCACAGCCCTGCATGATCAGTATTGGCTGACGTATTTCAGGGTGGGCAGTTGGGTCAGAAAGATTAGTCGTCAGGTCGAAAATAGTTCCATCATAAAATGGCATCGCAACTAAAAAACCGATCAGAGGACCGATCACCACAAAACCAAAGGTGACAGTGAACAGAATAAAAATTATGGATAACCAAGCTGGTCTATGGGAAAATCCCGTCAGTTCCGACATCTCAACAAAAGGATTAATTTTGTGCCCGCAAACAACATAGTTTTAACCAAATTATCAAACTTGGTAAAGATCGGCAACATTGAATTAGGAGAGTTTCCACTTTTGCTCGCCCCTATGGAGGATGTGAGTGATCCGCCTTTTCGTGCCGTTTGCAAAGAAGGCGGTGCCGATTTAATGTATACCGAATTCATTTCTTCGGAGGGATTGATTCGCGATGCAGCAAAAAGCCGTCAGAAGCTCGACATATTTGAGTATGAACGCCCCATCGGCATCCAGTTGTTTGGCGGAGATATTGGCAACATGGTGAAGTCGGCAGAGATTGCCACTGAAGTAAATCCCGATCTGATCGATATCAATTATGGCTGTCCTGTTAAAGCAGTGGCTTGCCGGGGAGCAGGGGCAGCCCTGCTGCAGGACATTCCTAAAATGGTGAAGATGACGGAAGAGATTGTGAAAGCAACGCACCTTCCTGTCACGGTGAAAACAAGATTGGGTTGGGATGATTCAACAAAAAATGTGGTGGAGGTTGCTGAACGTTTGCAGGACATAGGAATTAAAGGATTAACAATTCATGGGCGCACCCGCGTGCAGATGTACAAAGGTTCTGCTGATTGGGAACTGATAGGAAAGATCAAAGAAAATCAACGCATGCATATTCCAGTGTTTGGCAATGGTGATATTGATTCACCGCAAAAAGCATTGGAGTATCGCAATCGTTACGGCATTGATGGTATTATGATTGGTCGCGCGGCTATCGGTTCACCTTGGGTGTTTAATGAGATCAAACATTACTTTAATACCGGTGAGTTGTTGCCGTTGCCGGATATGACTCAACGCGTATACATTACAAGAAAACATCTTGAGTTCTCCATTCGATGGAAAGGAGACAAGCTTGGTATTTTTGAAATGCGCAGACACTACACCAATTACTTCAAAGGCACACCTGATTTTAAACCGTACAGAACCCGCTTAGTTGAAGCGCCAACTTTTGAGGAGGTAAACGAGATTCTGGATGAAGTTATCCAGGTGTTTAGTGGCGTTACCGTTTAGTCTTTAAGAAAATCTCAGCAAGAATGCAGATTTGATTTGCCCGAACGATTAGCGTTCTTTGAGTTGCTTTTTTAAAGCTTGCGTGCTAATTACTTTTATGCCTGAAAATAAAAAAAATATCCCGGCTCTATTTTTACTGCTCACGCTGTCTCTGATCTGGGGCACATCATTTATTTTAATTAAGCAAGGCCTGAAAGTGTTTTCGCCCGATGTGGTGGGCGCGTTGCGCGTGACAGCCGCGTCCATTTTTTTATTGCCATTAGCGTTGCCGCGATTAAAAGAATTGAAACAAGGAGATTCTTTCAAATTATTACTATCCGGTTTAATGGGAATCTTCTTTCCTGCATTTCTTTTTGCCTTTGCACAAACAAAATTGAATAGTTCGCTGGCGGGAATTTTAAATACACTCTCTCCATTATGGACCATGATTTTAGGTGCTCTGTTTTTCACGCAACGCTTTCGCGGATATGCGATTTTAGGAATCATACTTTCGTTCTTAGGTGCGATTATGCTAGCCTTATCGCGCAGCGGAGGAGCGATCACTGGTTTTAATGCTTATGCACTTCTCATTGTTGTAGCGTGTGCCTTATATGGGGCGAATCTCAATTGGGTGAAATTTAAAATTCAGAATTTAGGATCTGTCACCATCACGAGTATATCTCTTCTCTTTATAGGACCCTTTGCCGCTGTTCATCTTTTTTTCTTTACTGATTTTACGTACACGTTAACGAATGAACCAGAAGCATGGAAAGCTTTCGGTTTTGTTGTGTTGTTGGCTTTGATGGGTACTGCAGTAGCAGGTTTGTTGTTTAATAAATTACTGCGTATATCATCGCCTATCTACGCAAGCTCGGTCACCTACATCATGCCCATTGTGGCCGTTATGTGGGGTGTGATTGACGGAGAGAAATTATTGCCAGGTCATTTTATTGGTATGGTCGCCATTCTGGGCGGAGTTTATCTAGCCAATAGAAAATAGTATTCGTTGCTACAGATTCACTGATTAATACAGATTAAATCTGTGGCTACTAAATTTATTTCAAAGTAAATGAAGCCATAACGGGCAGGTGATCGGATGGATAATATTTTTCATCGTGATCCTGAATTACTTTGTAAACATTTGCCTTCCAGTGGTCAGAATGAAATATATAATCGATCGTCTTACATTTCATCTCATTCACTTTAAAACCACAAAAAGTACCCGTAAGATTATCTGCAGGACGTGAGTCAAATAATCTCATATCACTTCCGTCAACCATTGTTTGATAAGGCTCATCGGTTGGTTCCGAATTAAAATCACCTGAAACAATCATTGGCAAATTCTCGTATTTTCCTGAAAAGGATGCACCATCGTTGAAACCTGCGATATAGATTTTTATCAACTTAGCGCTATTCTTTCTTGCTTCTTTACCAATGTGATCAAAGTGTGTGTTGAAGTACGCGAATGATTTTCCGGTGGTTTTGTTTTTCAAAATAGCACAAGTAACAACACGCGTGATGGCAGCATCCCAACTTTTACTTCCCGGTACTTCCGGAGTTTCAGATAGCCAGAATGTTCTTTGTTCAAACACTTCGAACTTATCTTTTTTGTAAAAGATGGCAGCGTATTCACCTTCTTCCTTTCCGTCATCGCGGCCAACGCCAACAAAGTCATACTCGGTGAGATTATTTTTTAAATCCATCATCTGGTTATGCATTGCTTCCTGCACACCCAGTAAATCGGGATTGTTCTTTTTAATCAGGTCAAAAACTTTCCCGGTTCTGTTCTTCCATTGATTAACACCATCAGCTTCCGTATCAAGGCGGATGTTGTAACTCATGACATTCACAGGCTGTGCTATTGCGTAAATCGTAAGAAGTAAAAAGGCCAGCTGGGTTATTATTTTCATATTTAAAGCTACAAATAATCTGCCTTCATGCAGGGCTCGTTGACGGCTGATGCATGCTTCACGATCTCTATAATGGCTGCTTATCGATTATGATTTTTTGGAATAATGATCGTACCTTTCATTGAAGACTAACCTCAAATATATGAATATACAGAAAATAGTTTGGTGCATGCTTTTGTTAGTTGTAATAATCTCATGTAACACCAAAAAAAAAGAGGCCCCGCCAAAGTTATACACAGTAGCTCAGTTCATGGACATTGTCCAAATCAACGGGGGTTCATTCTCACCTGACGACAGCAAGCTGCTCATCAGCAGCAAGGAAACTGGAATTTTTAATGCAGTGGAGATTGATATTAAAACAGGCCAACAGACCGCTTTAACCAAGTCCGGAGATAACGCCATTTTTGGATATAGCTATTTCCCTAAAGACAACCGTGTGCTTTACGGAGGCGATAAAGGCGGAAATGAAATCACGCACCTGTATGTGTTATCCAATGGCGATGTCGTGGATTTGATTCAGGACTCCACTGCCAAAGCAGAATTTTACGGATGGAGTTATAATCAGAAACTCATGTACTACGCATCGAACAGTCGCGATAAGCGATTCTTTGATTTATACTCGGTGCAGGTGGGTAATTCTACAGAAGAAAAAGTGTATCCATCCAGTGTAGTCTATAAAAATGAAAAGGGGTTAAATCCTTCTACCATTTCTAATGATGATCGCTACATCGCGTTGTCGGAAAACATCACCACCAATAATTCGAACATGTATTTGCTGGATACACAAAGTGGCAAAAGTGAATTGCTATCTGTGCATGAAGGCGATGTGCAGTACAATCCTCAATATTTTAGCCTCGATGGATCAAAGCTCATCTACCTCACCAACGAAGGAAGCGAGTTTATGTATCTGGCTAGCTATGACATTGCTGCAAAGACCAAGACAAAATTGGAAGAAGCCCCCTGGGACATTATGTATTCGACCTTATCGCGCAACGGTAAATACCGAGTGGTGGCCATCAACAATGATGCGCGCACGGAGATTAAGATTTATGATGAAAGTAATGGTGGTGCATTATTGAAAATTGAAGGACTTCCGGAAGGCGACATCACCGGTGTCAATATTTCGGATAGCGAGAAATTGATGTCATTTTATGTAAGCAGTTCTAAGTCTCCCAGCAATTTGTTTATATACAACTTCGAAACAAAAGAAGTAAAGCAATTGACCAACACGATGTCTAAAGAAATCGCTGCCGAAGATTTAGTGGCCGGTGAAGTGATTCGCTTTAAATCTTTTGATGGAATGGAAATTCCTTCACTGCTCTATAAACCAAAGGGATTGAAAGAAGGAGAGAAAGCTCCTGCACTTTTATTTATTCATGGTGGCCCGGGCGGACAAACACGTCTTAATTATTCACCTATCATTCAGCATTTGGTAAATCATGGTTATGTGATCTTAGCGGTTAATAATCGTGGTAGTTCTGGTTATGGCAAAACTTTTTTTGCTGCGGATGATCGGAAACATGGTGATGAAGATTTACGCGATTGTGTAGAGTCGAAAAAATTCCTAGCTACGCTACCGTATGTAGATATGGATAAAATTGGAATCATGGGAGGAAGCTATGGAGGTTACATGACGATGGCTGCCTTGGCTTTTACTCCGGAAGATTTTAAAGTAGGCGTGAATTTATTTGGTGTCACTAACTGGATACGCACCTTGAAGAGCATTCCACCATGGTGGGAGGCGAATAGAAAAGCACTGTATTTAGAATTGGGCGATCCATTCACGGCAGACTCTGTTGCTCTTTATAATAAGTCGCCTCTTTTTCATACCGATAAAATCACCAAACCTTTCATCGTCTTACAGGGAAGTAATGATCCGCGGGTGTTGCAAGTTGAATCCGATGAGATTGTGGCCAACGCCAAGAAAAATGGTGTGCCGGTGGAGTATGTGATTTTCACTGACGAGGGACATGGTTTTGTGAAGAAGGAGAACAACATTAAAGCCTCCGAAGAGATACTGAAATTTTTAGAGAAGTATTTGAAAGGAGTGTAAGGGATAAAAGTAAAAAACTCAAAGCGTAAGGAGAAAGGATAAGATTCTACTTTACGCTTTGAGCTTTCTCCTTTAAGCTCCAGAACTACCCCAGTGCATCCACCTCCTGCACTTCTTCAGGCATCATTCTTTTGAAAAGATTTTCGATACCTGCCTTGAGTGTTACTGTAGATGACGGACAGCCACTACATGAACCCTGAAGCGCTACCGTTACTTTCTTATCGTGGTAGGAATGAAAGGTGATGGCACCACCATCCTGCTCTACAGCCGGACGAATGTATTCATCCAAAATGGTTTTAATTTTTTTGATGGTTTCAGTTTCCTCTTGTTGAGGCGCTGTAGATTCCTTTATATCCAGAATCAACTTGCCGGATTCTAAAAAGGTGCGAATGTGATTCTTAATAGTCTCCTGTATCTCAATCCATTCTACATCTTCCTTTTTTGTAACGGTGATGAAGTTGCTCATGTAGAACACACGGTCGACAAATGGATACATGAATAATTCTTGGGCAAGGGGCGCTTCTTCGGCAGCTGCCGGTGTTGCGAAATCAAAACTCATCCCTTCGGGCACCAGGATCTCACTGATCACAAATTTTAGAGAATTCGGATTTGGATTAGATTCCAAATAGATATGTATATTTTTTGGAGCAGCCTTAAGCATGGGTTTCATTGTTTTTAAAGTAATTAAGGAACAAATTTAAATACTTTAAGTTCATTCCTGAACCATGCTGCTGCATATTGATTTAAATCTCTTCATCCGCTTTTCCCAGAGAATTCTCCCACTTGCTTACAACAGCCGTTGCAATACTATTTCCCACAACATTGGTTGCACTGCGGCCCATATCCAGCAATGGATCGATTCCCAGCAAAAGTGCTAACCCCGCTTCAGGAATATCGAAAGTAGCCAGCGTGCCCGCGATTACCACTAATGAAGCTCTCGGAACACCAGCAATCCCTTTGCTTGTGAGCATGAGAACCAGAAGCATGGAAATTTGTGTAGTGATAGGAAGGTGCATACCATATGATTGTGCAATAAACAATGAAGCGAAAGTCATGTACATCATACTTCCGTCAAGGTTGAATGAATAACCTAAGGGCAACACAAAACTTACAATCTTGTCTTTGCATCCGAATTTCTGGAGTAGCTCCATCGTTTTTGGAAAAGCGGCTTCACTACTGGACGTACTGAAGGCGAGGAGGATGGGTTCTTTTACCTTTCTGATGAGCTCTATGATTCGCTTGCCGATGACCACCGAGCCGGCAAGGCATAGTATGACCCAAAGTAAGAGCAATCCAAAATAAAACTCACCAATGAAAATCGAGTAGGTAGTTAAGATGCCAAGTCCTTGTTTTGCAATAATGGCGGCCATGGCTCCGAATACGGCAACAGGAGCAAGGTTCATGACATAGCCAGTTACTTTCAAAATAACATGTGCTGTGGCATCCATAAAGTTGATCACCACTTTTCCTTGTTCGCCAATGGCAGCGGTTGCCACACCAAAGAACAAGGAGAAGACTACGATCTGTAGAATTTCATTTTTCGCCATCGCGTCAATGACGCTGCTGGGGAAGATGTGATAGAGAAAATCTTTCAGTGACAATGCTGCCTTTGAAATGCCCGTGTCTTCACTGGCATCAGGCAAAGGCAGGTTCATGGCAATGCCGGGCTCAAAAAGATTCACGAGAATCATACCAAGCATGAGGCTGGTCAGTGAAGCTGCCACAAACCACAATAAGGTTTTACCTCCAATCCTACCCACCGAGTTTATGTCTCCAAGTTTAGCTACGCCCACCACAAGCGTGGTGAAAACAAGTGGTGCCACAATCATTTTAATAAGACGAAGGAAGATGTCGGCCATCAAGGAAAATGGCTCCACTTTTTTATCACGGGCAGAGAGAATCGCGCCCCTTTCCTTGTTAAGTGTTTTTTTCTTTTCAATCAATTGTACGCGTGTTGTGCTATCCGCACTTACACGTAATGCTTCATTTGTTTCATCGATGGTGACCTGAACAGCGGTGAGTGATTTATTTTCCTCGTTGAGGTAATTTTTATTCAGCACAAAACCCATCGCAATACCCGCAAACAAAGCAATGATGATGTATAATGTGAGTTTACTTTTTTTCTGAGGCGCGCTGGATAACTCCATAATAAAATAGGTTTACGTTTCTGCAATGGTAAGTATAGCGAATAATCAGTTTAGTCCAAACTAAACAGGTGGCGAGAGACAATCTTACAGTTTACTTGTCTTTGCCCGCAAATAGAAATCAGCAATAACCAATGCGGCCATGGCTTCAACAATGGGCACCGCTCTGGGCACCACACAAGGATCATGTCTTCCCTTTCCTGAAACGATTGCTTCGTTTCCTTCTTTATTTACACTAGGTTGATCTTGCATGATCGTAGCCACCGGTTTGAATGCGACATTGAAATAAATATCTTCTCCGTTGCTAATGCCGCCTTGGACTCCACCTGAATAATTGGTCCGTGTGCGAATTCGTGTGCCATCATTATAAAACTCGTCATTATGTTGTGAGCCTCTCAGGGTTACACCATCAAAACCGCTTCCATATTCAAAACCTTTCACTGCGTTAATGCTAAGCATAGCCTTACCGAGTTCGGCATGTAGTTTATCAAAGACAGGTTCACCTAATCCAACAGGAGTATTTTTTATTACGCACGACACCACCCCTCCAATGGTATCACGATCTAACCGCACCTGATCGATAAGTGCAATCATTTTTTCAGCGGTGGATGCATCAGGGCAGCGCACAATATTGTCTTCTGTTTTACTAAGATCTAATTGTGAATAGTGTGGTGCCTTTAATTCTCCAACCTGAGAAACAAAAGCGTTTACAACAACGCGAGCTTTGTTTAATAAGAGTTTAGCGATAGCACCGGCAGCTACACGGGCAGCGGTTTCTCGTGCCGAACTTCTTCCACCCCCACGATAATCACGCACGCCATATTTTGATTCATAGGTATAATCGGCATGAGAAGGGCGAAAGGTATTTTGAATATGAGAATAATCTTTGCTGCGCTGATCCTGATTTTCAATGACAATAGCGATGGGCGTGCCTGTGGATTTTCCTTCAAACACGCCAGAAAGAATTTTGAAGGTGTCGTCTTCTTTGCGCTGCGTGGTGATTTTTGATTGACCTGGTTTTCTCCGATTCAGTTCGGATTGAATAAATGATTCATCAATCTCAAGCCCGGCAGGACAACCATCAATGATTACACCGATTGCCGGCCCGTGTGATTCGCCAAAGGTGCTGATTCTAAAAAGTGTTCCGTATGAGTTCATTGCAGGAATTCAAAAGTTCAATATTAAGTTACCTGGTTTTAATTGTTGAGTCTCGAATGCGAAAATTATTTTTTAAATACAAGGTAAGCCGATCCTGCCAACATCACCAAAATAAAAATATTCAAACTGGCTTTCATCCAATCGAAGGAAGTCGCTTGTTGAAGTTTATTTTCTGAAGCATCCAGCCGATCATAAAAGGAACCGAGATCGGTACTTTCAATGAATTGATTCTTCTGACTTTCTCCTTCTACACGAAGGGTGTATTGTGATCTCAGTGTATCGTATTTTTTTGTATTAGGATTGAAAAATACCCACTGAAAATAATCTCCCAATCTAAAATCCCCTGGCTCTTTGGGAATCATGAAATAGTTAAATGTTTTGTTGCCAGATACACGGCCTCCTTCTCGCCTGATATTTTGTTTCATGTTGGGTTCATAGAAATCAAAATCAGCATCGTTTTTAACAACTGGTTTTTCGATGGCAGTTATATTGCCTTCTCCAATGATTCGAAATTCATATCCCATGCTCTGACCTGTCTTAGGCTTAGTTGCAGAGAATTGTTCAGCCAATTGATAGTCACCTACAGCTACGGAATTGCGCAGTGGGTGTGGGGGTAATTCTTTTACTTTAATTGTTTTCTCCTTGGAATAAAATGTTTTGAAATCCTCTTGTCGGTTTTGACCAAAGAAGGAAGGATTTTTAGCCACTTTAAATTTTATCATCTCCAATCCAACGCTCGGAAAAATTAAAGGCTGTGCATTGAGCGGATAGAATGCTGCCTGATAGATCTTGTATTGTGTATACCCTTTGCCATTGATGTCTATCGG
>JAYVTC010000024.1:0-5596 GCA_043774745.1 Cyclobacteriaceae bacterium | reverse complement strand
TTAAAATGGGCCATGATGGTAGAAGGCAAGTCGAGACCCTGGGGTGAGCCATTGAGAAACACAACGATTTTTCCTTTTACATCGATGTTGTTATAGTCTGAATATTTACCCGGAATCTCAATTCCATAGCCGACAAAAACCAATGGCGCTTCCAGTTGCACTTGGTTTTGCATGACACCCGGCACAATAAAAATATCTTTACCTGCCACCAGGCTATCCACATTGCCTGAGCGATCTACTAACACGGCTTTGGAGATGGCGTTATTGACCGTTGCTCTGCGCAGTATTAATTTTTGAAGATAGGTTCCATTATCACCACCCGGAGTAACTCCGATTTGGGTAAACTGATTTACCACATAATCAACAGCCATCTGATAGCCTTCCGTTCCGGGCTTGCGTCCTTTCAGCTTATCATCAGCGAGGTAGGTGATGTGACTTTTTATTTTTTCTTTATCGACATGATCGAGCGCATTCTTTGTTTTGGAATCCAGTTTTATTTGTTGGGCAAAGGTGGTTGACGAGATAATGATGGTTGCCAATACGATAGTGTAATGTTTTTTCATGCGATAAATTTATTATCGTAAGATATGATTTTCAGGCTAATCAAAACGAAAGATATTTTAGTGTGTGGGTGGGGGATTTTCGAATTACCTAATGTAAGATTATGCTTTATAATTACTAAACTGTTCCCTCAATACCGATTTCTTAAACTTGCCCACGGAGGTTTTAGGAATCTCTTTTACAAACTCGTAGGCATCGGGCAACCAGAATTTGGCGAAGAGTGGTTCAAGGAATTTTTTCAACTCTTCACGCGTTGCGGTCTTGCCTTCGTTCAATACAATACACGCCATAGGTCGTTCTGCCCACTTCTCATCCGGAATAGCGAACACAGCGGCTTCCGCTACAGCATGATGGCCCATCAAGGCTCCTTCTAACGCAACGGAACTTATCCATTCGCCTCCCGACTTAATAACATCTTTGCTTCGATCTTTAATTTCGATGTAACCTTTATCGTCCAGCGTTACGATATCACCGGTGCGGAACCAACCATCCGATGTGAATTTATCATCCTGTTCAGTACTGTTGTAGTAGGAGCTGGATATCCACGGACCTCTCACTTCGAGTTCGCCCATGGTATTGCCATCCCAGGGAATCATTCCATCTTCATTTCTTCCCCTGATCTCCACAAAGGCAGCAGGCATTCCTTGCTTGGCGCGATAATCATACTGCACCTCCTTGCTTTCTTTTTGCAGTTCACTGGAAAGAACGCCAATACTTCCAAGTGGAGATGTTTCGGTCATGCCCCAGGCTTGCAGGATTTTCAATCCATGCAGTTCATCAAAATTCTTAATGAGCGAACGTGGTGCTGCCGAACCTCCCACGATCATATGGCGCATAGCACTCAGGTTATATTTTTTTGGATCCGCATTCAAAACATTCAGAATAGCAAGCCAGATGGTGGGCACACCAGCGGAGATGGTTACTTTCTCTTTATCGAAGAGTTCGAGTAAGCTTACGGGATCGAGATAGGGGCCAGGGAATATGATGGTGCAACCCAGCATGGTGCAAGTGAATGGTAAGCCCCAGGCGTTAACATGAAACATTGGTACCACAGGTAATACTACATCTGCTTCCAGTACCGACATGCCTTCGGCATACGAACAGACCATGGAGTGTAATACGATGGAACGATGAGAATACAATACCCCTTTTGGTTTGCCGGTGGTGCCTGAAGTGTAGCACATCGCAGCTGCCGTGTTTTCATCTCCCTCAAAGGGAATGTATTTACTTTCATCGCCTGAGGCAACAACGTCTTCATAGTTTAATGTTCCTTCCGGTACAGGTTGGCCTGCATTGGGAATAACGATAATGTGCTTTACGTTTATTTTATTTTTGAATTTATCAAAGAGGGGTAATAACACCTGATCAACGATAAGCACCTTATCCTCGGCATGGTTCACGATATATTCGAGATCATCGGGTGACAGTCGTAGGTTTAAGGTATGAAGCACACCTCCAAACGAAGGTACTCCAAAATAGATTTCAAGATGCTGATAATGATTCCAGCAGAGCGTGGCTACACGATCACCGGGCATCACTCCCAATTTCTTTAATGCCACACTTAGTTTTTTGGTGCGCAAAGCAAAGTCGGTATACGTGTAGCGATGCAATGATTTGTCGGGCAGGCGTGTGATGATTTCTTTTTTGCCATGCAGTGCTTCGGCCCGCCTCATGATGGTTGGCAGCGTAAGTTGGTAGTTCATCATTAAGCCTTTCATAGAATTAATTTTGTTAGGTCGTGTCTCACTTCGTGAATAAATATAAACCTTTAATGCCCGCTGACCACGGCAGGCTTCGCACTATTTCTTGCCTGTCGTCTGATATAATGCACGAGTGCGTCTAATTGATCATCGGTTAAATGCGGGAATGAAGGCATACCCATATTCACTTTTGCGCCATCGCGAACAACATTCTTAAATAAAAGTTTATCTACTGCAATTTTGGATGCCCTTAAATCAGGAGCCATACCACCGGCAACAACACCTCCTCCGTGGCAGACCCTGCATGCGCCATAAACTCCTGCTCCTTTATTAGCTTGTTCATCATCAAGAATGAAATTGGGTTCTTCCAGTGCTATGGGAAAAAATGGTGGAGGTAATTTTGGCATGGTTGCATTACCTGCTAAAGAAAATGCTATCAACCTTCTGGTATGTACACCGTATTCCCAACCTGTTTCAATTCCTGCCATGCCAGCATATGCGCCTCCCCAACCAACAAGTAAGCCAATGTATTGTCTTCCATTCACCGAATATGTGATTGGTGGGGCTGATATTCCAAGTCCTGCATTAAAGGACCAAAGTGTTTCACCTGTCTTTGCATCATAGGCTAATAGCATACCATCCGCTCTCCCTTGCAAAACCAGATTTCCTGCGGTAGTAAGAGTTCCTGCATTCCACAAATCTAGTTGAGGAACCGACCAGATCATCTTTCTTTTAACAGGATCCCATGCCTGTAAAGAAGCAGGATACTCACGAGGTTGTTTTGTGCCTCCAAGATTGACACCAAAACCTCCCTTAAATGGCTCTGAATGCCAGGTAGCAATGTCAAGGCCTTCATCCGAATAGGAAGTAGCGTTATGAATGGTGGGTAAATAGACCAAACCAGTTTCTGGATTATAGGACATGGCATGCCAGCTATGTCCACCAAAAAGACTCGGTGTAATTGAAGCAGGGGAAGTTTCATAACGTGCACCAGGCACTTCAACGGGCCGGCCTGTTTCTAAATCAACGTGCGTGGCCCATGTTGTTTCTACAAATGGATCCGCTGATATCAGTTTACCGGTTTCACGATTGATCACATAGAAGAAGCCATTCTTGGGTGCATGCAATAGGGCTTTCGTTTTTTTGCCTTCGATATCCAGATCGGCCAGCACAATATCCATGTTGGAATTATAATCCCAGCTTTCTCCAGGTGTAGTCTGATAATGCCATAGGTATTTTCCATCATCCGGATCGAGTGCAAGGATTGAAGAGAGAAAAAGATTATCTCCACCCTGCGGACTTCTGATTTTTCGATTCCATGGAGAACCATTCCCTGTGCCGATGTAAAGCATATCCAGATCTGCATCATAAGTAAAGCCATGCCATACGTTACCACCACCGCCATGTTTCCACCATTCACCCGTCCAGGTTTCGGCTGCCATTTTCATGGCATCATTTTCAAATCCATCTGCGGGGTTTCCAGGAACGATATAAAAACGCCAGGCAAGTTTTCCGGTGTCTGCATCATACGCACTTACATAACCGCGTGAAGGTCCATTTTCTGTTCCTCCATTTCCAATGATTACTTTATTCTTGAATGCCTTAGGTGCACCGGTGATATAAAGAGGTTGATCTGACTCAAAGGTAGTGGCACTCCATAATTCCTTTCCGGTCTTTGCATCAATGCCAATCAACCTGCCATCATAGGTAGCGGCAAAAATTTTTCCTTTATAAAACGAAATACCACGATTATGAACCCATCCAACTTTCCGTTTATTAGCGATGTGTTTTCCTACCTCCGGATCGTATTCCCAAATTAGTTTTCCTGATGTAGCATCCACTGCCCGAACAATATTCATCGTTCCGCAGAAGTACAGAACACCATCGATAACCAGAGGCGTAGAAACTAAGCCACGGTCATTGGGTAAATCCATAAACCAGTCAACCTTAAGGTCCGCGATGTTAGCGGTATTGATGTTTTTGAGTGGACTGAATCTTCTTTCATTGTGTGTGCGCCCATACGCAAGCCAATTTTCTGATTGTGATTCATCGGTAATCTCCTGGTCTTCCGCCAACATTGGATCTTTCGGCTTTTGACAAGAAACCAGAAAACAGACGCATAAAATCAATGCTTGACAAGCCAGTGCAATGCGACTGCATCCTGACAGGTGAGATAATTTGTCTCTCATAATAAAGGTGTTGTAGGGTTTGGGATAAATAGATTCGCTTTGCAACGAATGAGGGAATTCAAATAGCCTTACGAAGGTTAATACTTATTTTTAAGAAAGTCAAATGATTGATTTGCACTATATGGTAATGAAATCGAAATTCTAAAATAAAAGTCCTGAATTCGCTAAGTAAGCAATTCTAGCTCTGCCTTTCCTTTCCCATCAGGGGTTGTATAGAAGGGCCGCTCTTCGATTACATAATTTGTTTCTGGTGCAATACCCAGCGCGTGATAAATGGTTTGATGAATCTGATCGATTCTTATTGGTTTCTCAATGGTTTTGCATGGTCGTTCATCAGCTGTCTTGCCGTACACATTACCTTTCTTTACACCACCACCAAACATCAGTATAGAGCAACCATCGGTGAAATGGCGATGCATGCCATAATGTTTCATTTCCTGAATGACATTGGGTTGATCTACCTGCTCCAACACTTTCAGACCCGGTCTTCCTTCCACCATCATATCGCGACTGAACTCGCTTGCTAAAATGACTAATGTTCTATCCAGCTTTCCAGTTCGTTCAAGATCCAAAATCAATTGAGCAATTGGGCCATCGATTTGTTTTTTCATGTCTTTGAGACGAGTGTTTCCATTTTCATGCGTATCCCAACCTTTGAACGGTTCGTATTCTGTAGTGACACTGATAAATCGCGCACCTTGTTCCGTGAGTCGTCTGGCCATCAAACAGCCTAGTCCAAATCGTCCGGTATTATACTTATTATAAATCTCCTTAGGTTCTTGCGATAGATCAAATGCTTTTGCCTCGGGCGAGTTGAGCAGAATGTAAGCTTGCTCCATCGATCTCTTAAGTGATTCTTTTTGATAGTCGCTGCCAAACTCTCCATGCGGACTTTGACTGATTAAATCATTGTACAATTTATTACGACTTTCAAATCGCTTTACCGACATGCCCACCGGAGGTCTTACACTTTCCAAACCCGATGAAGGATCCGGGATAAGAAACGGACCGTATTCATTACCAAGAAAACCAGCAGTGTGAAACGCTTTCAACTCTTCACCTTCACCCACCGTGAAGCGCTGACCAATATCAATGAATGCCGGTATGACTGGATTGAGAGGGCCAAGTTCTTTTGCAATCCACGCA